>JBDSAJ010000628.1:0-6200 GCA_039922235.1 Umezawaea sp.
GCTGCTCAAGACCTAGTGCGGTGGCCGCAATCCTCACCGTGTTTCGCGCGGCCCAGGTGGACCCCTCGCCCTGAACGGCACGAAACCCGGCAAGGGTTAGCGGCCACAGCACTAGCCCCTCATTCGAGCGCCAACGCGGTCGCCAACGACGTGCGCGGCGTGGTCCGGAACCGGAGCGAGAACTCCTCCGCCCACCGGACCAGGACGGCCTGCTCGCCCGGTCGGTCGGCGTCGTCCACCAGCACCGCCGCCCCCGGCGCGAGCACCGCCCGCAGCACCGGCAGCGCGGGGTAGCGGGCGTCGCCGAGCGACGGGCCGTCCACGAGCAGCAGGTCGACCAAGCCGTACCGGTCGACGAACGCCGACACCTCGTCGTGCACCAGCCGCGGCGCGTACCAGGTGGAGGTGCCCAGCGCGGCCGGGTGGGCGTCCAGAGGGGCGTAGACGACCCTGGCGACGTGACCAAGGCCCTCGCGGCGCAGCTGGCTGGCGACGAACGCGGCGGTGCGCTCGTCGTGCTCGATGGACAGCAGGTGGCCGAAGCCGCGCTTGGCCAGGAACCGGGCGAGGATCACCGACGACGAGCCGCAGCCGCACTCGACGAGGACCGTGCGGGAGCCGAGGAGGATCTCGTCCACGACGGCGGCGAGCGCCGCGGGGCGCAGCTCGTGCGCCGTGGTCGGCAGGTACTGGGACATGATCGGCGCCAGCCGGTGCAGCGCTGCCAGATCGGCGAGTTCCCTTGCCAGCGAGTCGTCCACCCCAGGCCTCCCCGCCCTCTTACCCCAGCTCGGCGACCGCCCGCACGAGTTGATCGACCTCGACCGCGTTCGTGTAGTGGGCGAGACCCACCCGGATCGCGCCGCCCACCTCGCCGACGCCCAGCACCGAGAACACGCCGTGCTGACCGGGGTCGGCGAAGGCGCAGACCCCGCGTTCGGACAGGTGCTCGACGCCTTCGGCCGCCTTGACCCCGGCGACCGTGAACGCCAGGGCGGGGACCCGCCGCATGGCGTCGCCGATCACCATGACGTGGCGGAGCGAGCGCAGTTCGTTGATGAGATTAGCCAGCAGTCCGGCCTGGTAGGCCTTCACCGAGCCCAACGAGGTCAGCACGCGCTCTCGACGTGGGCCGATCGCCGCGTCGTCGAGGCCCGCGAGGTAGTCGACCGACGCCACCAGCCCGGCCAGCAGCGGGTAGGCGTGCGGGCCCAGTTCCAGCCGTTCGGGGCCGCGCGCGCCCGGTTCGACGGAGCACGACGGCAGGTGGTCGAGCATCGACGCGTCGCGGAAGACCAGCGCGCCGACCGGCGGGCCGCCCCACGTGTTCGCGGACACCGCGACCACGTCGGCGTCCATCGAGGTGATGTCCAGCGGCACGAACGGCGCCGCGGACGAGGCGTCCACGACCACCAGCGCGCCGCGCCGCCGGGCCGCTTCGGCGATCTTGCGCAGGTCCGGGCGGGTGCCGACGGAACCGGACGCGGCGGTCACGGCGACCAGCTTGCAGCGGTCCGTCACCAGGTCGTCGTACTGCCAGCCGGGCAGCTCGCAGGTCTCGATGTCGACCTCGGCCCAGCGGACGACGCTGCCGGTGCGCTGGGCGGCCCGCTGCCACGGCGCGATGTTCGACGAGTGGTCCAGCCGCGACACGACGACCTCGTCACCGAGGAACCAGCCGTCGGACAGCGCGTCGGCGAGCCGTTGCAGCAGCACCGCGGAGTTCGGCCCGAGCACGACACCGGCCGGGTCGGCGCCCACGAGGTCCGCGATGGACCGGCGGGCGGCGTCGACGATGGCCTCGGCGCGCTGGGAAGCGGGAAAAATGCCACCCGGCCCGGAAACAGGGGCGCGAAGTGCGGTGGAGACGGCAGTGGCCACCTGTTCCGGCACCTGCATCCCCGCGGGTGCGTCCAAGTGGACCCAGCCGTCGCCGAGAGCAGGGAAGAGACCCCGGACCCGAGCGACGTCGAACGCCATGCCGCACACCGTACGGAGGCGGACGAGCCGCCCCGCAGCAGGGGCAGGACCCGGTTCGCGACCAGCGGGCCGACCGGACGAGGATGGGACCATGAGCGAGGCAGGCGAGAACGAGCGTCACGTCGTGGTGGTCGGACCGGACGGAACCCCCGTGGGCACCGCCCGGATCCCCGCCGGCGCCGACGCGAACGGAGGTCAGGACGTGTCTGAACTCGTGGAGCAGCCGGCGAAGGTCATGCGGATCGGCACGATGATCAAGCAGCTCCTGGAGGAGGTGCGGGCCGCTCCGCTGGACGAGGCGAGCCGCGCCCGGCTGAAGGAGATCCACAAGCGCTCCATCGAGGAGTTGGAGGACGGTCTCGCGCCGGAGCTCCGCGACGAGCTGGAGCGGCTGTCGCTGCCGTTCACCGAGGACGGCGTCCCGTCGGACGCGGAGCTGCGGATCGCGCAGGCGCAGCTGGTGGGGTGGCTGGAGGGCCTGTTCCACGGCATCCAGACGGCGCTGTTCGCCCAGCAGATGGCGGCGCGCGTCCAGTTGGAGCAGATGCGCGGCCGGGCGCTGCCCGCCGGGACCGGCGGGATGGAGGCCCCGGAAGGTCCGCACATCTCCGGGTCTGGCCAGTACCTCTGAGTTCGGTGCAGACTGCGCCCCTCAGACGACAGTGACGGGGGCCACCCGTGCTCATGGACGAAGCGGCGACTTCAGTGCGCCGAAAGGAGAACCCGACGTGCTCGACCGAGTCCGCCGCTCCCTGCGAGCCGACCAGATCCGCAGGTCCCTCCGGGACAAGGTGACCCGAGCGATCGACGACGTGGTCGGCCCGTACCACCGGGCGCAGACCGAGCGAATCGATGCGCTCCAGCGTGAACTGGACGGCCTGCGCGAGGACGTGCGCCACCAGTCCGACCGGATCGTGGAGACGACCCGGCAGTTCGAGGTCCGGGCGCGCCGTGACCTGGTGTTCGCGGGCGAGCGGGAAGCGGCGCTGCAGAGCGCGCAGTTCGTGCGCGACCACATGCCCAAGGTGCCGCAGTTCGGCCATCCGCACCAGACGCTGGAGCACGCGCTCGGCATGGTGGTGCTGGACGGCTTGGCGCTGGAGTTCGGCGTCTACACCGGCAGCACCCTCAAGATCATCGCCGCCGCGCGCGGCGAGCAGGACGTGTACGGCTTCGACTCGTTCGAGGGCCTGCCGGAGGACTGGCGCAACGGCTTCCCCGCCGGGATGTTCAACGTCGAGGGCCTGCCGGACGTGCCGGGCGCCGAGCTGGTCGTCGGCTGGTTCGACGACACGCTGCCGGGCTTCCTCGACGAGCACCAGGGACCGGTCACGTTCCTGCACGTCGACTGCGACCTGTACTCCTCCACGAAGACCGTGCTCGACCTGGTGGGCCCGCGACTGGTGCCCGGCAGCGTCGTGGTGTTCGACGAGTACTTCAACTTCCCCGGCTGGGAGCAGCACGAGCACAAGGCCTGGCTGGAGTACGTGGAGAAGTCCGGGATCGAGTTCAGCTACGAGGGGTACACCTACGATCACGAACAGGTGATCGTCAAGGTGACCAGCGTGTTGGCCGCCGCAGAAGGGCAGTGACCGCTCCGTGACCGACCGGCGGCAAGTGCACTCACCTGCCGCCGGTAGTCTCAGCTCTCGTGCAGTCCACGAGTGCGGTCGACCGACCTGACGTACCCCCCGCGTCCAATTCGCGCACCTTCGCGCGCGCTTTCGCCGATGTAAGAGACGCGTGGCAGCACCGGGAGCTCTGGGGGCACCTCGGCTGGCAGGACATCAAGCAGCGGTACCGCCGGTCGGTGATCGGTCCACTGTGGATCACCATCTCCATGGGTTCGACCGCGCTGGCGCTCGGCCTGCTGTACTCGACGCTGTTCACCGAGAACCTGCCGACGTTCCTGCCGTACGTCACGGTCGGCTTCATCGTCTGGAACTTCATCCTCGGCGTGGTCACCGAGGGCACGGACGTGTTCATCGCCAACGAGGGGCTGATCAAGCACCTACCTGCGCCGATGACCGTGCACGTGCTGCGGATGGTGTGGCGGCAGCTGCTGTTCTTCGTGCACAACCTCGCTGTCTACGTGGTCGTGCTGATCATCTTTTTCCCCGCGCTGACCCAGCCGTACAGCTCGCCGAACGACAGCCTGGTGCACCCCGGCATCACCTGGAACATCATCCTGGTGGTCCCCGCGATGGCGCTGCTCGTGCTCAACGCCGTGTGGGTGGCCCTGCTGTTCGGCATCATCAGCACGCGGTTCCGGGACATCCCGCCGGTGATCAACAGCTTCATCAACCTGATCTTCTTCATGACGCCGATCGTGTGGAACACCAGCGTCCTCAACAAGGTGACCAACGGCGAGGGCAACTGGCGGATCCTGATCGCCGAACTGAACCCGCTGTACCACTTCGTGGAGATCGTCCGGGCTCCGCTGATCGGATACGCGCAGTCCTGGCACCATTGGGTCGTGGTCGGCGCGTTCACCATCGGCGGCTGGGCATTGGCATTCGTGGCGCTGCGCAACTACCGTGCCCGCGTCTCCTACTGGGTATGAGTGAGGCCGCACAACATGGTCAGCATCGAAGTCTGGAACGCATCGGTCGACTTCCCGATCTTCGACGCCAAGTCGAGGTCGCTGAAGAAGCTGGCGCTCGGCAAGGTCGGCGGCAAGATCGGCTCCGAGGGCCGAGTACCGATAATCGAGGCGCTGCACGACATCACCCTTTCCATCAAGGAAGGTGACCGCGTCGGTCTCGTCGGCCACAACGGCGCGGGCAAGTCGACGCTGCTGCGGCTGCTGGCGGGCATCTACGAGCCCACCAGGGGCAGTTCGCGCATCACCGGCAAGGTCGCGCCCGTGTTCGACCTCGGCGTCGGCATGGACCCGGAGATCTCCGGCTACGAGAACATCATGATCCGGGGCCTGTTCCTCGGCATGACCCGCAAGCAGATGGACAAGCGGGTCGACGACATCGCGGAGTTCACCGAACTCGGCGACTACCTGTCGATGCCGCTGCGCACCTACTCCACGGGTATGCGCGTCCGCCTGGCGCTGGGCGTCGTGACCTCGATCGACCCCGAGATCCTGCTGCTGGACGAGGGCATCGGCGCGGTCGACGCGGCGTTCATGGTGAAGGCACGGGACCGCCTCAGGGACCTCGTGCGGCGCTCCGGCCTGCTGGTCTTCGCGAACCACTCCGACGAGACGCTGATCGAGTTCTGCGACTCGGCGATCTGGATGGACGAAGGCCAGGTGAAGCAGCAGGGCTCGCTCCGCGAAGTCCTGACCGCGTACAAGGGCCACGACCCGTTCGAGTACCTCAGCCCGGAAACCCTGGCCCGCATCAGCGGCGATCCCGTCCTCAGCACGAATGGTGGCGAGTAGACCGTGATCGAGGCACTGCCCAAGGGCTCCGTAGTCGCCGTCGTCGTGACCCGGCACCGCCGCGAACTCCTGTCGGAGTCGCTGAAGGTGCTGGCGTCGCAGACCAGGGTGCCCGACCACATCGTCGTGGTGGACAACGGTCCGGACCAGCCCGTCGAGGACCTGGTCGACCAGTGCCCCATCCCGTCGACGTACCTCGCCTCCCACCGGAACCTCGGTGGCGCGGGTGGTTTCGCGCTCGGCATGCTCCACGCCCTCTCGCTCGGCGCCGAGTGGCTGTGGCTGGCCGACGACGACGGCAGGCCCGCGGACGAAACCGTCCTCGCGGTCCTGCTGGAGGAAGCGGAGAAGCGCAAGCTGGCCGCGATCTCCCCGGTCGTCTCGAACATCGAGGCCCCGGACAAGCTCGCCTTCCCGCTGCGCCGCGGCCTCACGTGGAAGCGCAACACCCAGGACCTGGGCACCGACTTCCTGCCGGGCATCGCGTCGCTGTTCAACGGCGCCCTGTTCCGCGCTTCGACGGTCGACGTCATCGGCGTCCCCGACTACCGGCTGTTCTTCCGCGGCGACGAGGTGGAGATCCACCGGCGCCTGGTCCGCACGGGGTTGCGCTTCGGCACGTCCCTGAAGGTCGCCTACCTGCACCCGGACGGGTCGGACGAGTTCAAGCCGATGCTCGGCGGCCGCTTCCACGCGCAGGACCCGGAGAACCCGATCAAGCGGTACTACACCTACCGCAACCGGGGGTACCTGCTGTCGCAGCCGGGGATGCGCAAGCTCGGGGCGCTGGAGGTCTTCCGCTTCGGCCTGTACTTCCTCGCGGTCC
>JBDSAJ010000629.1:0-3451 GCA_039922235.1 Umezawaea sp.
GGTGGTGGCCAAGGTCGGCGAGGACCGGGCGATCCGCCTGCGCGCGGGCGCCGGTCACGCGTTCGACAACGTCGACCTGCTCGGCTACTTCAGCGTCAACGGCGGCTCGACGTACTTCGCCAAACCGTCCCCGACCCGCGTCCTGGACACCAGAGGCCTCAGCGGAGGGCCGCGCACGACCAGGCTCGCCGCGAACGAGGACTACGCGCTCAAGGCCCGCGGTGTCGCGGGTGTCCCCGAGTCGGCGACCGCCGTCGCGGTGAACCTGACGGCCGTGGAGTCCGTCTCGGGCGGGGCGTTCGGCGCCTACGCCACGGAGAACGGTGGGACCGCGCTGAACTTCGGGCGCAACGAGCGTCGGTCGAACATGTCCATCGTCGCCATCGCCGAGGACGGGAACATCCGGGTGCGCAACGGGAGCGGCGGCGCGACGCATGTGGTCGTCGACGTCGTCGGGTGGTTCGGCCCCGGTTCCGGCGCGCGGTTCGTCGCACTGCCGGAGGCCGCCCGGATCGTGGACACCACGACCGGCACCGGCCAGCGCACGACCCCGTTGGGGCAGGGCGAGACCGGCACGTTCCAGGTGACCGGCCAGGCCGGTGTGAGCGGAGCCGCGACCGCCGTGGTCGCGATGGCCAGCGGACAGGAAGATGGTCTGGGCACGGAGTTCTCCGTTGCCCCGGCGGAGATCGGCTCGTCGCCGGTCACCAACTTCGCGTCACGCCAACAGGAACGGGCGTCAGCCCAGGTGTTCGCGCCGCTGGGCGCGGGCGGGAAGGTGGCGGTGCGCAACGAACGCGGCCAGGCGGCGTTCGCCCTGGACGTCTCGGGCTACTTCGTCGGGGGCACACCGGTCGCCGCCGACGGCGGCTGCGCCAAGCCCACCGGTGAGGCGGGGTTCATCAGCGCGTTCGACGGCCGCGCCGAGTCCACCCTGTCCGCGTGGCGGACGGCGGGCACGAAACCCGTCCAGGTCGCTGGTTGCGAACTGGTGACCACGACGGGCACCGACGTCACCTGGTACGCCGCGCACACCTTCGGCAACGACTACACGGTGAAACTCGACTGGAAGTCCACTTCGGACAACTCCGACTCTGGCGTGTTCGTGCTCTTCTCCGACCCCGGCTCGGACCCGCTCGGGGCACCGAGCCGCGGACTGGAGGTGCAGATCGCGCCGAAGGCGGCGACCGGGGCCCTGGCCACCGGTGCTCTCCTGCCGGGTGGGGCGCCCAGCGCGGCGGCCGCCAAACCGGTGGGGGAGTGGAACACCTACGAGATCACGGTCGCCTGGAACACGGTCACCGTGGTCCTCAACGGCACGCAGGTCAACCGCTACACCACGACCGACCCGAATCGGTTGAACGCCAACAGCTTCATCGGCCTGCAGAACAGCGGGGCCAACGACCCGGTGCGGTTCCGCGACGTCCGGGTCAAGCGCAACACCGCGATCCGCTCCGGCACGTTCGTCGGCGTGAACAACCGCTGCCTCGACCTGCCGGGTTTCAACCCGGCGCTGACCGAGATGCAGATGTGGGACTGCAACGGGTTCCCCAACCAGAAGTGGACGACCACCCCCGACGGCGCGATCAGCATCGCCGGGAAGTGCCTGGAACTCCAGGGCGGCGCCACCGCCAACGGCACGCCGGTGATCCTCCAGCCCTGCACGCCGGACAACCCGCAGCAGTGGGTGGCGAGGCCGGACGGTTCGCTGATCAGCACGAGGTCGAGCAGGTGCCTGACGCCCGCCACCACCGACCGCGGCGCGCCGCTGCGGATCCAGGACTGCGCCAACCGGTCCGACCAGGTGTGGGCGTTGCCCGACCAGCACGGCCGCACGGGTGAGCTGATCAGCCCCGGCAACAAGTGCGTCGACGTCTTCAACAACGACGTGCGCCAGGGGAAGCTCGGTGTCTGGGACTGCAACGGGACCCCCGCACAGGCTTGGTCCGACGTCGGCGACGGCAGGCTCGGCTTGGGCGGCCGGTGCTTGGACGTCAACGGTGCGGGCACGGCGGCGGGCACCTCGGTGGTCCTCTCCGACTGCCACGCGGGTACGAACCAGCAGTGGCTGTCGCGGGCCGACGGCACGGTCGTCAACCCGGTGTCCGGGCGCTGCTTCACCGGGGCATCGACGACCAACGGCGCCGTGTTCACCATCCAGGACTGCGCCGCGACGCCGTCGCAGCAGTGGCGGATGAGCCCGCAGCGGGCGTGGAACGGCCCGCTGGTCGGGATCGGCGGCAAGTGCGCCGACATCAGGGGCGAGGACCCGGCCAACGGCACGGTCTGGCTGTGGGGCTGCTTCGGGCCTCCCGGCGAGACCTGGCAGGCGCCGAAGGACACCAGCCTGCACTCGATGGGGGCCTGCCTCGACATCGGGAGCCTGGCCAACGGCACGGCGGTCGGGGTCGCGACCTGCCACGGCGGCAACAGCCAGCAGTGGACGCCCCGCCCCGACGCCACGCTGGTGAACGTCGAGTCCTCGAAGTGCCTCGACGTACTGAACGGGACCACCACCGACGGCACGAAGATGCAGATCTGGGACTGCGTCGGCACTCCCCAGCAGCGTTGGGCCGTTCCGGTCCGCGCGAGCTGATCACCGCGTGGCGGTCGTCGGTCCCCCAGCCGACGGCTGTCACGCGGCTCGCCGCATCGCGGGGGCGGTGGTGGCTGGCCCCGTATCACGCTGGACGTGACGACGGGTCCGGGGGTGTGCGTGGCGTCTAAGCGCAGGGGGAGTGTGGCGCCGCACGTGGCGCTGGTCGTCGCGGACGTGACCTGATAGGAACCTGAGCCACTAGATGCCTCGTCATTGTTGTGTCCGTCCGTCCCGGCACCCGTGTCGCCTGCCACGCAGGAAGGCGACATCACCACCATGACCGACACCCCGACGGATGTCATCGGTGGCGTGGACAGCCACGCCGACACCCATCACGCGGCCAACACCAGGGTGCGCAGGTTCGACGGGGCCTCGGGACAGTGCGGCACCGAGGGCCTGCCCCGACCGGAATAGGTCGGTCGTTCGGGGACCGCGTCACCGGGGTGGGCGCTGGTGACGGGCTTGACCGCGACCACGTAGTCCAGGCCGCGGTCGGTCAGGCCCGATCGGAAGGCGGTGGTGTCGCCGTAGCCCGCGTCGGCGACGACTGGCCGTTCGGGCTGCCCCCAGTCGTCGGTGATCTCGTCGAGCATGTCCAGGGCCAGCAGCCATTTCTGCCGGTGCCGCACCTGCTCGGGGATGGCGCACCGCTGCCGGCGACGGCGCACTTCGGCAGCCTCGGTCGGGTCGGTGATGGTGGTGTCGTCCCAGGACTCGGGCAGGAACAGTCGCCAGTCCACCGCGCTGGAGGCGTGGTCGTCGACCAGGTGCACGCTGACCCCGACCTGGCAGATACCGGTCTTGCCCAGCGCGCCGCAGTACATGCGTGCGACTCCCGGCGAGTTCTTCCCG
>JBDSAJ010000630.1:0-2774 GCA_039922235.1 Umezawaea sp.
CTTGCCGAACACGTCGCCACCGCTCTCCAGCGCCCGGTGCGCCGCGCCCGCGTCCCGCATCGGCACGACGTCGTGCACGATCGGCTTCACCTGGCCCGACGCGATGAGCGGCCACAGGTCCGCGCGCACGGCCGCGACGATCTCGCCCTTGCTGCCTGGCCCGTCGACGGGCCTGCTGCGCAGCCGGGTGCCGGAGACCGTGCCGAGCTTCGCCATCAGCTTGCCGAGGTTCAGCTCGGCCGAGACGCCGCCCTGCAGGCCGATGACGACGAGCCTGCCGCCGAGGTTGAGCACGTCGACGTTGCGGTCCAGGTACTTCGCGCCCATGTTGTCCAGCACGACGTCCGCGGCCTTCACCTCCGCCACGAAGTCCTGCTCGCGGTAGTTGACGGTGATGTCCGCGCCGAGTTCGGCGCACCTCGCGAGCCGCTCGTCCGACCCCGCCGTCACGGCGACCCGCGCGCCGAGCGCCTTGCCGACCTGGATGGCGTGCGTGCCGATGCCGCCCGCGCCGCCGTGCACCAGCAGCAGCTCACCGGCGGTCAGCTTGGCTTGCATGACGATGTTCGACCACACCGTGCACGCCACCTCGGGTAGCGAGGCCGCGGTCACCAGGTCGACGCCGTCGGGCAGCGGCAGCAGTTGCGCGGCGGGCACCGCGACCTTCTCCGCGTACCCGCCGCCCGCGAGCAGCGCGCACACCTCGTCGCCGACCTGCCAGCCGGTGACGCCCTCGCCGAGCGCGGAGATCGTGCCGGAGCACTCCATGCCCAGTACCTCGGACGCACCCGGCGGCGGCGGGTAGAACCCTTGGCGCTGCAACAGGTCCGCGCGGTTCAGCGCACTCGCCGCCACGTCCAGCAGCACCTCACCCGGCCCCGGCGCGGGATCCGGCACCTCGGTCCACTCCAGCACGTCCGGGCCGCCTGGTTCACGAATCGTGATCGCGTACATGGCTTCGACGGTAATCCGGTCGCACCCCGCCCGCCGCACCCGGCAACACCAGCGGGCTCGGCTACGTCGACGACGGCACACAGAGCGTGGTCAGGCGCGGGCAAGCGAGTGATGACGTGCGGTTGCCACTTGCTCACGATCGGTTCATCCGCCCAGGTCGGACTCTGGATGTGACGGGTGTCACGAGCTGCCTCGAGCTGCTCGCGGTCAGTGAACCCGCCGAGTGACGGATTGATTTCGGACAGTGGATCTATGCATGGTTCTGCATCCGAACGATTGGGGAGTTCGATCATGTCCGGAAGAACACGACGCGCTGGCTTCAGCGTGATCGCGGCCGCCGCCGCACTGGCGCTCTTCGCCGCGCCGACCGCGTACGCGGGACCGACCGCCGAGCCAGAAGGACCGGCACTCGCGAAGAAGCTCGTCAAGGCCGTCTCCGCTGACGGCGTCAACCGCCACCTCATCGCCCTCCAGCGCCTCGCGGACCGCAACGGCGGCACGCGCGCGGTCGGCACCCCCGGCTACGACGCGAGCGTCGAGTACGTCGCGGGCAAGCTGCGCGGCGCAGGCTTCGACGTCACCACGCCGGAGTTCACCTACCCCGTGCAGTATTTCGACGCGTACTCCGCGAAGGTCGGTGCGACCACCTACGAGGCCATCCCGATGGAGGAATCGCCGCAGACGCCCGTCGGTGGCATCACCGGCCCGCTGCGCGCCGTCCCCGAGGACGCGACCCCCGGCTGTGAGGCGACGGACTTCGCGGGCCAGGACTTCACCGGCTCGATCGCGCTGATCCGGCGCGGCGCCTGCACGTTCGACATCAAGCACCGCAACGCGGCCGCGGCGGGCGCCATCGGCGTCATCGTGGCCAACAACGTCGACGGCTCGCTGACCGGCGTCACCCTCGGCCAGCCCGGCGTCGTGCCCACCGGCGGCGTCAGCAAGGCCGACGGCACCACCCTGTTCGGCCAGGCAGGCCAGACCGTGACCCTGGACCTGCGGTTCCACGTGGACCTGAAGGTGGCGCGGAACGTCATCGCGCAGACCAAGACCGGTCGCAAGGACAACGTCGTGATGGCCGGTTCGCACCTCGACAGCGTCGAAGCGGGCCCCGGCATCAACGACAACGGCTCGGGCTCCGCGTCCCTGCTGGAGACCGCCCTGCAGCTCGGCGCGAAGCCGAAGGTCGGCAACGCCGTCCGGTTCGCCTGGTGGGGCGCTGAGGAACTGGGGCTCGTCGGGTCCACGGAGTACGTGAAGGCGCTGACGTTCGAGCAGCAGCTCGACATCGCGCTGTACCTGAACTTCGACATGGTGGCCTCGCCCAACGCGGCCTACTTCGTCTACGACGGCGACGACTCCGACGCGGTCGGCGCGGGCGCGGGCCCGTTCGGCTCGGCGCAGATCGAGAAGGCGTTCGTCGACTACCTGAAGGTCGGCAAGGGCGTCGAGACCGAGGGCACGGACTTCACCGGCCGTTCGGACTACGGCGAGTTCATCAACGTCGGCATCCCGGCCGGTGGCCTGTTCACCGGCGCCGAGGGCATCAAGACACCCGCTCAGGCAGCCAAGTGGGGTGGCACGGCAGGCGTGGCGTACGACAAGTGCTACCACCAGGCCTGCGACAACCTGGGCAACCTCGACCGGAAGGCGCTGGACCGCAACGCGGACGCCATCGCCTGGGTCACCGCGTCCTACGGCATCAGCACCGAGGACGTGAACGGCGTGCCGCCGCGCACCCAGCGCGCCAAGGCCCGTGCGGCGACGGCTCGCATCGCGGTCGCCGAGCACCACTCGCACGCGCTGGTTTCCTAGTCCCG
>JBDSAJ010000631.1:0-6401 GCA_039922235.1 Umezawaea sp.
AGTTCGCGGGCGTGGATCTGGGCGATGATCGAGAACCGCGGCTTGGTCGAGTTGGGGGTTCGGGCGCAGTCACCGGCCTGCTTCTTCGTGATGCAGATGGCCTTGATGTCGTGGCCGGTGCTCAGCCCCTTGGTCTTGCGCCACGAGTCGCCGATGTCGTACTGGGTCGTCAGGTCAGGGTGGGCGGCCACCACGGCGTTGAGGTGGGCCTCCTGCTCCGCGGAGGTCTTGTAGCCGCCGTAGAACGACGCCGTGCCGACGTCGGCCTTCCCGACCTCGATCGGCTTGTATACCGTGTCGAACCGGGTCGGCGCGTAACCCGCGCGGCGCAGCCGCTGGGCCTCCTTGGCGTCGCCGACCACGAGGACGGCGTCGGCGTCGCGTTCGGTGACGTCGAAACCGGCCTGGTCCAACTGGTGCATCTGGGCGGCGGACGTGACCGGCACCCGCCAGATGTAGGGGACGGTGTCGGGTGCGGCCGACGCCGTCGTGGGCACGGCCAGCGCGGCCGCGACGAGCACGGCCGTGAGCAGGGATTTGGATCGCAAGGCAAGCACCTCTCGTGCAGGCCTGACCATGCAGGGGTGATCAGGCGAACACGCTCAGTGTGCCGACCCAGATCCCCGCTGCCACCCCTCGAACGGCTGATTCCCACGATCGTGGTCGTGAATTCCGGCATAAGGCGTCACTTCAAGCGTTCGGAGACCAGTGGTCCCACCACCTCCAGCGCGAACGGACCAGTCATCTCGCCGTGCGCGCAGTCGATCGGGTGCGCCTCCAGCGATCCGACGTGCGGTTCCCAGTCCGAAGGCACGGGCGAGCCCACACCCTTGTCGGCGGTGGCCGTGAAGAGCAGCACCTCGCCGTCGTAGTGGCCCGAGGTGACCGTGCTCATCAGGTTCACGTTCTGCGCGAACACCGTGACCAGCGCGGACAGCGGCACTCCCGGCACCGACGGCTCGTGGCCGAGCGACCGCACCATGGCCTCCAGCGCGGCCGGGTCGGACGGCACGAGCTGCGGCGCGGACGAGTCGGCTCGGGTCGGGTACCCGTCGAGCACCGCCAGCAGGGACACCCGCTCCCCCTCGGCCCGCAGCCGTTCCGCCAGCAGGTGCGCCATCCCGCCGCCGAACGACCACCCGAGCAGCCGGTACGGCCCGTCGGGCTGGACCTCGCGGATCCGCTCCAGGTAGTCCTTCACGATCTCGTCGACCGACATCGACCGCGCGTCGGGTTCGGTCAGCCCGCGCGACTGCAACCCGTAGACCGGGCAGTCCACGTGCCGCAGCAGCCCCGAGTACACCCAGCTGATCCCGGCCGCCGGGTGCACGCAGAACAGCGGCGCGCCGACGCCACCGGTCCGCAGCGGCAGCAGCACCGTCAGCGGGTCACTCGGCCCGCCGTCGAGCCGGGGTGCCAGCTCGGCCACGGACGGCGACTCGAACAGGTCGCGGATGCTGACCTCGGCGCCGAGCACCGACCGGATCCGGCCGATCAGCTTCACCGCGAGCAGCGAATGGCCGCCCAGGTCGAAGAACGAGCTGTCGATGTCCACTCCGGACACTCCCAGCACCTCGCCGAACAGCCGCGCCAACGCCTCTTCGCGCGGGGTCCGCGCGGCCCTGCCCGAGCCGCCGCGGTCCGGCGCGGGCAGGGCCTTGCGGTCGAGCTTCCCGTTGGGGGTCAAGGGCAGCTCGGCCAGCACGACGCACGCCGACGGCACCAGGTGCTGCGGCAGGACGTCGGCCAAACGCTTGCGCAGCAGCGCCGGGTCGGGAGAGTCGCCCGAGGGCACCACGTACGCGACCAGCTGCTGCCGCTCGGCGAACACCACGGCCGCGGCCTGGAGGACCTCGGGGCACGCGGTCAGCGCGGCCTCCACCTCGCCCAGCTCGACCCGGAACCCGCGCAGCTTCACCTGGTCGTCGACCCGCCCCAGGTACTCCAGTTCGCCAGAGGCAAGCCACCGCACCAGGTCACCGGTCCGGTACATCCGCTCCCCCACACCGAACGGCGAGGCCACGAACCGCCCGGCCGTGAGCCCCGGCCGGTTCAGGTACCCGCGCGCCAGCCCGGCGCCCGCCACGTGCAGCTCGCCGACGACCCCGACCGGCACCGGTCGCAGCAGGCCGTCGAGCACGTAGACCCGCGTGTTCCACGTCGGTCGCCCGATCGGCACCGCCCCCGGCCGCAGCGGCTCCCCCGGCCGCACCCGGAACTCGGTGCACCCGACGGTGGCCTCGGTCGGGCCGTACTCGTTCACCACGGTCGCGCTCGGGTGCCGTTCCCGCCACTGGTCGGCCACCTCGCCGAGCAACTGCTCCCCGCCGACCACGAGGTCGCCGGTCGGCGAGAACCCGTCCGGCAGCTCGGCCAGCAGCGCCAGGTGGCTCGGCGTCGCCTTGAGCAGCCCGCAGGAGAAGTCCCCGGATCCCTCCAGCGGCGTCACGCGGACCGTGCCGCCGACGGTCAGCGGCACGTGCACGGCGGTCACGGTCAGGTCGAACGCGATCGGCGAGTGGAACAGCGACTCCCCGCGCGCACTGGGATAGGCGTCCCCGGCCCACGCCAGGTAGTCGACCACAGAGGCGTGCGACACCACGACGCCCTTGGGCTTCCCGGTCGACCCGGACGTGTAGATCACGTACGCCGGGTGCTCCGGCAGCAGCGGCGCGAGCCGGTCGGCGTCGGTCAAATCCGCGTCAGAACCCTCGGGATCGGTCACGGAATCCAGCACCAGCACGGGATTCGCGTCCGACAGCAAGTAGGCGATCCGGTCGGCCGGGTAGTCCACCTCGACGGGCAGGTAGGCCGCGCCGGTCTTCAGCACGGCGAGCAGCGCCACGACCAGGCCCGCCGACCGCGGCAGCACCAGCGCCACCACGCGTTCCGGTCCGGCACCGGCCGCGACCAGCGATCGCGCCAGCCGGTTCGCCCGCGCGTTGAGTTCCACATAGGACAGTGAGACCTCGCCGTCCACCACGGCCACGGCATCCGGGGTGCGGCGCACCTGCGCCTCGATCAGCTCCGGCACCGACAGCGCGGGCACCTCGTGCGCGGTCCGGTTCCACTCGACCAGCACCGACTCCCTTTCCCGCGGCAGCAGCACGTCCACCGCGCTCACCGCGAGACCGGGATCGACCACCACCTGCGCCAGCACCAGGTCCAGGCGCGCGACCAGTGCCTCGGCGGTCGCCGCGTCGAACAGGTCCGTCCGGTACTGCAGCACCCCGTCCAGCCCGTCCGGCGTCTCACCGAGGCTCAGGTTCAGGTCGAACTTCCCCGCCCCGCCGCCGATCGGCTCCGCCGCCACCTCGACGCCGGGGAACTCCAGTGACGCCCCGGCATTGTTCTGCAGCACCAGCATCACCTGGAACAGCGGGTGCCGCGCCAGCGACCGGGCCGGGTTGAGCGCCTCCACCAGCCGTTCGAACGGCACGTCGGAGTGCCCGAACGCGGACAGGTCGGTGTCGCGCACCCGGTCCAGCAGGTCGCGGAAGCTCGGGTCGCCGGACGTGTCGGTGCGCAGCACCAGGGTGTTGACGAAGAACCCGACCACGTCGTCCAGTGCCTCGTCGGTCCGACCCGCGACCGGGGTACCGATCGGCAGGTCGTCCCCGGCTCCCATCCGGGAGAGCAGCACGACCAGACCGGCTTGCAGCACCATGAACAGCGTCGTCCCACTGGCCCTCGCCAGCTCGACCAGCCCGGACCGCACGGAGGAGTCCCAGTGCACCGGCACCACGCCTGCGTCCACGCCGGGTGTGGCGGGCCGCGGCCGGTCGACGGGCAATGCCAACTCCTCCGGCAACCCGGCCAGCGCCTCGGTCCAGTACGCCACCTGATCGTCCTCGGCGAGCAGTTCCCGTTGCCACAGCGCGTAGTCCACGTACGAGACGGGCAGCGGCGACCACGACGGGGCGGCGCCGCGGCGCCGGGCGTCGTAGGCCGTCCCGAGGTCGCCGAGCAGCGGACCGAGCGACCAGCCGTCGCAGGCGATGTGGTGCAGCACCAGCACGAGCACGTGTTCCAGCGCCGACACCGCCAGCACCGAGGCTCGGATCGGCAGTTCCGCGGCGAGGTCGAACTCGTGCCACGCCGCCGCGGTCACCGCGTCGGCCGAGTACTCCCCCAGCGACAGCGGCACCGAACCGGAGGCCAGCACGTGCTGGTACGGCTCGTCGTCCACGACCGGGAACAGCGTCCGCAGCGCTTCGTGCCGCGCGACGACGTCGTCCAGCGCGGCCCCGAGCGCCGCGACGTCCAGTTCGCCGTGCAGCCGCAGCGCGAACGGCACGTTGTACGCGGACCGCTCGCCGAACTCGGCGAGGAACCACAGCCGCTGCTGGGCGAACGACAGCGGCGGCCGTTCGGGCCGGGTCATAGGCCGCAGCGCTCGGCGGGCCGCCGGTCCGTCGAGCCGGGCGGCCAGCCGGGCTGGGGTAGGGGCCTCGAACACCGCGCGGATCGACACCTCCGCGTCGAACGCCGACCGCACCCGGCTCACCAGGCGGGTGGCGAGCAGGGAATGGCCGCCCAGTGCGAAGAAGCTGTCGTCCGCGCCCACCGCGGGCAGGCCGAGCACCTCGGCGAACAGCCCGCACAGGATCTCCTCGCGGGCCGTGCGGGGCGCCCGACCACCTGCGGCGGCGGCGAAGTCCGGTTCCGGCAGCGCGGCGCGGTCGAGCTTCCCGTTGGCGGTCAAAGGCATCGCGTCCAGCACCAGCACGGCGGCGGGCACCAGGTGTGACGGCAGCACCGCTTCCAGGTGCCCGGCCAGTTCGGCGGCGTCGGCGGAGGCGACCGCGTAGGCCACGAGCCGCTTCTGGCCGGAAGGGTCCGGCCGGACCACGACGGCCGCCCGCGTCACCGCCGGGTGGGCCGCCAGCGCGGCCTCGACCTCGCCGGGCTCCACCCGGAAGCCGCGGATCTTCACCTGGTCGTCGGCCCGCCCGACGAACTCCAGCGCGCCCCGGCTGTTCCAGCGCGCCAGGTCACCGGTCCGGTAGAGCCGCTCGCCGACCCCGAACGGCGAGGCCACGAAACGTTCCGCCGTCAACCGGGCCCGGCCGAGGTATCCCTCCGCCAGGCCGAGTCCGCCGACGTAGACCTCACCGACGACACCGGGCGGCACCAGCCGCAGGGCCGGGTCGAGCACGTGCACGGCGGTGTTGCCCATCGGTGTGCCGATCGGGACCACCACCGAGTCCGCGGCGGTGATCTGGTGGGTGGTCGCGAACACCATGCTCTCGACCGGCCCGTACCCGTGCACCATCCGCAGGTCCGGGAAGTCCGTGCGAGCCCGCACGACGTGCGCCACGGAGGGGGCGTCGCCGCCGGTCACGACCTGCCGGACCGCGCCGAGCACCTCCGGGTGCAGGTCGACCACGACGGCGAACAGGCCAGCGGACAGCCAGAGCGTCGTGACACCGTGCCGCTCGACCAGCCGGGCGACGTCGGCCGGGTCGGGGCTCTGGCCGGGTGCGAGCACGCAGGTCCCGCCGTGCAGCAGCGCGCCGAACAGCTCCAGCACCGCCGCGTCCCAGGACACCGGGGCGCACTGGAGGAACACCTCGTCCGGTCCGAAGTGGACGTACGACTGGCCGAGGAACGTGCGCACCACCGAGCGGTGCGATCCCATCGCACCCTTGGGCACACCGGTCGACCCGGACGTGTAGAGCACGCAGGCGATCCCGCGCGGGTCGACGTCCAACACCGGGTCGTGGGCGGAGCGGTCCGCCCCGTCCGGGATCGCCGTGACCACCCGGCTCACCCCCGCTTCCTCGACCACGGCCCGGATGCGCTCGGTGGGGTGCGACGGGTCGAGCGGCAGGTAGCCCGCGCCTGCCTTGAGCACGGCCAGCAGCGCGACCACGAAGTCCGGTCCGCGGTCCACGCACACACCGACCAGGTCGCCGCAGCGCACACCGTCGCCGATCAGGTGGTGAGCGAACCGGTTGGCCCGCGCGTTCAGGTCCGCGTAGGTGATCCGCTCGTCGGCGAAGACGAGCGCGACCGCGTCGGGCGTGCTGCGGGCGTGCTCCTCCACGAGCTCGTGCACGCACCGGTCCGGGAGGTCCACGGCGGTGTCGGCCAACAGCGCCGCCCGTTCACCGGGCAGCAGCACGTCGACCGCGCCGATCGGCGCGTCCGGCGCGGCGGCCACCTGGTCCAGCACCAGCGCGAACCGACCCGCGAGCCGTTCGGCGGTCGCGGTGTCGAACAGGTCGGTGGCGTACTCGATCAGCCCGGTGATGCCGTTCTCGCGCTCCCGCAGGTTCACCGTGAGGTCGAACCGCGAGGAGTGCTCGCCGACCGGTTCCACGGCCGCGTCGGCGCCGGGGAAGCCGACATCGCCGTCGGAGTTGTTCTGCAGCACCAGCATCACCTGGAACAGCGGG
>JBDSAJ010000632.1:0-3392 GCA_039922235.1 Umezawaea sp.
CGATGGTCGCCTCGGGCATCACCCGGCGCAGGCTCCCCGCCGACAACGAGGTGCTGTGCACGCTGGGCGACCCCCGCGTGCCGCACCTGGCCACGCGGCTGGAGACCACCCGCAGCGCGGCGGCGATGGAGCTGTGGCGCGACCACCTGGAGGGTGCGGTCGTCGCCATCGGCAACGCGCCCACGTCGCTGTTCCGACTGCTGGAGATGATCGACGCGGGCGCACCGAAACCGGCCGCCGTGCTGGGCATCCCGGTCGGCTTCATCGGGGCCGCGGAGTCGAAGGAAGCATTGGCGACCAACGACTTCGGCCTGGAGTACCTGGTCGTGCGCGGACGTCGGGGCGGCAGCGCCATCACCGCCGCGGCCGTCAACGCGATCGCGAGCGAGGAAGAATGACGGGCAGGCTGTACGGCGTCGGGGTCGGTCCCGGCGACCCGGAACTGGTCACGGTCAAGGCGGCGCGGCTGATCGGCGCGGCGGACGTGGTCGTGTTCCACAGCGCGCGGCACGGTCGCAGCATCGCCCGGTCGACCGCCGCGCCCTACCTGCGCGGCGACCAGATCGAGGAGCAGCTGGTGTACCCGGTCACCACCGAGGACACCGACGACTACCAGGGCGAGATCGACGCGTTCTACGTCGAGTGCGCAGCCAGGCTGGCGGCGCACCTGGACGCCGGGCGCGACGTCGTCGTGCTGGCGGCGGGCGACCCGTTCTTCTACGGCTCGTACATGCACCTGCACAAGCGGTTGGCGGACAGGTACCCGACCGAGGTCGTGCCCGGTGTGACGTCGGTGAGCGCGGGGTCGGCGGTGCTCGGCAGGCCGCTGGTGGAACGCGACGAGGTGCTGACCATCCTGCCGGGCACGCTGCCGCCGGACGTGCTCGTGGACCACTTGGCGCGCACCGACTCCGCGGCGGTCGTGAAGCTGGGCCGGACGTTCAAGAACGTCCGCACCGCACTGGAGACGACCGGTCGACTGGACGACGCGTGGTACGTCGAGCGGGCGACCACCGGCAAGCAGCGTACCTCCGCACTGTCCGAAGTGGACCCGGACACCGTGCCGTACTTCTCGCTTGCCATCCTGCCCAGCAGGGCCGGCCGCGATGAGGCCCCGAAGCAGGCGTCCGTCGGCGAGGTCGTGGTCGTCGGTCTCGGCCCGGCCGGGCCGGAGTGGCTGACGCCCGAGGCGCGCGACGCGCTGGCGTCGGCCGACGACCTGATCGGCTACGGGCCGTACCTGGACCGCGTGCCGCCGAACCCGAGGCAGCGCAAGCACCCGTCGGACAACCGGGTCGAGGCCGAGCGCGCCGCGTTCGCGCTGGACCTGGCCAAGTCCGGCTCACGGGTCGTCGTGGTGTCGTCCGGCGACCCCGGCGTGTTCGCGATGGCCAGCGCCGTGCTGGAGGTCGGCGACGAGGAGCAGTTCTCGTCCGTTCCGGTGCGCGTGCTGCCCGGCCTGACCGCCGCGCACGCCGTGGCGAGCCGGGTCGGCGCTCCGCTGGGCCACGACTACTGCGTGGTGTCCCTGTCGGACCGCCTCAAGCCGTGGGAGGTCATCGCCGGACGGCTGGAGGCCGCCGCGAAGGCCGACCTGGTGCTGGCGATCTACAACCCGGCCTCGCGCAGCCGCACGTGGCAGGTGGAGGCGGCACGGGACCTCCTGCTGGCGCACCGGTCCCCGGACACCCCCGTGGTGATCGGCCGGGACGTCGGCGGCCCGGAGGAGCACGTCCGGGTCGTGCGGCTGGCCGACCTCGACCCGTCGGTGGTCGACATGCGGTGCCTGCTGCTGATCGGCTCCACGACGACGCGGATCACCGGCCAGGGCCAGGTCTTCACGCCCCGCCGCTACCCCGCCTGATCCACTCGACCGCCGCGTCGACCGTGCCCACGGTCGGCGCGGCGGGTGCGGGCGGGCGGCGCACGACGACCACCGGAAGACCGAGCCGCCTCGCGGCCACGAGCTTCGCCGCCGTCTGCTCACCGCCGCTGTCCTTGGTGACCAGCACGTCGATGGCGTGCTCCCGCATCAGCGCGACCTCACCGTCCACGGTGAACGGTCCTCGGTCCAGCAACACGTGGAGCCGTTGCGGCAGCGGGGGTTCCGGCGATTCGACCGAGCGGGCGAGGAAGTACTGCGGACACTCGGCGAACATCCCGATGTCCTGCCGCCCGGTCGTGAGGAACACCCGCTGGCCGGGCAGGTCCGCCGCGGCTTCCGCCAGGGAGTCGACCCACCGCCAGTCGTCACCGGGTTCCGGCGTCCAGCCGGGACGGCGCAGCACCAGCAGCGGCACCCCCACCCGAGCCGTCGCGGCCACGGCGTTGGCGGTGATGCCCGCGGCGAACGGGTGGGTCGCGTCGACCACGGCGCTGATGTCGTTGGCGCGCAACCACTCCACCAACCCGTCGACCCCGCCGAACCCCCCGATCCGGACTTCTCCCTCGGGCAGTCGGGGATCGGTCACCCGACCGGCGAGGGAGGAGATCACCTCACCGGGCAGCCGCGACGCCAACCGCCGCGCTTCACCAGTGCCGCCGAGGATCAGGATCACGACGCCAGGCTCCTTTCAGGGTCGGCAGCGCTCGGCGGAGTACAGGTGGCTGTCGACGAACTGGGTGGCGTTCAGGACTCGCCCCACCACGATCACCGCCGTGCGCTTGATGTCGGCCGCGACCACCTTCTCCGCGATGTCCGCCAAAGTGCCGCGCACCACCAGTTCGTCGTCCCGACTCGCCCGTGCCACCACGGCCACCGGGCATTCCGCGCCGTAGTTCGGCAGGAGTTCGGCGACCACTTCCTCGATGCGCTGCACGGCCAGGTGCAGCACCATCGTCGCGCCCGAGGCGCCCAGGGTCGCCAGGTCCTCGCCGGGCGGCATCGGGGTGGCGCGGGCCGAGGTGCGGGTCAGCACGACGGTCTGACCGACGCCCGGCACGGTGAGTTCCCGCTTCAACGCCGCCGCGGCGGCGGCGAACGCGGGCACACCCGGCGTGACGTCGTACGGCACACCGGCCGCGTCGAGGCGGCGCATCTGCTCGGCCATGGCGCTGAACACCGACGGGTCGCCGGAGTGCAGGCGGGCAACGTCGTGGCCGGCCTCGTGAGCCGCGACCAGTTCGGCGACGATCTCGTCGAGGGTCAGGTTCGCCGTGTCGACCAGGCGTGCGCCCTGCGGGCAGTGGTCCAGCAGTTCGACCGGCACGAGCGCGCCCGCGTACAGGCAGACCGGCGAAGAACCGATCAACGTGGCTCCGCGCAAGGTGATCAGGTCGGCGGCACCGGGTCCGGCGCCGATGAAGTGGACGGTCATCCCGCCTCCTTGGTCACGGCCCACGTGGTGACCGGCATGTGCGGGCGCCACCCGGTGAAGCCGCCGACGGGCGAG
>JBDSAJ010000633.1:0-3022 GCA_039922235.1 Umezawaea sp.
GGCCCGACATCCAGACCACAGTGGAAATGCTGGACAGACCAGCGGATCACGCACGTCCTCATCCCCGGCCATCACCCACACACCGCGACATGATCATCCCGGAATCACATCGGTGGATCAGGGCTGAATAAGCCTCGTAGTTCCCACACTCTGCCGTGATCTCGGCCGTCGCTCGCGCCGCGATGAAGAAGTCGTCGGCCAGCGACGAGGTGCGCGATGCCGCCACCGCCAGGCACACCTGGTCGGGCGCGAGGTCCGGGACGGGTACGTAGCTGATGTCCGGACGTGAGTAGAACAGCGTCTCCGAACGCCCCACGAACGAGATGCCCCGGCCGGCCGCGACGTGTTCGAGCTTCTCCTCCACGCCGCGCACCCGGAGCCCGGAGTCGGGGTGCGGGCGCCTGGTGGGGTGCGTGCTCGGGTCGGCGTGCCAGACCAGCGGCTCACCGACGAGGTCGGCCTCGGTGACCTCTTCCTTGCCTGCCAACCGGTGGCCTGCGGGCAGCACCACCATGAGCGGCTCGGTGTACAGCGGGGTCACGCGCAGGCCGGTCTCGTCGATGGGCAGCCGCACGTAGCCGACGTCGATGCGGCCGTCGAGCAGCATCGAGGCCTGGTCGTCCCATTCGATCCGCTGCACGTCCACGACCACGTCCGGATGCCGCGCCTCGAACGCCCGTGCCGCCGGGATGACCGGGATGCCGGTCCGGAAGCCGACCGCCAGCCGTCGGCTGCCTCGGGCTGCCACGGTCACCCGGCGGCGGACCGCGTGCGCGGAGGCGAGCAGCGGACCGGCGTCGTCCAGCAGTTGTCGGCCCGCGTCGGTCAGCGCTACGCCGTGGCGATCCCTGGTGAACAGCGAGGCGCCGAGATCCTGCTCCAGCGCGCGGATCTGGCGGCTGAGCGCCGGCTGCGCGATGTGCAGCTCATCGGCGGCGCGACCGAAGTGCAACCGGTCGGCCACGGCGACGAAGTAGCGCAACTTGCGCAGGTCCAGGTCCATGGAGCCTCCCGGTCCGGTGATGCCTCCAAGGTATCACCACGACTGAAAGAAGTCTTGGACACCCGCTCAGGCCAATGGCAACCTGAATCAGGTAACCGATGGACCAAAGCGAATTCGAAATCGGTACTTGATAGCAGGCCCAGAATGGGCACATCAGGAATTGAGCGCCGCCCATCGCGTCATTCGACGGCGTCCTATCCAGCTCCGGAAAGCAGGCACTCCATGAGCAGCATCAGCATTGTCGGCTTGGGGAACATGGCCACCGCCCTGGCCGGCCGCGCGCTCGCAGGCGGCAACGCGGTCGAGATCATCGGCCGCGACCAGGTCAAGGCCAAGGAAGTGGCGGCCGCGCTCGGCGGCGCCACTGCCGGGACGGCAGGTGCCGCTCCGGCCGGGGACATCGTCATCCTCGCCGTGCCGTACGCCAGCGCGGCGGCGGTGGTCAGCGGGTACGGGGACGCACTGGACGGCAAGGTCATCATCGACATCACCAACCCCGTCTCCCCCGATCTCACGGGCTTCGTCACCCCTGACGGCAGTTCCGGCGTGCAGGAGATCGCCAAGGCCGCCCCCGCAGGCGCGCATTTCGTCAAGGCGTTCAACACCCTGTTCTCCCACGTCCTGGCGGCAGGCCCAGCCGAGGGTCATTCATTGGACGTGTTCATCGCAGGCGACGACACGCAGGCGAAGGCACGCGTGTCGGCGTTCATCGAGAGCCTGGGACTGCGCCCGATGGACACCGGGCAGCTGCCCATGGCGCGGACGCTGGAGCACGCCGGCCTGTTGATGCTGGGTCTCGTCGCCCACTCGGTCAAGCACACCGACTTCTCCCTCGGCGTCAGCATTCTCAGCTGAGCGCACCCGCACCGCATCATTCACAAGGAGCAGTAGCGTGCACGTCTTCATCACCGGCGGGACCGGCCATTCCGGTTCGCACATCATCCCCGAGCTCATCGCCGCCGGGCACGAGGTCACCGGCCTCGCCCGGTCGGACACGGCCGCGGCGGCGGTGTCCGCGCTCGGCGCGAAGGTGCGTCGCGGCGACCTGCAGGACCTCGACGGGCTCAAGGAGGCGGCCGCGGATTCCGACGGCGTCATCCACGTCGCGCAGAGGCAAGACCTGCTCGTGTCCGGCGGGATCGACGCCGTGGCCGCCGCGGAGGTCCCGATCATGCTCGCGTACGGCGAAGCACTCGCGGGAACCGGGAAGCCACTGGTCGCGGCGGGAAGCCACTGGTCGCGGCGGGAAGCATTGGCTCGCCAGGGAACCTGGGCAGGCCGGCCACCGAGGAGGACCCTGCTCTTCCCGGCGGCGATGAGCACAAGGGCACCTTGCGGGTTCGCAACGTCGTGGAAACCACCGTGATCGGCCTCGCCGAGCGGGGAGTGCGGTCTTCGGTCGTGCGGATTGCCAACATCGCGCACAGCACGACCGATCGTGCCGGCTTCCTCGTGCGGCTGATCGCGCTCGCGAAGGAGAAGGGCTTCGTCGGCTACCCCGGAGACGGCACGAACCAGTGGAACGCCGTGCACATCCGCGATACCGCCTCCTTGTTCCGACTGGCGCTGGAGAAGGGGCCTGCCGGCAAGTACTGGCACGCGGTCGGGGACGGGGCCATCCCGTTCCGCGAGATCGCCGAGGCCATCGGCAGCCGCCTGGGCCTGCCCGTCGTGAGCATTCCCGCAGATGTGCTGATGGTGCCGGGATACTTCGGCTTCCTCGCGAACATCGTCACCCAGAGCTACCCGGCGTCCAACCTCATCACCCGCCAGACCCTCGGCTGGGAACCCGCTCAGCCCGGCCTGCTCGCCGACTTGGACAACGGCCACTACTTCTCCGCCGGCTGACGGGCACCCCTGCCTGGTAGGCCGCGGCATGGCACGGTGCTGCCGATCACCCAGGCTGAGTACGACAGGCTGAAGTTGTTCTTTGGGGCTGTGGGGCCAGCGCGTAGAGCCCACAGCCGTTTCCCGACACCCCGCTCGCGTGATTGTCTCGATGCCTTTTTGGCTTTGTCA
>JBDSAJ010000634.1:0-8737 GCA_039922235.1 Umezawaea sp.
CAACGAGCCCGCGGCGGCAGGCGCGTACGAGGCGTTGAAGGCGGCGGGCAAGGAGAAGGACGTCGTCATTGTGTCGGTGGACGGCGGCTGCCCCGGCGTGGGGAACATCAAGTCGGGTGTCATCGGCGCGACGGCGCAGCAGTACCCGTTGAAGATGGCGCAACTGGGCGTCGAGGCGGTCGCGAAGTTCGCGAAGGACGGCACGAAGCCGTCCAACACCGCAGGCAAGGACTTCGTCGACACCGGCGTCACGCTGATCACCGACAAGCCCGCTGACGGGGTCGAGTCGAAGGACTCCGCCTGGGGCCTGCAGAACTGCTGGGGCTGAGCCATGTCGACCACGTTGTCCGAAGAACGCGCACCGGGCGGTGGCGAAGCACGCCCCTCGCCCCTGACCCGCCTCCAACACCTGCTGCACGCGCAGGCCACCATCGGCCCCGCCGTGGTGCTGCTGGTCGCCGTCGTCGTGTTCGCCGCGCTGTCACCCCGTTTCCTCACGCCGGGCAACATTTCCCTGGTCCTGCAACAGGTCGCGGTCATCGGCACGCTCGCGGTCGGGCAGACGATCGTCATCCTCACCGCGGGCATCGACCTGTCCTGCGGCGCGATCATGGTGCTCACGTCGATCGTGATGGCGAAGGTGGCCGCGGACACCGGACTGCCAGGCCTGCTCGCGCTGCTGCTCGGCTTCCTGGTCGGGACGCTGTGCGGCCTGCTCAACGGCCTGCTGGTCACCCGGCTGAAGCTACCGCCGTTCATCGTCACCCTCGGCACGCTCAACGTGTTCTTCGCGTTGAACCTCTGGTACTCCGAGAGCGCCACCATCCGCGGTGCCGACATGCCGTCGCTGCTGTTGTGGACCGGCGAGACGGTCAACGTGGCCGGCACCCGCGTCACCTACGGCTCGATCATGATGGTGCTGCTGGTGGCCGCCATGGCGTTCGTGCTGAAGAACACCGCGTGGGGTCGCCACGTCTACGCCACCGGCGACGACCTCGAGGCCTCCCGCCTGTCCGGCATCCGCACCGGACGCGTGCTGCTGAGCGTCTACGCGACGGCGGGCCTGGTGTACGCGTTGGCCGCGTGGGTCCTCATCGGCCGCATCGCCTCCGCCAGCCCGCAGGCCGGGCAGTTCGAGAACCTCGACTCGATCACCGCCGTGGTGATCGGCGGGACCAGCCTGTTCGGCGGCCGGGGCGCGATCGTCGGCTCGCTGATCGGCGCGCTGATCGTCGGCGTGTTCCGCAACGGGCTCGCACTGGCCGGGGTGGACGTGCTGTGGCAGACCCTGGCGGTCGGCGTGCTGATCATCGTGGCCGTGTCGCTCGACCAGTGGATCCGGAGGGTGAATTCATGACCACACCGGTGTTGCAGGCCCGTGGCCTGGTCAAGCGCTACGGCCGGGTGACCGCCTTGGCCGGGTCGGACTTGGAGCTGCTGCCCGGTGAGATCCTGGCCGTCATCGGTGACAACGGCGCGGGCAAGTCCAGCCTGATCAAGGCGTTGTCCGGGGCCGTGGTGCCGGACGAGGGCGAGGTGCTGCTCGACGGCAAACCGGTGTCGTTCGCCTCGCCGATCGACGCGAGGGACGCGGGCATCGAGACGGTGCACCAGTCGCTGGCGGTGGCGCCGTCGCTGGACATCGCAGCGAACCTGTTCCTCGGCCGCGAACGCCGCCGCCCCGGCGTCCTGGGGTCGGTGTTCCGCATGCTCGACCGCAACGGCATGCGCGAGGAAGCACGGCGACAGCTCGACGCGCTGGGCATCATGACGATCCAGAACCCCGGCCAAGCGGTCGAGACCCTGTCGGGCGGGCAGCGCCAGGCCGTCGCGGTGGCCCGTGCCGCCGCGTTCGGCAGCCGTGTCGTGATCATGGACGAGCCCACGGCCGCGCTCGGCGTGCGCGAGTCGCGCGCCGTGCTCGACCTCGTGCTCCAAGTGCGCGACCGCGGCCTGCCGGTGATCCTGATCAGCCACAACATGCCGCACGTGTTCGAGGTCGCCGACCGCATCCACATCCAGCGCCTCGGCCGCCGCAAGGCCGTGGTCGACCCGAAGACGATCTCGATGTCCGACGCCGTCGCGATCATGACCGGCGCCATGGAGCCACCGGAGTAGACCGCACGACCGTCGGCCCGGCGCAACGCGCACGCGTCGCGCCGGGCCGACGCGCGTTTCGGGAAGAGGGACAGCTTCGACGGATCACATCAGCCGCGGTACCGCGGCTGATCAGGTGAAGTCGGGGAGGGCGGGTGGTGCGCGATTCCGGCCGATTTGGACTCCCGCCCGCGAAGGCGCATCGTGGGCGTGACCTGGTGTGCCGTGTTGTGGTCCTGACCTGGAGCGGCCGATGCGCTACGTGTTCCGCCCGACCGCTGGTGACGCTGCCGGCCTGCTGTCGCTGCCGTGGGAGCAGCCCCTGGAGGAGTGGGACGAGAAGTTGCTGCTGGAGGTGCCGCAGCGCGGCATCTCCCGGCACGTGGTCCGGTTCGTGGCGGGCGACGGTGGTGTCTACGCGCTCAAGGAGATCGCGGAACCACTGGCCCGCCGGGAGTACGCGCTGCTGACCGGGTTCGAGGAGGACGGGCTGCCCGCCGTGTCGGTGCTGGGGATGTGCGTCGACCGGCCGGACGACCAGCAGGCGATCCTGGTCACCCGGTACCTGGAGTACTCGATGTCCTACCGGTACCTGTTCTCCAGCCCGCGGCTGGAGCACTCCGTCGAGCGGCTGCTGGACCCGCTGGTCGAGCTGCTAGTCCGGCTGCACCTGGCGGGGATCTTCTGGGGTGACTGCTCGCTGTCGAACACGCTGTTCCGGCTCGACGCGGGCAAGCTGTCGGCCTACCTGGTGGACGCCGAGACCGCGGAACGCCACCCGAGCCTGTCGGCCGGTCTCCGCGACTACGACGTCGAGCTGGCGTCGGAGCGGGTGGCGGGCGAGCTGATGGACCTCAGCGCGGGCGGTCTGCTGCCGGAGGAGATCGACCCGATCGAGGTGGCGGTGAGCCTGCCGGTGCGGTACGCCGCGCTGTGGCACGAGGTGACGCACGAGGACGTGTTCCGGCTCGACGAGCAGCGGTACCGGGTCGCGGAACGGCTGCGGCGGCTGAACGACCTGGGCTTCGACGTCGGCGAGGTGGAGCTGGTCACGTCGCCGGACGGGGCCAGGCTGCGGGTGGACATCCGGGTGGCCGAGCCGGGGCAGCAGCGGCGGGAGCTGTTCCGGCTGACCGGGCTGGAGGTCCAGGAGGGGCAGGCGCGACGGCTGCTCAACGACCTGCGGTCGTTTCGGGCCTACCTGGAGCAGCGGGACGGCAGGCCCGTCGCCGAGACCACCGCGGGGCACCACTGGCTGAACGAGGTGTACCGGCCGGTGGTGGACGCCATCCCACCCGACCCGACGGGTCGGCGGCCACCCGCGGAGTTCTTCCACGAGGTGCTGGAGCACCGGTGGCTGGAGTCCGAGCGCGCAGGCCGCGACATCGGCACCACCGCGGCCGTCCGCTCGTACCTGCGGACGGTGATCGCCGATCCGGACGGTGAGCCAGTCGGCGTGATCGCGGAGTAGTGCGGTGACGGTGATCAGGCGTTTGGCCCCACGAGCCAGACAGCGGTGTTGCCGGGGAGCACATCGCCGGGCAGTAGCGGGTCGCTGGCGAGCAGGACCGTCGTGCCGGGTGGGAGCGGGACCGGGGCGTCGCCCATGTTGACCACGCAGGTGAAGCCGGGCGGGCGGTCGAACGCGACGGCGTCGTGGCCGAGGTCGTCGCGGAACCGGAGCGTGCCGTCGCCGAGCGCCTCGGTGTCGCGGCGGACGCGCAGCGCGGTCCGGTACAGCTCCAGCATCGACGTGGGGTCGCCGGTCTGCGCGGCCACCGTCAGCGGGGCCCAGTTCGCGGGCTGTGGCAGCCACGTCGTGGTGCCGGAGCTGAAGCCGTACGGTGGCGCGTCGCCCGACCACGGCAGCGGCACGCGGCAGCCGTCGCGGCCCCGCTGGGTGTGGTCGGAGCGCTCCCAGGTCGGGTCCTGGAGCACCTCGTCCGGCAGGTCCTCGACCTCGGGTAGCCCCAACTCCTCGCCCTGGTAGACGTACGCGCTGCCGGGCAGCGCCAGCGTGAGCAGCACGGCGGCGCGGGCGCGCCGGTAGCCGAGCGCGAAGTCCGCCGGGGTGTCGGTGACGTGCCTGCCCCCGACCTGGTCGAGGCGGGCGTAGCGCGAGAGGTGCCTGGCCACGTCGTGGTTGGACAGCACCCAGGTCGGCGGGGCGCCGACGGCGTCGTGCTCGGCGACCGTCTCCTCGATGGTCTTGCGCATCTCGTCGGCCCGCCACGGCGTCGTGAGGTAGCCGAAGTTGAACGCCGTGTGCAGCTCGTCGGCGCGCAGGTAGCGCGAGAGCCGTTCGGGCTCGTCGACCCACGCCTCGGCGACGAAGACCCGCGGCGGGTCGTACTCCTCCGCCAGCGCGCGCCACTCGCGGTAGACCTCGTGGACCTCGTCGCGGTCCCAGTGCGGGTGCGGTGCCCACGGCGGCCGCACGAGCCGTCCGTCCACCTCGACCCGCTCCGGCGGCCACCGCAGCTCGCCGACGTCGGGGAACCCCGCTTCCTTGATCAGCGAGTGGGCCACGTCGATGCGGAACCCATCCACACCGCGGTCGAACCAGAACCTGAGCGTGTGGGCGAAGTCGGCCCGCACCTCGGGGTGCTCCCAGTTGAGGTCGGGCTGGCCCGCGTCGAACAGGTGCAGGTACCACTCGCCGTCGGCCGTCCTGGTCCAGGCCGGTCCGCCGAACACGCTGCGCCAGTCGTTCGGCGGCTGGTCGCCGCGGCCGGGGCGGAACAGGTACCGGTCGCGGGCGGGTGAGCCGGGAGGGACCGCCAGCGCTTCGCGGAACCACGGGTGCTCGCTGGAGGTGTGGTTGGGCACGATGTCCAGCAGCACCCGCAGCCCGCGGTCGTGCGCCTCGCCGATCAGGAGTTCCGCGTCGGCGAGGGTGCCGAAGCGCGGTTCGACGGCCCGGTAGTCGCTCACGTCGTACCCCGCGTCGACCATCGGCGACGGGTACCACGGGTTGATCCACAGAGCGTCCGCGCCGAGCGCAGCGATGTGGTCGAGCCGCGCGCGGAGCCCGGCGACGTCGCCCAGCCCGTCGCCGTCGCCGTCGGCGAAGCTGCGGATGTAGACCTGGTAGATGACCGCGTCGCGCCACCAGTCCCGTCGTGCCACCTGGTACCCCCTCGACTCTCGGGTGCCCTCCAGTCTGCGTGGTCGTACCGCGCGCCGTCCACCGTGGGCAGCACGACCGGGTGCCAGGATCGGGGACGTGCTGTCCACACCGGACACGTGGCTCGCGCGGTACGAGGAGCTGATCAAGGCCGAAGCCATCAGCGGGCTGGTTGGCGACCGTCAGGCGACGGCGACCAGCGTGCGGTGGTGCTTCGGGTTCTCGATCTCGTCGATCAGCGCGACCGCGAGGTCGGCGTAGGAGAACGCCGGGGCGCCCTCCTCCGCCGGGAGCACGGACGTGCCGCCGGAGCGGTACTCGCCGGCGGCCTCTGCCTCGGCGTCGAGGATCGCGGGCGGCGGCGCGAGGACGACCCAGTCGACGTCGCCGGTGGCGGCCTTGAGGACTTCCAGTTGGGCGACGTGGCCCAGCGAGAAGGCCTTGCCCTCGGCAGGGAAGCCCTCGGTGTCGTGCACCAGCACGCCGGGCGCGACCTCCAGCGTCGTACCGATGCCGACGGCCACCAGGCGGCCGACGCCCGCGTTGGCGAGGCCGTCGAGCAGGGCGGTCGCCGCGCAGGCGAAGTACTCGTCGACCGGCAGGTCCTGCTGGTACGCGGCTTGCACGACGGCGTCGTGGCCCGCGGCCACGCTCGCCACGTCGGCCGGGTCGGTGACGTCGCCCGCCACGACCGTGACGCTGTCACTCGCGAGGTGCGCGTACTTCGCGGGGTCGCGGACGACCGCGGTCACCTGGTGGCCACGGGATGCCGCTTCCGCGACGGCCTTGCTGCCCGCCTTGCCACCGGCGCCGAAAACAACAATTCTGCTCACCCCAGGTGCTCCGTTCGTCCTGGCCGGCGCTCTTCTCCGGCCGATGCGGCGAACGCTAGCGGGGGACACCCTGGTTCCCGCAACGATACTTACGTACTCTGGCCGAGTGAGCGAGCTACTGGATCCGACCATGTTCCACGAATGCGAGGACGTTCCGGTGCCGGTCCGCGTCGGTGACAAGTGGACCGCGAAGATCCTGGTGTGCCTGAAAGACGACAAACGTCGCTTCTCGGAACTCCGGGTCCCATTGCGAGGGGTAACCCCGAAGGTGTTGACGGAATCACTTCGCGCGATGGAGCGCGACGGATTCGTCGTCCGGCACGCCTATCCCGAGGTGCCGCCGCGGGTCGAGTACGAGATCACCGAGCTGGGCCGGACCCTGCTCGACGTGATGGAGACGACCTGCGGCTGGACGGCGGCGCACCTCGCGGAACTGCTGCAGGCCAGGCAGGCCTACCGGGAGCGCACGGCGTCCTAGTGGTGGTGGGGGCGCTGGCCGCCGACGCCCTCGTCGTCGGCCCCGTGCCACAACGAGGAGTCGTACGGCGTGTCCGGCACGATGACGAGGTCGTCGCGCTGCCGGGGAACCGCGCCGAAACGGGCGTCCGCCGAGAGCTCGTCGAGGTCGATGCCGATTCTCTCGACGTCGTTGACCAGTCTGCGGACGCCGTTGTCGCCGCCGGACCGGGAGAGCAGCACCTGCGTCCTCGACCGCAGCGCGCGGACCAGTGACCTCAGTTCGGTGATGTCGTACTGCACAGGAACCTCCTCGTGCCCGCTCCGTCGTAGCGCTCGGGTGTCCGAATCTGCCAGTGCGCGTCGAAATCGGGCAACCCCTGGAAAACGCGGTCGCCGCAAGACCGGCCCCACACGTACGAGGGGGCTTGAGGGGATCTGCGTGCCCGGAGGTGTCGTCCGGGCTCGCGGTGAGCGGCGATCAGTGCCACGCCGAACCCTGCCGGCCCTGGGACTGGGCGCCGGTCTGCCTGAGCTGACCGTCCCACTGGAACACGACGTGGTCGACGTCACTCCGGGCGAGGTGGCGGTCGGCGACTTGTCCTTTTTCGGTTATTTCGCGTCGACTGCCGGAATGGCAAATGGAGTCTTCCCCCGGCGTTGAGCCTCTTGGCGTATTTCCAAAATAGGGGCTTTGGTGCAGGCTTCCGGCCTGGCGTGTGCTGCCTGGTCATCCGTGTGGTGACCGGCTCGGTCATGCCATTTTTCAGGTCCGCGCATGAACATATTGCGATCTGTTAATAAGTTAGTACGGCCGTCTGTTGTTTCCCGGCCCGTCGTGGACGGATCCTGTTCCCGTTCTCCGGAACACCTCAAACCTCAACCAGGACACGACCTCCCCTGGCAACACCGGTCGTGTCCTCCCTGCATGAGGAGATCCACCGATGGCGTTGAGAAGTCCGCTCGTCCTGGCCGCGACCGGTGCCGTGGTCGCCGCCCTGCTCACCCCGACAGCCGTGCAAGCCCAGCCGACGAACAGCACCGGCGTGCAGTCCGCCGAGGTCATGGCCGTCGACGCGGCGAGCAACCTCGTGGCCGCCAAGCCCTCCGCCCTGCACGCGGGCACCGACGACGCGTTCGTGCAGCGCGACGTCATCTCGTCCAGCAACGGCCTGAAGTACGTCACGTACGACCGCACCTACAAGGGCATGCCCGTCGTCGGCGGTGACTTCGTCGTCGTCACCAACTCGACCGGCCAGGTCCTGACCACGTCGGTCGCCCAGGACACCAAGATCAACCTCGCGAGCACCGTGCCCACCGTGGCCAAGGCGCGCGCCGAGGCACTCGCCAAGCAGCAGCTGGCCACAGTGGACAGCGTCGGCAGCGCCCAGCTCGTCACCTTCGCGGTCGGCGAGCCCCGGCTCGCGTGGCAGACCTCCGTGGTGGGCAGGGACGCCGAAGGGCCGAGCAAGCTCGACGTCGTCGTGGACGCGCTCAACGGCACCGTGCTGCACAAGCAGGAGCACGTCCTGCACGGCACCGGCACCAGCGGCTGGAACGGCCCGGTCGCGATCGACACCACGCACGTGGGCACCACGTACTCGCTCAAGGACCCGAACCTGACCAACGTCAGCTGCCAGGACGCCGCGAACAACACGACGTTCAGCGGCACCGACGACGCGTGGGGCAACGGCACGGCGACCAACCGGGAGACCGGCTGCGTCGACGTCCTGTTCGCCGCGCAGACCGAGAGCAAGATGCTCACGCAGTGGTTGGGCCGCAACGGCTTCGACGGCTCGGGCGGCGGTTGGCCGATGCGCGTCGGCCTGAACGACCAGAACGCCTACTACGACGGCAGCCAGGTCCAGATCGGCAAGAACACGAGCGGCCAGTGGATCGGCTCCCTGGACGTCGTGGCGCACGAACTGGGCCACGGCATCGACGACCACACCCCCGGCGGCATCTCGGGCAGCGGCACGCAGGAGTTCGTCGCCGACGTCTTCGGCGCTGCCACCGAGTCGTTCGCCAACGAGTCCGCGCCGTACGACACGCCGGACTTCCTCGTCGGCGAGACGATCAACCTCGCGAGCACCGTACCCACCGGGGCCAAGGCGCGCGCCGAGGCACTCGCCAAGCAGCAGCTGGCCACAGTGGACAGCGTCGGCAGCGCCCAGCTCGTCACCTTCGCGGTCGGCGAGCCCCGGCTCGCGTGGCAGACCTCCGT
>JBDSAJ010000635.1:0-15407 GCA_039922235.1 Umezawaea sp.
CCAGCGGTTGGGCGAACTCGATCGGGCGAATCTGTCGGGCGTCGCACGCGCAGGCGCCGCCAAGGCGGACGACAGGCCAACGCGTGCCATCTCCGTCAAGGTGCTGGGTGCGGTGACGTCACGACCTGTTCACGTCGACCGTCCGATCAGGACGGGGGAGGTCCAGGCACACCGTGAGTCCGCCGGTGGGGTTGGAGAGGAGGTTCAGGGGGCTGTTGTGGGCGGTGGCTATGCCGGACACGATGGCCAGGCCCAGGCCGTGGCCTGAGCCGCGGGTGATGGCGCGGCCCTTGGCGCGGACGAATGGTTCGGTGAGTTCTTCCAGCGAATCCTGGGGTACGAAAGGGCCGGTGTTCGTGACTGTTACGCGGGCTGTGCGGGTGCCGGTCGAGAGGCGTACGCCTACGGTGCCGCCTGGTCGGTTGTGGCGGACCGCGTTGCGCACGAGGTTGGAGATGGCCTGTCTGATGAGTACGGGATCGCCTACGGCGACTGAGGTTCCGGTTGGGGCGGGTAGTTCGATGTTGGCGGTCTTCGCCTCGGTGGAGAGTTCTCGGACTACCGCGTTCGCGACGGCGGTCAGGTCGACCGGTTCGTGGGTGAGCACGCCGTTGTCGAGGTCGGCCAGGTCCAGGAGAGCGTCTACCGTCTCGATGCTCGACCGGTTCACCTCTTGTACGCGTTCGGCCAGTCTGCGCAGGTCGTCGGTGTCCGCGTCGGGGTTGGCGAGGGTCACGTCGATCATCGTTTTCGTTGTGGCCAGAGGGGTTCGCAGTTCGTGGGACGCGTTGGCGGCGAAGCGGCGGTGGGTCGCGAACGCCCGTTCGAGCGAGGCGAGCATCCGGTCGAAGGTGTCGGACAGGTCGCGGATCTCGTCCCTCGGACCCTGCAGCCCCACCCGGTGGTCCAGGGTTCCGGTCGCGGCGCGGGTGGCGGCGGCGTTGATGGCCGCCAGCGGTTTGATGATCCGGCCCGCGACGATCCAGCCGACGATGCCGCTGAGGATCGCCAGGATCACCAGCGCGACCAGCGAGACCACCAGGAGCACCTGGATGAAGTCGGTGGGGCTGGTGATCGCCACCCCCTCGGACGACGGGGCCGTCGTGCCCATGCCCACGCCGGGCGGGAACGGTGACTGCACGTCCTCGACGATCAGGTAGCTCGGCACGTAGCGCATGAAGAGGTAGACGATCGCGGTGAAGGCGGCTCCGCAGCCGGTGACCATGCCCGCGTAGCTCAGGGTCAGCCTGACGCGGATCGGCAGCCTGCGGTCCCCCGGCCGCACGTCAGGCCCCGAACCGGTAGCCGGCGCCGGGGACCGTCTGGATGACCCAGGGCTCCCCGAGGCGTTTGCGGAGGTTCGAGATCGTCACCCGCGGGGTGTTCGTGAACGGGTCGGCGTTCGCGTCCCACGCCTTCTCCAGGAGCGCCTCCGCGCTCAGCACCCCGCCCTCGGCGTTCATGAGCACCTGCAGCACGGCGAACTCCTTCCTGCTCAGCCGGACCAGCCTGCCCTCGCGGTAGACCTCGCGGCGGAACGCGTCCAGCCGGACGCCGCACGACTCCAGCACGGGAGGTCGGGCGGGCTGCGTGCGGCGTTCCAGCGCCCGCAGCCTGGCGACGAGCTCGGGGAACTCGAAGGGCTTCATCAGGTAGTCGTCCGCGCCGAGTTCGAAGCCACCCACGCGGTCACCGAGTGTGCGAGCTGCCGTGAGCATGAGCACCCGCACGCCGGGGTGGTCGGCGGCGATCCGCGCGCAGACCTCGTCGCCGTGCACGATCGGGAGGTCGCGGTCCAGCACGACCACGTCGTACTCGTTGACGGCTATCGAGTCGAGCGCGGACGCGCCGTCGTGGACGACGTCGGCGGCGATCGTCTCGCGGCGAAGGCCGATGCGGATCGCGTCGGCGAGGTACGGCTCGTCTTCGACGATCAAGACGCGCATGGGGTGCTCCTCCGCCGGGTCCGGGACCGCCCCAGACAACCACACCGTCTGTTGTGGATTCTTAAACGTTTTCCTGAACGTCCCCGGAACAGGCCAGCCGGTCGACTGTGCGGCGTCCGCGGCACCACCGTCGCGGTCCTGATCCCGAAGGAGCAAACACATGGCGAAGCGCTGGACTTCGACCCTCGCCGCCGTCGCGGCGGTCCCCCTGCTGGTCACGCTGCTGGGCGCGTGCGGAGCGGCCGACACCTCCCCGAACCCGGCGGCCAGCTCGTCCGCCTCGACGGGGAAGCGGTCGTTCGAGTCGTTCGACGAGTTCCAGCTGGCGTTCTCCGGGTGCATGCGCGAGCACGGCGTGAACATGCCCGACCCTGGGAGCGACGGCAGCATCAAGATCGACGGCGGTGGCGACCCGGCCGCCTTCGAGAGCGCGTCGAACGCGTGCCGGGAACAGCTGGGCACCCCGCCCGCGCCGAAGGGCGGTGGGAAGCAGAAGACGGACGAGGAGTTCCTGGCCGACCAGCTGAAGACCGCCAAGTGCCTCCGCGAGCACGGCGTGGACGTGCCGGACCCCACGGTCGATTCGCCGATGGAAATCCCGCAGAACGCGCCTGAGGACGTCCTGACGACCTGCGCGCCCAACGGCATCGGCGGCCGCACGGGCGCGGGGGGCAAGTAATGGCGGAGGTCGCCGAGCACCCAACCGAGGTCGACGTGCCGGAACAGCCCAAGCGGTCGCGACGTCGTTTCGTGATCGGCCTCGCCGCGGTCGTGGTCGTCGCCGCTGTCGGATCGGGTGTCGGGATCGTCGCCAAGGTCGGCTCCGGCGACCGCGGCGACGACACCGCCCAGGTCTTCCACGGATCGGCCGACGAGGTCGTGAGGGGTGATCTCGAAAGCAGCACCAGCACGTCCGGCACCCTGCGGTTCGCCGACGGGCGCACGATCCAGTCCGGGCGCGGTGGCGTCATCACCGAGCTGCCGACGCCCGGCGCGGTCGTGACCCTCGGCGGCGAGCTCTACGCCGTCGACAACGTCCCCGTGTTCCTGCTGCGCGGCGGCGTGCCCGCGTGGCGCGATTTCGAGAGCGGCATGGCCAAGGGCCCCGACGTGCAGGAACTGGAGGAGAGCCTGCGCGATCTCGGTTTCTTCACCAAGCAGCCCGATGACGAGTTCGCCTGGTTCACGACCGACGCGATCCAGCGGTGGCAGAAGGCGGTCGGCCTCGCCGTCACCGGTCGGCTGCCGCTCGGCTCGGTCCTCTTCTCCACCGGCGATCTCCGGATCGGCACGGTCAAGGCGCACGTGGGCGACCAGACGGGCCAGGGGGCTGAGCTGTTCGCCACGACGACCACGACCCGGATCGTCGACGCGCACCTCAAGCTGGCCAACCAGCAGCTCGCGGTCGTCGGCGCGAAGGTCGGCCTTGACCTGCCCGGTGGCGCCAGGACCGCCGGGACGATCTCCTCCGTCGGGACGCCCACCGAGAAGCCCGGTTCGGGGGAGCAGAAGGAGACGGTCATCCCCGTCGTAGTCACGCTCGACGACCCGACCGCGGCGGGGTCGCTCCAGGAGGCGTCGGTGACGGTCAGCGTTCCGAGCGCACGGCGGGAGAACGTCCTGTCCGTCCCGGTCGGCGCCCTGCTCGCGATCACCCCCGAGCAGTTCGGGGTCGAGGTCGTCGAAGCCGACGGCACGACGCGGAAGGTCCCCGTGAAGACCGGGCTGTTCGCGGGCGGCCGGGTGGAGATCACCGGCGACGGCGTGGAAGCGGGACTGCGAGTGGTGGTGCCGAAACGATGAGCGCGATCATCTCGCTCAACGATGTCGAGCGCTCCTACGGCGAGCCGCCCGTGCTCGCGTGCGCCGGGATCTCGCTCACGGTCGAGCGCGGCGAACTCGTCGCCATCGTCGGACCGAGCGGGTCCGGCAAGTCGACGCTGCTGAACATCATCGGCACGCTCGACCGCCCTACCGCGGGGGTCGCGCGCATCGACGGCTTGGTCGTGGCCGACCTCGACGACCGCGCCCTGTCGGCGCTCCGCGCGTACCGGATCGGCTTCGTCTTCCAGCAGTTCCACCTCGCCGAGGGCGTGACCTCGGTCGACAACGTGGCGGACGGGCTCCTCTACACGGGCATCCCGCGCGCCGAACGTCGTCGGCGGGCGATCGCCGCCCTGGACCGCGTCGGCCTCGGGCACCGGCTCGACCACCGGTCGAACCAGTTGTCCGGCGGGGAACGCCAGCGCGTCGCCATCGCCCGCGCCGTCGTCGGCGACCCACCGCTGCTCCTGGCCGACGAGCCGACCGGCAACCTCGACTCGGCGTCGGGTGCGGCGATCGTCGAACTCCTGCACGAGCTCAACGGGCAGGGCACGACCGTCGTCGTCATCACCCACGACGTCGAGTTGGCCGACAGGCTGCCCCGGCGGATCTCGATCAGGGACGGCCGCGTGGTCGACGACTTCACCGAGTCCGGGGTGGCGGCATGAGCACGGCGCTCGCCCGGCCGCGAGCCCGGTCCCGGCTGCTCGGCCGGGACGTGGTCCGGCTCGGCACGACCGGGCTCCGCGCACGTCCGATGCGCGCGGTCCTCTCCGCGCTCGGCATCGCGATCGGCATCGCCGCGATGATCGCCGTCGTCGGGATCTCGGCGTCGAGCCAAGCGCGGCTGAACGACGAACTGGACCGGCTCGGCACCAACCTCCTGACGGCAACGGCGGGCAAGAGCCTGCTGGGGAAGAGCACGACCCTGCCTCCCGACACGGTCGGGAAGGTGGGCAGGGTCGACGGCGTCGAGTCGGTGAGCGGCACCTCCGTGCTGTCCGTCCCGGTGTTCCGGAGCCGGTTGTCGGATCCCGACGCCACGGGCGGGATCACGACCATGGTCGCGGACGAGTCGCTCCTGGAGGTCGTGTCGGGAAGCGTGCGGACCGGCGCCTGGCTGAACCCGGCGACCTCCGACTTCCCGACCGTCGTCCTCGGGCACTCCGCCGCCCAACGCCTCGGCGTCGTCTCACCCGGAACGCAGATCTGGTTGGGGGGCCAGTACTTCACGGTCGTCGGCATCCTCGACCCGATCGCCCTCGCGCCGGAACTCGACCGCGCGGCCCTCATCGGCGCTCCCGTCGCGAAGAACCTGTTCAGCTTCGACGGGAGCCCGACGACGGTCTACGAGCGGTCGGCCGACGAGGCGGTGGACCGGGTCCGCTCGCTGCTCGGCCCGACCGTCTCGCCGCAGTCGCCGAGCGAGGTCGAGGTCTCGCGGCCGTCCGACGCGCTCGCCGCCCGCAACGCCGCGAACCAGGCCTTCACCGGCCTCCTGGTCGGGCTCGGGTCGATCGCGCTCCTCGTCGGCGGGATCGGTGTGGCGAACACGATGGTCATCTCGGTGCTCGAACGGCGGCGCGAGATCGGGTTGCGCCGAGCGCTGGGCGCGACGCGGTGGCACATCCTCGTGCAGTTCCTCAGCGAAGCCCTCCTGCTGTCCGCGCTCGGCGGTGTCTTCGGGTGCGGTCTCGGCACGGCCGTGACCGGCGTGATGGCCCTGATCAACGACTGGCCGTTCGCCTTGCCGGCCGTGACGATCGTCGCCGCGGTCGCCGCGACGCTCGTGATCGGCGCGGTGGCGGGGTTCTACCCCGCGATCCGGGCCGCGCGGACTCCGCCGACCGCGGCGTTGAGTTCGTGAAGCACCAGCAATCTCACCCAGAACGGAGTGTTCATGTTCGCCAGGCATCGACGAAGTTGGCTGACCGCGGGGATGGTTGCTGTCCTCGGGGGAGGGTTGGTGGCCGTGACGGTTCCCGTCGCGACCGCCGCCGAGAAGGGGATCGCGGGCTTCTCCGACCAGCGGGTCGAGTGGCGCCAGTGCCAGGACCCGCCGCCGCCGGACCCCTCGGAGATGCCCGGCGAGGGCGAGGGCATCATCATCGACCCCTGGCAGGGCCAGTGGGGACAGATGGACTGCGCCACCGTGCTGGTTCCGCTGAACTACGCCAAGCCCGGTGACGGCAACCTCGGCATCGAGGTCAGCCGGACCAAGGCCGGCGATCCCGCGCCGCGCAAGGGAGTCGTGCTGTTCAACCCCGGCGGACCGGGCGGGGGTGGGCTGGGCATGCCGCTCCAGACCCGCGGCTCGGAACTCGCGAAGCACTTCGACATCATCGGGTTCGACCCGCGCGGCGTCGGTCGTTCCAGCAGGCTGTTGTGCGAGCGGATCCCCGACACCCGGCCGGACACCACCCGGCCGACCGACGAGGAGTTCGCCGCGTACACCGAGTACGCCAAGGCACACGAGGAAGCGTGCGAGCGGGCAGGCGGCGGCATCCGGCCGTTCATCAACACCGCCAACACCGCCAGGGACATGGACGTCATCCGAGCCGTCCTCCGCGAATCCAAGATCAACTACGTCGGGTACTCCTACGGCACCTACCTGGGAGCGGTGTACGGCAGCCTGTTCCCGCGCAGGCTGAACCGCAGCGTGCTGGACTCGTCGATCCACCCCGACTGGCTCTGGCGGGAACAGGGCAAGCAGCAGTCGGTGGCGAGCCGGTTCAACGTCGAGGAGTGGGCGAGCTGGGTCGGGCAGCGCGACAACACCTACCACCTGGGCAGGACGCGGGCCGAGGTGCTCGCCACCACCGAGGCGCTGGCCGCCCGCCTCGCCACCGGTTCCGTTCCGTTCACCCGCCCACGGCCCGAGGACTGGCCCTCCTACTGGCCGAGGAGCTTCGACCGCACCGTCCTGGACCGGTTCATCGCCCAGGCCACCCAGCCGCGTTCGGTCTGGGACGTGACCGCCGAGGTCGTCGCGGAAGTCCGCCAGGCCGCGGCGGACGGCACCCCCTTGTCCGCCGACACGAGCACCGCGGTCGGCCTGTTCCACGAGCAGGGCATCGCCAAGGTCGACCCCGGTGTGTTCGACACGGTCACGTGCGAGGCCGACTGGCCCACTGACCTCAACACCTACTACGACGACATGCGCCTGTTCCGCGAGCGATACCCGTACCACGACGGCAATGGCAGCGGCGTGATCGGCGCCGCGCCGAACAACTGCGCGTTCCGCTCGTTCACGCCGCCCGAGAAACTGGTACCGCTGAAGAGGAACGGCTACCCCACGGGTGTCGTGATCCAGGCCGACGGCGACCCGGCCACCCAGTACGACGGCGGCCCCGCGATGGCCGCGAAGCTCAGCGACCAGTTGATCTCCGTCCGCGACAGCGGCCAACACGGGCACTACGGCACCAACGCCTGCGTCACGGGGAAGGTGAACAACTACCTGATCAACGGCGTGCTCCCGCCGTCGAGGTCCGAGTGCACGGACAGTCCTCGTCCGCCTGTTCCGGCTGACACGTCGGCCGAGTCCCGCACCGCGAACGCACATGCCACCAAGGAGGCCCGAGTTCGGGTCGTCGACACGTTCTGGAGATAGCTGATCCCCGGTTGTCCGGTCCGACCGGACAACCGGGACGGCGTTAGGGTTCCCGCTGGGGAAGGGAGCCCGGAGACGATGCAGGCGTCGGAGTTCCAGCGTGCGGTGACCGCGGCCAGGTCGATCGCGGCATCGGTCGACTTGGAGGTCGACGACGTCGTCGTTGTCCAGAACTCGAACAAGCTCACCCTGCGTCTGGTGCCGTGTGACGTCCTGGCCAGGGTGGCGCCTGTTGCGGATCAGGTCGCACAGGTCGAGATCGAACTCGCCCAACGGCTCGCGGGGAGTCCGGTAGCCGTTCTCGAGCCTCGGGTGGAGCCACGGGTCTACGAGCGGGACTCGTTCGTGGTCACGCTGTGGACCTACTACGAATCCGCGACTCATCCAGAGGTCTCACCTGCCGACTACGCCGACGCACTCCGGCGGCTGCATGTCGGCATGGGCGAGCTCGACGTACCCACACCGCACTTCACGGACCGAGTTGAGCAGGCACAGCGACTCGTGGCGAATCGCGACCGCACCCCGGCCCTCGCTGATGTGGATCGGGAACTGCTCGGCGACACGTTGCGGAGCCTGCGGCGAGCGATCGTCGGTCGCGGCGGAGTCGAGCAGTTGCTGCACGGCGAGCCGCATCCGGGCAACGTGCTCGCCACGAAGAACGGGTTGCTGTTCATCGACTTCGAGACGTGCTGCCATGGGCCGGTCGAATTCGACCTGGCCCATGCGCCCGAAGAAGTCGGTGAGCACTATCCGGGCGTCGATCAAGACCTGTTGCGCGACTGCAGGCTCCTCGTGTTGGCGATGATCACGACGTGGCGCAGGGATCGGGACGACCAGTTCCCCGACGGGCGCAGGCTGGGAATCGAGTGGCTCAGCCGGATCCGAGCGGAGTTCGACGATCCGAAGTGACGGCTGCTACTCGACGGGCTGTCGGCGCACCATTTCGGCGATCCAGATGGGTGCGAACGGGGACGTGCAGTTCGGGGGAGTCGGGTAGTCCTCGAGCACCTGGAGGCTTTCGCCGATGGCGATGGCGCGGTCGCGGTGCTCGGCGTGCTCGATCCCGATCTGGGCCAGGCAGTGGTTCATCGCCCACTGCAGGCGTTCCGGGGCGTCCTTCATCTTCGCATCGATGATGTCGAGCAGTCCCGCGAGGTCGAGGCCTTGCGGCTTCTTGGCCACGCGTTCGGTGGTCAGCGCCCACCCGGCACTCGCGACCACCGGATCCGAATCGGCGAACCAGATCAGCCGCAGTTCTTCGGCGTGCGGGCTCTTCTTCACCACGTAGTTCACGAGCCAGTCGTGCACCTTGGGGGCGCGCGCCGCGCGCAGCATGGCGTCCAACTCGTCACGTTCGAACGCTTTCGGGCGGCAGATCAGGAGTGCCAGCAGCCGCGCCGCGGTGTCCTCCGTCTTCCAAAGCCGGCGCGCGAGTTCCTGCTGCGTCTTCAACCGCTTCGCGACCGCACGCAGTTTGCCGAGGTTCACCCCGTGATCGTCGCCGTGCTTCTCGTTCACCACGCGGGTCTTCGGGTCGTCGAGCGAGGCCAGTTCGGCCATCACCTCGGCCAGCGTCGTCTCGGCCACCTCAGCCCTCCTGTCCGTCGCGTGGGGGACAGCCTACGAGGGAGCGCGGGTGAACCAGGCGCGACATCAGTCGGTGGAACCCCCGAGCTGCTGCCGTGAACGAGATGTCACGGCAGCAGCGTTCGGGAACAGCGGAAGTGCTTACTGCCACCGCGACGGCGTGGTCATGAAGGCCACCGCTGGGTTCCGGACCACGTGCGAAGGTAGGATTCGGCGCCTGCGAGCAGGTCGTTCACTAGCGGGTCGCCGCCCAGCTGGCGCACCTGTTCGACCCAGTCCGGCATCAGGCCCACGTGGGCGCCGCCGTCGGTGTTGAAGTCCCACACGCGGGAACCGGTTCGTTGGCGGTCGACCAGCGGTCCGTCCGGGTAGCTGCGGAACGGGTACGTGACGCCGGTGCGGGGTGCGGGGTGGGAGCCGACGCCGTTGTAGTCGCTGCCGAAGCCCAGGCCCACCTGGTACTGGCGGCGCAGCGCGGTGGTCGAAGTGGCCTGCTGGACGAACTTCTCACTGTCCATTTCGTACGAGGCGACGAAACCGCCCACCTGGTAGACGCGTTCGGTGTAGTTGGCGTCCATCCAGCTGTGGCTCGACAGGACGCCGGGGTAGCCGGCCTCGGTGGCGATGTCGAGCGTGCGGCCGGCGGCCTTCACGCTCATGTGGTCGATCTCGACCATCATGTGCCGCTTCATCATGCCGCGCACCGCGTACTCGCCGAGGGAGGTCAGGCCGCGGGTGTTGCACCGCTTCGCTGGGTCGTACGCGGGTGCGACGACGCCCGGTGGGATGAGCGCGTTCGGTGCCGCGAGGCCGATCGGGTTGTCCTGGTAGGGGCCGGCGCACTGCTCAGTGGTCCACCAGGTGCCGGTGCGGAGGAACTGGGCCGCGTTGATGATCGTGCCCTGGGTGCCGGAGTCGAACCGGACACCGCAAAGGGCGTTGTCGAACTTGTGGCACGGGAAGATGCTGCGCACGCCGAGTGCGTACACCTCGTCGAGGCCGCGGTCGATGTCACCCTTGGTGCACAAGGGGAAGTTGAGCAGGTGGCGGCAGCCGAAGACCTCTGACGTCTCGATGCCCATCACGACGGCGAGCTTGCCCTGCGCGACGACGGCCCTCGCCTGCTCCGGGCTCGTCACGATCCGGAACCAGCCCTTGCCGGGACCGCCGAACATGCCGTCGACGAAGTCCTGGAGTTCGTACGTGCGCCTGGCCTGCAGGCGGACCGACTCCATCTCGTCGCAGCCGCGGTCCTTGAACGGGTAGATCGTGCACAGGGCCGCGTTGCTGGTCAGGTCGGTCACCAGGATCCGCTGGCCGCCCCGCCACGCGCGTTCGACCCAGGCGTAGTAGTCCTGCTGGTGCGAGACCGTCTTGTACGACGGCCAGTCCTTGAACGTCGGCCAGCCGACCGGGTCGTGCCCGTCCGGGTCGGCGACGATCGCCTCGAAGATCGCGCCGATCCCGTTCGGGTAGTGTTCGGGGCAGTCCTTCAGCGCGTCCGCGACGCCCTGCGTGGAGAACGGCTTGCCGCAGATCAACCGCCCGCCGAAGCCCTCGTTGGTCATCAGGTGGTTGTGGGCGTCGACGAGCCCCCGCACCCGGCCCTGGCTGTCGGTGCCGTGGAACGGCTCGCCGGTGACGTTGATCTCCGAGTCGGGTGCCGGGCGGGCCACCGGCTCCCACCACGGGCTCGGCGCTCCCGTCGCGGTCGGGGTCAGCGCCACAGCGGCCAAGAGTGCGGTGAGGACCAAGCGGATGATCACGGTTGCTCCTTGACGACGGCGTTGGCGACAGGGATGTGCCTGACCATCTTGAGCGCGAACCGACTCGAAACGGAAGACTATTCGCGTTTCAACGCATGACGGATCAGTGAAGCTATCGGGGCTTCATCGATGCAGGTGGGCCGCCCGCGGGGTCCGTCGGCGGGGGAGTGGCCAGGCTTTGGAAGCACGGGCGCAGCAGGGCGATGATCTGCTCGGGTGAGGCGTCCGCGAGATTCGTGAGGCGCAGCAGGTACCGCTCGGCGATCACGCCGTGGACGATCGCGCTGAGCAGGCTCGCCCGCAGGTCGGCGTCGGGCGTCGGGATCGCCTCGGCGAGCTGGGCGAACTGGGGCTCCCCGGCGGCCCGGTAGCGGTCGGCGGCGTCGGCGTTCGTGAGCACCGAGCGCAGCACTGCCAGCGAGGCCGTCGGCTCGTCGGTCAAGCGCCTGCTCAGCGACGTGAGCAGCGCCTCGGCCACCTCCTCCGAGGTGCCGCCGGGCAACTCGTCGGCGGGGATCTCGGAGGCGCGGGCGAAGAGCAGGTCCTTGCTGCCGAAGTAGTGCATGACCAGACCGGCGTCGACACCGGCGGCCGACGCCACGGCGCGGATCGTGGTCCGGTCGTAGCCGAGGTCGGCGAAGAGCTGACGGGCCGCGCTGAGGATGCGCTCCTCGCTCTGGAGGCGTTGCTGCGCCCTGGTGGGGCGGGCGCTCGGTTCGGTCACGCGTTCATTCTACGGCCGTTGACCGAGGGCACATTTCGTTCTACGGTTGTTCAATCAACAAGCGTTCAACGAAAGAGGGATGGCCATGACTGCCACGTCACGCAAAGTCGTCGAGCAGGTCCTGCGGGCGAGCCGCGAGCAGGACACCGACACGTTCGTGAGCCTGATCGCCCCGGACGGCTACGTCGAGTGGCCGTACCGACCGGCGGGCATCCCCGGCCGCGTGGAGGGTCGCGAGCAGATCCGCGAGTTCCTGACCGCCCAGGCCAACGGCCTCGTCAGGTTCGACGAGTACCGCAACACGGTGATCCACGAGACCGTGGACCCGGAGGTGGTGATCGTCGAGTACGACGCCCACGGCACCGTGATCCCCACGGGCAAACCCCTGCACCAGACCATCATCGCCGTGCTCCGGGTCAAGGACGGCCTGGTCGTCTCGTACCGCGACTACCTGAACCCGTTGGTACTGGCCGAAACCCTGGCCAGCGTGGGCAACGCCTAGGCGGACCCCCGACGGGTCATCACCAGACGACGGGAAGGCACAGCGGAATCCTGTTGACGTTGCGGCTCTTCCATTCCACTTCGGACGGTTCGACAGCCGGCTCCAATCCCGACGCCCGCGCGAGCAGGGTCTCCAGGGCGACCACCATCTCCGTGCGCGCCAACGGTTCCGCGGGGCAGTGGTGCGTTCCTCACCCGAACGCCATGTGCCTGCCGGGAGGACGGTCCGGATCGATGACGTCGGGGTTGGGGAACCCGTCGCGTGTGTTCTTCGAGCGCTACACGGTGGAGGAAGGTGCGACGTTCGGCACCTTCCGATCGTTCTTCGACGTGGCGTGGGAGGCGGCTGGAACGGGCACCAGCGACTTGCGTTCGATCACCGCGTCTGCGAGCAGCGCACCGATCACGACCTGATCCGGTCGGCCCGTGCGTCTTGGCCCAGTCAGACGCACGGGCCGGTGGTGTCATCGTTCGTGTGGTGGGCTCACGTGCTTGACCCAGTCGAGGATGTCGGCGCTGGTTGGGGGGGCGTTCTTGTGCAGTTGGATGTCGTGGCCGCTGTTGGGGACGACCATGACCCGCAGGTCCGCTTTCGTTGAGTAGTAGGGTTTTTCGCCGGCCAGAACGGCCGCCGGCGTGCAGTCGGGGCCTGTTGGTCCGGAGGCGTCCGCGTCGTGGTCGCCGATGGCTATCTACCTCAGCGTGACCAACACGTTCGCCCTACTACGCCTGCTGCCCATGAGCGATCGAGACAAAGACACGGAGATCTTGGCGCTGCGGCACCACATCACGGTCCTGGAACGCCAACTGGACAAGACCCGGCGGCAGTTCTTCCCCGCTGATCGGGCGTTCTTCGCGGCACTGCTGCACCGGCTCCCCCTGACAGTGCTTCGCCAGCTTCGTCTGCCAGTACGCCCGGAAACAGTGCTGCGCTGGCACCGAGACCTGCTCGCGCGCCGCCACGCCGCCAGATCTCGACCCCAGCGTCCTGGAAGACCACGGACCGTGCGCTCGATCCGGCTCCTGGTATTGCGCCTGGCACGGGAGAACCCCACCTGGGGCTACCGCCGCATCCACGGCGAACTACTCGTACTCGGCATCAAAGTCGCCGCATCCACCGTGTGGCAGACCCTCAAGGACGCCGAAATCGACCCGGCACCCGATCGCACTTCCACCACCTGGGCGAACTTCCTCCGCTCCCAAGCCCAAGCCCTGCTGGCCTGCGACTTCTTCGAAGTACCGACCTTGAGCGGCACCCACCTATACGTACTCGCGGTCATCGAACACACCAGCCGCCGCATCCGCGTCCTGGGCGCCACGGCGCACCCGACCGCGGTCTGGGTCACCCAGGCCGCGAAGAACCTCGTCATGGACCTCGACGACGCGGGCAGCTGCGCGCGGTTCCTGATCCGCGACCGGGACGGGACGTTCCCCGCCCTGTTCGACGCCGTTCTCGCTGATGCGGGCATCTCGATCGTTCTCAGCGGAGTCCGTATCCCGCGGATGAACTCGATCATGGAACGCTGGATCCAGAGCTGCCGCCACGAACTCCTCGACCGCACCCTCATCTGGAACCAACGACACCTGCTCCGCGCCCTGCATGAGTACGAGAAGTTCTACAACTCGCACAGGCCCCACCAGGGCATCGTCAACGCCCGACCACTACACCCGCTGCCGCCACCGATCACCGACCAAGCTCACATCCGCCGACGACAACGGTTGGGCGGCATCCTCAACGAGTACCACCAAGCCGCCTGACCAGCACGGACGGCATTTTCGGCAAGCACAGCGTCGCTGCCCGCCGGGCTGGTCGACCACGTGATCCAGGTTCCGCGGACCACGGTGGAACTGGCGCCGATCCTGCTGTCGATCCCGCTCCAGTTGCTCGCCTACCACCTCGCGCTGGTGCTCGGCAGGGAGATCGACAGGCCGCGGAACCTGGCCAAGAGCGTCACGGTGGAGTAGCGGCCGGGTCGAGGAAGACCGGCGGGCAACCCTGCCGGTCTTCCTCGTCGACCAGTCCACCGAGAACAAACTTGTCACCGCCGGGCGACCTCAGCGGCCGACACGTCCTGGGACCGGTGACCGGCCGGGAGTTCTCACAGTCGCTGGAGCTCCGGGGTGACCCAGTAGTAGCTGTCGTGCCAGGTCTCGGTGGGGAATCCGAGGTCGTAGCTGTAGACGCCCGCGTGCGCCGGGACGATGAAGGGTGTCCGGATAATCGTCGCCGGGAACGTGTTCTGGCTCGACCGGTACAGGCCGCGCCACGAGGTGAACGAGGCGACGTACTCCTCGCCCGGCACCACCGGCACGGGCGTGGGGAACGGGTCGGCGTACACGCCGGTGACGGCCTGGTCGGCCAGCAACGTCCCGTCAGCACGCCACAACCGAACCCGGCTGGCCTCGTAGCTGTTCCACGAGGTGATGATCCTCGTTACGACGCCTGGCCGATCGACCCGGAATCGCAGACCCAGTTCCACCGGTTGCCCCTCATCGTCGTACTCATAAGGGTTCTCGGAGTAGAAACTGCACTGGTAGCAGCTCGGGAGTGCGGGTGCGGTCACGCCGACGTACAGCGTCCTGGGTGCGGAGACCTGGCCGTTGACGGTGTCGGTGTTGACCCGGCTGACGATCGTGTAGATGCCAGGCTCCTCCGGGGTGAACACGTACGCCCACAACGCCTGCGTGATGCCGGTTTCCCCGCTCAGCGGCACGGTGGCGGTCCGGTATCCGGAGTTCCAGGTTTCCCCACCGTCCACCGAGACCTGGTAGTCCCGCAGCGTGTCGGATTGGTTGCCGTCGTAGCCACCGCCCGTGACCAGCACGGATTCGCCGACTTCGGCCCGCACGCCGTTCGTGGGCGTGTAGATGTGGGATTGCGGGACCTGGTCTGCCGCGTGGGCCGTGCCGGAGGACAGCACCAGCGCCGCCGCGGCGGCCGCCAGCACCTTGCGCAGCCGCGCCGCGCCGGTGATCACGACGTGCTCCCGGAGATCGTCGCGCCGACGTGGACCGGTGGGGCGGGGATGATCAGGACCTGTCTGGTTGGCCAGGACATGCGCTTCTCCTCGTGATCGGTTTCGCACAGGGGCGGCTCCCTGACGTTGATCGCGTGAAGTGACCGACTTGCTACACAGAGCGGCGAACAGCGCAGCGACCATCGTGCAGACGGCCCACCGAGTCCGCCGCGTGCACGCCTGGGCCACGTTCGACCGGGCACCGACGGTGGGCGTGCCTGCCACGATCAGCTTCGAGGTCTGTCCGATGTGGACCTGCGTGGCTCGGCTTCTCGGATCACCCCGCGGACGAACGGGCCACCGGAAAGTCGAAGTAGGTGTCGGGGAACGGTTCGCCGCGCAGGGTGAAGTGCCACCACTCCTCGGCGAGGTTGGTGAAGCCCGCCGCGTTCATGGCGTTGACGAGCAGGTCGCGGTTCTGCCGCGCGACGC
>JBDSAJ010000636.1:0-3341 GCA_039922235.1 Umezawaea sp.
TTAACCCATCTGTTGGCAGGAACGTGCTTTTCCAAGCCCAGTGTCATCAGCGTGCGGCTCTTCTCCTCCGCAAGGGTGTTGTTCAACGGACCAAGTGAGACCGGAGCGGTTGAGCGTGGCTACGACTCCCAGATGCGTCGTACGGCCTCCACGACGGCGGCCGCCTGCGCCCGGCCCGCTTGGGCGGCGGGTGCTCGGCGGGTGGGGTCGAGCACGTTGCGGCCTATCGCCTTCACAGCCGCGGCGTCCGGGCTGAGCAGGATCGAGCGTCCGCTCAGCGCGGCGACCTGCGCGCCAGGGCTGGTGGCGCGGCTCAGCGCCCTCGTGAGCGGGGCGACGACGACGACCCGCTCGTAGCCGTCGGCGAGGTCGGCGTTGGCGGGTGAGCGCATGCCGCCGTCCATGTACCGGTGGCCGTCGATGGTCACCGGCGGCCACACCAGGGGCACGGCGCAGCTCGCGGCGACGGCGTCGAGGAGCGGCACGCCGCTGTCGCGGTCGAACACCGTGAAAGCGCCGTCCTCGGCGTTCACGGCCGTGACGCGCAGCGCGCGGTCCGGCCAGCCGCGCAGGGCGAGCCTGCTCTCGAACACGACGCGCCGCTCGGCCTCGGAAGCCGTCCTGGCGCGCAGGGCGGCTCGGCCGAGGCGGGCGCGTTTGCGGCTGTCGGTTCCGGGGAGCGCGTAGGCCGCCAGGTAGCGCAGCACCATGCCGTTGGTGAGCCGGGCGGGTATTTCCCCTTCCGGCGTCCGCAACTGGCCTTCGTACAACTCCTCCAGGCGCACGCCACCCGCCAGTTGGGCGGCGACGACGGAGCCCGCCGACGTCCCGACCAGCAGGTCGGCTTCGGCGAGGTCGACACCCGCCTCCGCCAGTCCGTGGATCAGCCCGGTCTCCCAGGCGATCCCGGTGACCCCGCCGCCACCCAGCACCAACGCACGTCCCTTGTCAGCCACGGTCATACGATGCCGCATCGGCCGACCATCCGGGCAACGGTGGGAAGAGCGTGTCGCGACCCTCGACCGGCTGGTGCGGTGCCTTCACCAGGTGACCGGCAGCGCGTACAGCCCGTAGATCGCCGCCTCGTCCTTGAACGGCAGCTTCTCCACCGGCTCGGCCAGCGCGAGGTCGGGGATGCGGCGGAACAGGGTGTCGATGACGATCTGCAGTTCCATGCGGGCCAGGTTCTGGCCGAGGCACTGGTGCGGCCCGAAGCCGAACGCGACGTGGTGCCGCGCTCCGCGCTCGACGTCCAGGCTGTCGGGGTTCTCGAAGGCCTCCGGGTCGCGGTTGGCCGAGAAGCCGAGCCCGAGCACGCCCTCGCCCGCCCGGATGGTGATCCCGCCCAGTTCCACGTCCTCGGTCGCCACCCGCGCGGTGACGGCGTCGACGATGGTGAAGTACCGCAGCAGCTCCTCCACCGCGGGCAGCGTCTTCGTCGGGTCCGCCTTGACCAGCGCCAGCTGGTCGGGGTTCTCCAGCAGCGCCACCGTGCCGAGGGAGATCATGTTCGCGGTGGTCTCGTGCCCGGCGAGCAGCAGGAGGAAAGCCATCGCCACCAGGGCTTCGTGCCGGTAGGTGCCCTCGGCTCGACCCTTGATGATCTGCCTGCCCAGCAGGTCCCCGTCGCTGGGGTCCTGCTCCTTGAGCGTGATCAGGTCGCCGAGGTAGGACTCGATCGCGCGGACCGCCGCGTAACGGGTCTGGGGGGCGCTCTGCCTGTTGATCATCGTGGCGGTGTGGTCCTGGAAGAACTCGTGGTCGCTGTAGGGAACCCCGAGCAGTTCGCAGATCACCAGCGATGGCACCGGCAGGGAGAGTTCGCGCACCAGGTCCGCGGGACGGGGCCCGGCCAGCACGGCGTCGATCCGCTCGTCGACGATCTCCTGGATGCGCGGGCGCAGCGCCTCCATCCGGCGCACGGTGAACTCCCCGAGCACGGCGCGCCGGGCGGGCCCGTGTTCGGGCGCGTCCAGGGAGATCATGGACTTCTCGGCCTTCTCGCCGTCCGGCCGGAGCCGCCCGCCGTTGACCAGCGCCGGGAAGTTCGGGTTCGTCCGGTCCGAGCTGAACCGCGGGTCGGCCAGCATCGTCCGCACGTCCTCGTGCCGGGTGATCGCCCAGGCCCACGTCCCGCTGCTCAGGTGGACCTTCGCGATCGGTTCCTGCTCGCGGATCTCGCGGTACTCCTTGGGTGGCGAGAAGGGGCATTCCCTGGTCAGCGGGAACTGTTCGGGGCGGATTTGGAGCACTTCCGTCATCGCGATCTCCTCGTGCGCCTGGTGACCGGCCACTTGTGCGGGTCACGGGTGAATCCGGCAGCGGGACGTCACGCGTGCCGACTGCGAACTGTGAGTATGCGGAGGATTACCTTCCACTTACCAATTTAGCGAAGCGGAAGGAAATCGTCCACCTACTTCGGGATGTTGATCCCTGTTTTTCCGGTAAGTCCGGTTGTCCGGCCCCCTGTGCGAGAATCGGGCCCCGGTTCGAGTGGAAAGGCGCAGCCCCATGGCAGTCGATCCCGGCACGCAACTGCGTGCCGACGCCAGGCGCAACCGCGACCAGATCGTCGCGGCCGCCCGGACGATCTTCGTCGCGCAGGGGCCGGACGCCCCGATGGAGGAGATCGCGCGCTCGGCGGGGGTCGGCGTCGGCACGCTCTACCGGCGTTTCCCCGACCGCAAGACCCTGATCCGCGAGGTCGCGCAGGACAGCTTCACCGGCGCGCTGGCCGAAGCGCGGGCTTCCGTCGAGGAGGAGCCGACCGCCTGGGACGCGCTCGTCCGGTTCGTGCGGTTCTCGCGGGAACTCCGGCTCAGCGTCCACCTCGCGATGATCTCCGCGCAGGCGGGCGCGATCATCCGCGACGACCCGATGACCGTGGAGTTCCGCCGGGCCCTGCTGGCCGACCTCGACCGCATGGTCAAGGGGGCCCAAGCGGAGGGACAGGTGCGGCCCGACGTCGGCACGGGGGACGTGGCGATGCTGTTCGTGCTGCTCACGCGGCAACTGCCGGACAAGCTCGACAGCATCGAGGGCGCGGCCGAGCGCTGCATGGCGCTGATGCTCGACGGCCTGCGCCCACAACCGGGGAGCACCCTCCCCAGCCGCGCCATCACCTGTGACGACCTGCTCCGCTGACCGGGTGGGGGACCCGCGGCGGTGCGGATCCCCCGACGGTCGTCAGCACACGGACGATCGGGCCACGGGGAAGTCGAAGTAGGTGTCGGGGAACGGTTCGCCGCGCAGGGTGAAGTGCCACCACTCCTCGGCGAGGTTGGTGAAGCCCGCCGCGTTCATGGCGTTGACGAGCAGGTCGCGGTTCTGCCGCGCGACGC
>JBDSAJ010000637.1:0-10496 GCA_039922235.1 Umezawaea sp.
CACCAGACCAGCTTCCACCAGGCGTTTCACGTGGTAGTAGACCCGTTGGGAGGTCTGGGCGAGCTGAACGGCCACCTCGCCGCACGAGTGGGGCTCGGCCAACTGCCGCAGCACTTCGACGCGCTGCGGCTTGAGCAGGGTCTCGGCCTGCTCGATCCGATCCAGGTACAGGACGTCTCTCATCGCAAAAATGAGTTTGTACATAAAAATGGAACTTGTCAATGCGATCGGGCAGGGTCTTCGCCATGACCAGCGAACGCCTCATCCCCGTCAACGGGGTCGAGCTGTGCGTCCAGACCTTCGGCGAGCCGACCGATCCCGCGGTCCTGCTGCTCGCGGGCTCGGGCAGCTCCATGACGTCCTGGCAGGACGAGTTCTGCGCCCGGCTGACCGACCGGTACGTGATCCGCTACGACCACCGCGACACCGGCAGGTCGGTCACCTACCCGCCCGGCGAACCGGGCTACGGGTTCCCCGAACTGGTCGGTGACGCCGTCGGCGTGCTCGACGCGCTGGACGTGGCGGCGGCACACGTCGTCGGCCTGTCGATGGGCGGCGGCATCGCCCAGGTCCTCGCGGTGGACCACCCGGACCGGGTCGCCTCGCTCACGCTGGTCGCGACCAGCCCGGCGAGTCCCGTCGAGGGCGATCTCCCGCCCCTCTCACCGGAGGCGCTGGAGTACTTCACCACCCTGGCCCAGCCCGACTGGTCGGACCGCTCGTCGGTGGTCGACCACCTGGTCGGCGTGCTGCGCTGGTTCACCGCAGGCGAGTTCGACGAGGCGGCCGTGCGGGCCGCGGTCGAACGCGACCACGACCGGACGTCGAGCCCCCAGTCGGCGAACAACCACCAGCTCATCCGCGGCGGCCCGGTCTGGCACGGGCGGATCGGGCAGATCACCGCTCCCACGCTGGTCCTGCACGGCGACCGGGACCCGCTCTTCGCACTCGCCCACGGCGAGGCGCTGGCGCGCGAGATCCCGAACGCCACGCTGGTCGTGCTGCCCGGCGTCGGCCACGAACTGCCGCGGTCCTCGTGGGACGTCGTGGTGCCCGCGATCCTGGATCACTCCAAGACGTGAGCCGCCTTGCGCGGTGGCCGGGCGGCATCCGGCCACCGCGCGAGCACCCGCTCCCGCAAGTCCTTCGCCAGCCGAGCCGTCCCGGCGAGTTCCGGTTCGGTCACCGCCGCGACCACACCGAGCCGGTGAGCGAACCGCTGCCGCGCACTGACGAACCCCCACTCCCAGTCCTCGCGCAGCAGCCTGCCGAGGTGGTCGCGGCCGTCCCGGTGGGCACGCTCGACCAGCGCGTCACCCCGCAGCAGCCAGCCGACGCAGTGCTCCGCCACCGTGCCGTCCACGTCGGGAACCAGCGCACGGTAGGCGGCCTCCGCGGCGGCGACCTGGTCCGCGGGAACGGTGTTGAGGCTCCAGCACGTCGGGAACCCGATCCGCAGGTACGCCAGTTCCGTGAGCCCGTTGCCCAGCGCGGCGTGCTCGAAGTCGAGGAACCACGTCCGCCCCTCGACGGGCAGCGCGTTGCCGACGCACGGATCGCCGTGGATCAGCTGGTGGCCACCGGCCAACCTCAACGGCAGCGAGTCCAACTCGTCGTCGGGCGTGGCCAGGCCGAAGTCCGCGCACAGCCGCCGAAACGCGGCGAGGTCGGCCTCCGCGGGCACGTCCGCCGCGGGCAGCGCGCCGAGGTCGGCGACCGTCGTGACCTGGTGCAACCGGGCAAGCCCTTCGGCGTAGACGACCCAGTTCGGCATGGTCCGCCTGCGAACCGGCACCTTCTCCAGCACCATGATCCGCCGATCGGGATCGACGGCCAGCACCCGCGGCGCGATCCTCGGCTCAGCCCGTGCCGCCAGCCGCAACGCGGTCAGCTCCCGCTCGTACCGCTGGTCCGCGTCCGGTCCACCGACGGACTGCTTGACCACCGCGGGCACGCCGTCGAACTCCGCGGACCACACCCGCGACCGGGGACTGCTCTTGATCCCCCGCACGCGCCGGGGCCTGCCGAGCACTCGGTCATCGATCGGTATCCGCCACCACACCCCGATCACCCTAGGCTGGTCGAGTGGACACCGAACGTGGAACACGGGTCACCGAGGGATTCAAGTCGTTCTTCGCAGGCTCAAGCCCGCAGGAGTCGGTACTGGACCTGTTCCACCGGGTGGCGGCGACCGTGCCCGCGTACGGGAAGTTCCTGCGAGAGCACGGAATCAACCCCGCCACCATCACCACGATGGACGACTTCCGCACGCTGCCGATGACCGACAAGGACACCTACCACCGGCGCTACCCGCTGCCCGAGCTGTGCCGCGACGGCAGGCTCGACGGGTGCGACATGATCGCCGTGTCGTCCGGCTCCAGCGGTCAGCCGACGGTGTGGCCGCGGTCGCTGGTAGACGAACTGGCCATCGCGCGCCGGTTCGAGCAGGTGTTCCGCGACGGCTTCCAAGCACACGAGCGCAGCACCCTCGCGGTGGTCTGCTTCCCGCTAGGCACCTGGGTCGGCGGCCTCTTCACCCTGGCATGCACCCGACACCTGGCGGCAAAGGGCTACCCGATCACCGTGGTCGCACCGGGCAACAACAAGGCAGAAATCCTTCGGGTGCTACCAGAACTGGCCGACCACTTCGACCAGGTCGTGCTGCTGGGCTACCCGCCGTTCGTGAAGGACGTCGTAGACACCGGCGTGGCGTCCGGGTTCGACTGGTCGCAGCGCGCCGTGAAGCTCGTGCTGGCCGGCGAGGTGTTCAGCGAGGAGTGGCGCGACCTCGTCGGACAGCGGGCCGGAATGACTGATCCAACAAGGGATTCCGCGTCGCTGTACGGCACGGCGGACGCTGGCGTGCTCGGCAACGAGACCCCGCTGTCGGTGTCGATCCGCCGCTTCCTGGCCGGACGCCCGGACCTCGCGCGGGACCTTTTCGGCGACTCCCGACTGCCAACGCTGGTGCAGTACGACCCGGCGAGCCGCTTTTTCGAGGCCCACGAGGGAACCCTGCTGTTCTCCGGCGACAACGGCGTACCACTGATCCGCTACCACATCGCCGACAACGGCGGCGTGCTCACGTCCACCGAGATGCTGAACTTCTGCTCCCGCAACGGGTTCACCCCTGAGGCCGACAACGACCTGCCATTCGTGTTCGTGTTCGGCCGGTCACTGTTCACCGTGTCGTTCTTCGGCGCGAACGTCTACCCGGAGAACGTGACCGTCGGCTTGGAGCAGCCGGAGATCAGCGACTGGGTCACCGGCAAGTTCGTGCTGGAAACGGTGGCCGACACCGACGAGAACACCCGGCTGCGCGTCACCGTCGAACTGGCACCGAACCGGACCGGCGACGCGGCGACGGTCGCGGAGTCGGTGCGGGAACAGCTGGTGCGGCTCAACAGCGAGTTCGCGCACTACGTACCCGCCGAACGACAACTACCCGAGGTGGTACTCAAACCAGCGGGCGACCCGGACTACTTCCCGGCCGGCGTGAAACACCGCTACACACGCCGAACGTGAGCCAGCCAACCGAGCGAGGAAGCCACACGCCAGGCAGGCAGGCAGGACTGTCCGAAAAACCGCACGACTGCCTAGCTGACCAGGCCCGACGCGAAGCGTGGCCGATTTTACTTGGGGATTTGACCCTTACACTTGTCGATCGGGCAGGCTCTACGACCTGCCCTCTTTGACCCGATAAAGGGTCAAATGAGGGGTCCCCAAGTCAAATCGGCCACACCACGCTGGAAGCCGCCGCCACCGGGCTCACCAGCACCAGACTCAACCAACCCCACGCTCAAACGCCAACAGGTGCCGCTTCCGCTCGATGCCGCCCCCGTAACCCGTGAGGTCACCCGTCGACCCGACCACCCGGTGGCACGGCACGACAATACCAACCGGGTTCTTGCCGTTGGCCAACCCAACAGCCCGAGACGCAGCCGGATTGCCCAGCCGCGCAGCCAGCTCACCGTACGAGATCGTTTCCCCGTAAGGGATCTTGGTCAGCTCACCCCACACAGACCGCTGAAAAGGCGTCCCCCGCAAGGAAAGCGGCAGATCGAACTCGGTCCGACCACCGTCGAAGTACTCCCCAAGCTGCTCAATGGCAGCAGCGAACGGGACAGGGTCGGGTTCGCCGAACGTCTCAGGCGCAGGCCGGTGACGCTGCTCGGCCATGTAGAGCCCGGACAGCCCCTCACCCGCAGAAACGAGGGTGAGCGGTCCAACCGGACTGTCGATCGTGGTGTACATCTTCTCCCTCTTACTCAGACAGGCATCCGGTTGACCGCATGGTCACCGGTAGCCCACAGGTGCTGAACCGCATAGGCCCGCCACGGAGACCACCGACCCGAATGCCGAACCAGGTCAACAGGCTTAACCGACAACCCAAGCGACTCAGCCGCAAGCTTGACCCCGAGATCGTTGGCCACAAAGGCATCGGGGTCACCCAGCGCCCGCATGGCGATCGTCTCAACCGTCCACGGCCCGATACCAGGCAGCACAGCCAACTCCGCCCTGGCCCGCTCCCAGTCACCACCGATGCTCAGCCCGAGGTCCGGCAGCGCCGCGACCAACCCGGTCACCGTGACGCGGCGGCTCCGCGGCATGGCCAACGACTCAGGGTCGAGTTCGGCCAGCGCCTCCGTGGTCGGGAACAGATGGGTCAGACCACCATCGCGATCGGTGATCGGCTCACCGTGCGCCTGAACGAGCCGGGCGGCATGCGTACGGGCCGCCGCCGTCGACACCTGCTGGCCGAGCACCGCGCGGATCGCGAACTCCTCCGGGTCCGTGGTGCGCGGCACCCGCCTGCCGGGCTCCTTGAGCACCAGCGGCGCGAGCACCGGGTCAGTGCTCAACTGGTCGTCCACAGCCACCGGGTCGGCGTCCAGGTCCAGCAGCCAGCGGCACCGGTTGATCGCCGTGGCCAGGTCGCGCAGGTCGGTCAGCGCGAGCTTGCAGTCGATGTGCTCGGGCTGCGGCCGCAGTGACGCGATGCCGTGCCCGCGCGGCAGCCGCAGCGTCCGCCGGTAGGCGCCGTCCCGCCACTCCTCCACCCCCGGCACGGCGGTCGCGACGAGGTGGCCGAACAGGTTGTCCGGGCACAGCGGGCGGCGGAACGGCAGCCGCAGCGAGATCACGCCCGGCGTCTGGACCCCCGGATTCCGGGCTTTGGTCCGGAGTTCGCTCGGCGTCAGCGCGTACACCTCGCGCACGGTGTCGTTGAACGTCCGCACGCTGGCGAATCCCGACGCGTGCGCCAGGTCGGCCATGGGGAGCGCGGTCGTCTCGATCAGCAGCCGCGCGGTCTGCGCCCGCTGGGCCCTCGCCAGCGCCAGCGGGCCCGCACCGAGTTCGGCGAGCAGCTGGCGTTCGATCTGCCGCACGCTGTAGCCGAGGTGCGTCGCGAGCCCCGGCACGCCTTCGCGGTCCACCAAACCGTCCCCGATCAGCCGCATCGCGCGGGCGACCAGGTCGGCCCGCTCGTTCCACCGCGGCGATCCCGGCGACGTGTCGGGCCTGCACCGCTTGCAGGCGCGGAAACCGGCCTGCTGCGCGGACGCCGCACTCGGGTGGAACACCATGTTCTCGACCTTGGGCGGCACCACCGGACAGCTCGGGCGGCAGTAGATCCCGGTGGTCAGCACAGCCGTGAAGAACCAGCCGTCGAACCGCTCGTCCTTGGACTGGACGGCGCGGACGCAACGTTCGCGGTCGGTGTGCATGCAACCAGTCTGCGCGAGGTCAGTGCCTGTGGCTCGCGAGAAAACGACATCAAGCCCTCAGGGCCGCACCCCTGGGAGACGGGACTCCAGGTAGGCCTTGCCGACCTTCTTGGGGACCACCATCAGCCACGCGTCGATGACGAGTTCGTGCAGCTCCTCCACGGACAGCGCGTCCATCCGGCCGTGCACCCAGTGGTAGCGGAGGTCGGACTCGCGGGGCATCGAGAACTTGTCCGGCTCGGCCGCGACGAGGGCTTCGCGCTCCTCCTTGGGGAACGCGAAGCCCAGGGTCTGCTCGTCCGGTGACAGGGCCGCGTAGACGATCGAGCCGACCCGGAACTTGGGCCGGTCGCGGACCAGGTGCTCCGAAGCGCGGGGCAGTGTCCTGGTCAGCCGTCGAAGGTCTTCTCCTGTTGCCACACCGGCATTGTCACCCGCGAGCGTGATGAACCGCCCGTGAATCGCCTTGTCCGCCGCCGAGTACCGGAGGCCGAGCACCCTGTTCGGGAAGTGGCACCAGAACTCGCGCGCAGTTCATAAACACTGTTACCAAACTAGCCGGGACGATTGGGCATCCCAATCCCGAACGGATGGCGAGGCCGGTGGTCATTCTGCGCGACTGAGCGATTGCTGACGGTTATCCGAACGACCCCAAAGCGGTGCCCGACGGCGGTCGACGCGGTGACGCGGAACGGCTGACGGGGCACCGGAGCCGCTGCGGGACCTTCGGGTTCCCGCAGCGGCCGCTTTGGCGCTCAGCGCGCGGCGGCCAGACCGGCCAGCCGCGCCAATGGGATGTCTACCCGTCCACATTTCCGCGAGTCGAGGACGAGCCGGAGCACCGGGCACGCTCGGAGCCCATCGGCGGCGTGCAGGACCGCCGCAGGACCGAGCGGCCTCCGGTCAGGTGGCGGCACCGTGCCAGCGAGCAGGCCGCTCGACACGGGCCCGCTGAGGAGACCCCCAGGACTCCTCAGCGCAGAGCGCTCCACGGCATTCGCCAGTCGTCTTCGAAACCACTGGTACCAGGACTCCTTCACACTGACGGCGGATGAGTGGAACGTCGTGGCAGCAGCTTGGCAGTGGAAGTCGATAGGCTGGACCACCCAGAGTTTCCACGGCCGACAAAAGACCTGATCACATGTACTCGTCGGGTTTTCCGGTCCGGATCCACAACGGATGGCAGGCCAGCGGATGAGCAGTTCCGGTCCGGGGATGGGACCGCGCGGGGTGTTCGCCGAAAGGTTCGCCCTGCTCTACGCCGAAGCGGGCGACCCGCCCTTGAAGAAGGTCACCGAGTCGGTGGCGAGGGCTCGCCGCACCGACGAGAAGGATCGGCCGGTGCGCGCCACAGCGCAGCGGGTCAGCGACTGGCGCCGTGGTCGCAACGTGCCGGCACGGTTCGCGGCACTATCCGTTGTACTGGAGATCTTGATCGGCGAAGCCCGCAAAATGCGGTCAACTCCCGCCGTGCCGGACCTGTACGACGTGGCTGCTTGGCGCACGCTGTGGGAGGAGGCCCTGGCGAGTCCGGTAGGCCCCGCCGATTCGCCGGAAGAGGATTCTCCGAGCGGAGAATCGGGACTTTGCCCTTATCGCGGATTGGCCGCTTTCCGCCCCGAAGATTCCGGTTGGTTCTTCGGACGAGAACGCAGCACGGCCGCATTGGTGAGCCGATTGGGAAATGCGGCGGACACCAGTGGGATCGTGATGCTGGTCGGCGCTTCCGGCGCCGGTAAATCGTCATTGGTGCGCGCCGGAATGATTCCCGCCATCGCACGCGGCGATCTCGGCCTCGACGGTTCCGCCGATTGGCCCGTGGTGTTGATGACGCCGGGTGGCGATCCGCTGAAGGAATTGGCGCACCAGGTCCCGGAACTCGGGGACGCGCTCGACCTCGCGCTCGACCACGACGGGATGGGCCAGGACGCGACCGTCGGGCTGGACACGTTCATCAACCAGACCCTGATGGGGGTCATGCGGTTCGCCACCCAGATCCGGGCGGCGTTCGCGGCCTACGCGCAGCGGCACGGCGCCGAGCGGCTCGTGCTGGTCGTCGACCAGTTCGAGGAGGCGTTCACGCTCGGCGGCGACGAGAACAGGCTCCAGCTGTTCGTGCAGGCGCTGCACGCCGCGTGCACACCGTCGATCCCCGGTGGCACGCCGCCGGTGCTGGTCGTGCTCGGCGTGCGGGCCGACTTCTACGGCCGCTGCCTCGCCTACCCGGAACTGGCCGACGCGTTGCAGGACAGGCAGATGGTGCTCGGCCCGATGACCTCGGCCGAACTGCGTGAAGCGGTGTCGCGGCCCGCCAAGGCCGCTGGGCTCCAGTTGGAGCCGGGCCTGATCGAGCTGATGCTGCGCGACCTCGGCGTGCGCGGCGGCCGCCCGCAGGGCAGGCAGGGCGCGTACGACGCGGGCGCGCTGCCGCTGCTGTCGCACGCGCTGCTCGCGACGTGGCAGCGCAGGCAGAGCGGGACGCTCACCATCAGCGGCTACCGGGCCGCGGGCGGCATCCAGGGCGCGGTCGCGGCCACCGCGGAACGGGCCTGGGCCGACCTCGACCCCGCCGCGCAGCGGGCCGCGCGGACGTTGCTGCTGCGGCTGGTCCGCGTCGGCGACGACACGCAGGACACCCGCAGGCGCTCGACCCGGCACGAACTGGTGGAGCAGGCGCCCAACCGGCCCGCCGCGGAGGAAGCGCTCGAAGTGCTGGCCAGGGCACGGCTGGTGACCCTGGACGCGGGCTCGGTGGAGATCACCCACGAGGCGCTGCTCCAGGCGTGGCCACGGCTGCGGACGTGGGTCGACCAGGACCGCGAGGGCACGCTGCTGCGGCAGCGCCTCGAGGAGGACGCGGCCACGTGGGCGGCGCAGGACCGGGACTCGTCGCTGCTCTACCGCGGCGCCCGGCTGGAGACCGCGCGGCAGTGGGCCGACGGCGCGGGGCCGGGGTCGCTGACCGGCACCGCGAGCGACTTCCTCGCCGTGTCGGGCCAGCAGCGCAGGCGGTCGACGTGGGCCCGCCGGGCCGCCGTGTCCGTGGTGGTGGTGCTCGCCCTGATCGCGGGCACGGCCGCCGTGCTCGCCGTGCGGGAACGCGACGACGCCGTGTTCCGCGGGGTCGTGTCGGAGGCGAACCGGCTCCAGGACAGCGACCCGTCGCTGTCCGCGCAGTTCGACCTGGTCTCGCACCGGATGCGACCCGACGACCAGGACGTCTACACGCGGCTCGTGTCGACCGAGACCTCGCCGCTGGCCACGCCGCTGACCGGGCACACCGGCGCGGTGTACCTGACGACGTTCAGCCCGGACGGCCGCACGCTCGCCACCGCGAGCTACGACAACACCGTGCGGCTGTGGGACGTGAGCGACCGCAAGGACCCGAAGCCGCTGGGCGACCCGCTGGTCGGGCACACGAGCTGGGTCAGCTCCGCCGTGTTCTCCCCCGACGGCAAGACGCTCGCCACGGCGGGCGACGACAAGACCGTGCGGCTGTGGGACGTCACGGACATCGCCCACCCGACCCCGCTCGGCAACCCGCTCGAAGGCAACAACGGCACCATCTTCCTGCTCGCGTTCAGCCCGGACGGCCGGACGCTCGCCACGGCGAACGAGAACAAGAACTCGCTGCTGTGGGACGTGACCGACCGGTTGCACCCGGCGCAGCTCGGCGCCCCGCTCGGGCAGCACACCTCCGCCGTGCGCTCGATCGCGTTCAACCCGGCGGGAACCGTGCTGGCGGTCGGCGGCGACGACAAGACGATCGTGCTGTGGGACGTCACCGACCGGACCACGCCGGTGGCGCTCGGCACCCTGGGCGGCTACGACTCGACCATCCACTCGGTCGCCTTCTCCCCCGACGGCCGGACGCTCGCGACCGGCAGCGACGACAAGACCGTGCGGCTCTGGAACGTCACCGACCCGACCAACGCCCAGCTGCTCGGCCGTCCGCTCACCGACCACAAGGACAGCGTGTGGTCCGTGGCGTTCAGCCCCGACGGGCGGCTGCTCGCCACCGGCAGCGCCGACAGCACCGCCCGGCTGTGGAACGTCACCGACCCGGCGCAGCCGCAGGCACTCGGCAAACCCCTGACCGGCCGCAACAGCACCGTGTTCGCCGTGGGGTTCAGCCCGGACGGCCGCAGCCTCGCCACGGGCAGCGCGGACCAGACCGTGCGGCTGTGGTCGCTCCCGTCGTCCGTGCTGGTCGGGCAGAGCGGGCAGACCGCGTCGCCGGTCTACAGCGCCGACGGGAAGGTGCTGATCACCGCGAGCGAGGACCGCACCATCCGGCTGTGGGACCTCTCCGACCGGTCCAACCCGCGACCGTTCGGACCGCCGGTCGTCGCGCACGACGCGGGCGTGTGGAGGCTCGCGCTCAGCCCGAACGGGCGGCTGCTGGCGTCCGCGAGCGAGGACCGGACCGTGCGGCTCTGGGACGTGAGCGATCCCGCCGACGTCAAGGCGGTCGGGTCTCCGCTGGTCCTGCAGACCCGGTACGTGGCGAAGGTCGGGTTCAGCCCGGACGGGACCAGGCTGCTCACCAGCAACAACGACAAGTCGCTGCAGCTGTGGGACATCACCGATCCCGTGCGGCCGGTGAAGCTGGGGCAGCCGATCTTCGGGCCGGAGGGGTACATCGAGTACGCCGACTTCACCCCCGACGGCGGGACGCTGGTGACCGCCAGCGCGGACAAGACCATCCGGCTCTACGACGTGCGCGACCCGAACTCCGTCCACCAGCTCGGCGAGACGGTGTTCGGC
>JBDSAJ010000638.1:0-7006 GCA_039922235.1 Umezawaea sp.
TGGTCGAGTCCGAGTTGCTGGGGTTGCTGGACGTTACGCCGGTGCGGGGGAGTGTGCGGTTCTTTTCCACGGTGACGGGAGGGTTCGAGACGGGGTTGGATGCCGGGTACTGGTACCGGAATCTCCGACAGACCGTCCGGCTCGACACCGCGGTCGACGCGTTGGCCGGTCACGCTTTCATCGAGGTGAGCGCGCATCCCGTGCTGGCGCCGGGCATCCCGGCTGCGATCGGCACGCTGCGCAGGGACGACGGCGGTCTGGCGCGGGTGCTGAGGTCAGCCGCCGAGGCGTTCGTCGCCGGTGTACCGGTGGAGTGGCCGCTCGGTGACGCTCCCCTCGTCGATCTGCCGACCTACCCGTTCCAGCGCGAGCGCTACTGGGTGACGGCGCCCGCTAGAGCGGGTGAGTCCGAGCACCCGCTGGTCTGCGCGGACACCGAAGTCCCCGAGGTCGGCGGGTTCGTGGCCACCGGCAGGATTTCCCGCCACCGGCAGCCATGGCTCGCGGACGAGGCAGTGCTCGCCGCGGCGTTCGCCGAACTCGCGCTCTGGGCTGGTGGTGGCGGCGCGCTTGAGGAGTTCATGATTGTCACACCCGCGCTGCTGCCCGAAACCGGCTCGCTGCACCTGCAGGTCTGGGCCGGTGAGCCGGACGAGCGGGGACGTCGTCCGGTCAGCGTGCACACCCGCGGTGAGAGTGAGTGGACGCGGCACGCGACCGGCGTGCACGTCCCGGACGTGGTGTCGCCGTCCGACGCCGTCGGCGACGGTGCCGAGTTCACGCTGCCGGACGAGCTTGACCCGGCGGGCTTCGCCATCCACCCCGTGCTGCTGGCGGCCGCGGCAGGCGGTGTCGTTGGAACATGGCGCGGGCTGCGGCTGCACGGGTCGGCCGCGACCGGCATCCGGGTCCACTCGGCAGGCGCGCTGGAAGTCACCGACATCGAGGGACGGCCGGTCCTCTCGGCCGACTCCGTTGTCCTCCGCGAGCAGACCGCCATCCCGGCGGACTCGTTGTTCGGCGTGGACTGGGTGGCTGCCCGGAAGGGTATGGCCCAGAAAGCCACGACCCCGATCCGGTCTTGCTCGGTCATCGGACCTGACCACTTCGGACTGGCCGACGCGTTGCGCGCACGGGGCGTCACCGTAGAGGACGGCGCTGAGGTCGCGGTTGTCGCGTGTGGCGGTCCAGGCGACGACGTGGTCGCGGACGCGCACGACGCCGTCCACAGCACGCTCGCGTTGATGCGGGACTGGCTCGCCACCCGCGACGGCAGCCTGGTCCTGGTGACGCGCGGGGCGGTCGCAGCAGGGCCGGACGAGGATGTGCCGGACCTCGCTCGCGCCCCGATCTGGGGACTGGTCAGGGCAGCTCAGTCCGAACACCCCGGACGCTTCACGATCATCGACATCGACGACGCGGCCGCGCTCGCCGACGCGATCGGCACGAACGAGCCGCAGGTCGCCATCCGTGGGGGAGGGCTGTTGGTGCCCCGACTCGCCCCCGTCACGCCACAACGGGTCGACTCGGCGGTGTTCGACGGCACTGTGCTGGTCACCGGCGCCACCGGGACGCTCGGCGCGCTCGTGACCCGCCATCTGGTCACCGAATACGGGGCCCGCGACCTCCTGCTGCTCAGCCGCAGCGGCGCGGCGGACGGACTCGCGGCCGAGCTGACGGAGATGGGTGCGCACGTCACCTTCGGCGCGTGCGATGTGACCGACCGCTCGGCACTGGCGGACGCCCTGCGAGGCCACCGGCTGAACGCTGTCGTGCACGTGGCGGGCACGGTCGACGACGGCGTGCTCGACTCGTTGACGCCCGAGCAGATCGATCGGGTGCTGCGGCCGAAGGTCGACGCGGCCGTACACCTGCACGAGCTGACGGGCGACGTGCGGGCGTTCGTGCTGTTCTCCTCGGCGGCCGGCGTGTTCGGCGGCCCCGGACAGGCCAACTACGCTGCGGCCAACACATTCCTGGACGCTCTCGCGCAGCACCGGCGCGCCAGGGGACTGCCCGCCACCTCGCTCGCCTGGGGGCTTTGGGAAGAGCGCAGCGAACTCACCAGCGCGCTGGACGATGTCGACGTTGCCCGGCTGGCCGAGCGCGGCACGACGGCACTGTCCACAGAGGAGGGACTGGCCCTGTTCGACGCCGCACTGGGTTCCGCCCGCGCGGCGGTCGTCCCCGTGCGGCTCGACCGGACTGCGGTGCGGGAGCAGGACAGCGTCCCGGCGATCCTGCGTGGCCTCGTGCGCACCACGACGAGGGCACGGCGCACCGCCGAGAACACGCTCGCGACGCGCCTGGCCGGCCTGACCGAGCAGGAGCAGTTGCGCGAGCTGGTCGGGCTGGTGAGGTCGAACGCCGCCGCGGTGCTCCGGCACGCCGACGCGGGTGAGATCGCGACCGACCGCGCGTTCCGCGAGCTGGGCTTGGACTCGCTGACCGCGGTGGAGCTGCGCAACCGCCTGCAGGCCGTCGCGGGTGTCCCACTGCCCGCGACGATCGTGTTCGACCATCCGACGGCTGCCGCACTCGGTGCCGAGCTGCGGACGAGGTTGCTCGGTGAGACCGTCCGCGAGCAGCACCCGCGATCGGTCGCGGTGACGGGTGACCCGATCGCGATCGTCGCCATGAACTGCCGCTACCCCGGTGGCATCAGCTCTCCGGACGAGCTGTGGGCGTTGCTCACCGACGGCGGTGACGCCATCTCGGAGTTCCCCGTCGACCGCGGCTGGGACCTCGGCGCGCTGTACGACCCGGACCCGGAGCGGTCCGGCACGAGCTATGTGCGACATGGCGGGTTCCTCCACGACGCGGGCCACTTCGATCCAGCCTTCTTCGGCATCAGCCCACGTGAGGCAGCCGTCATGGATCCGCAGCAACGGCTGCTGCTCGAGACGTCGTGGGAGGCGTTCGAACACGGCGGCATCGACCCGAGAACGCTCAAGGGCAGCCGAACCGGTGTGTTCACCGGCATCAGCGGCCAGGACTACGCCACGCTCGCGGCACACGTGCGACCCGGTGACGAGGGATACCTCGCGACCAGCACCGGGGCAAGTGTGATCTCCGGTCGCGTGTCGTACGCGTTCGGGCTTGAAGGACCAGCCGTCACCATCGACACGGCGTGCTCGTCCTCGCTCGTCGCGCTGCACCTGGCGAGCCAGGCACTGCGCAACGGCGAGTGCGACCTCGCCTTGGCGAGCGGCGTGACGGTGATGGCGACGCCGTCGGTGTTCGTGGCGTTCAGCAGGCAACGCGGACTCGCCGAGGACGGTCGCAGCAAGGCGTTCGCCGCGACCGCGGACGGGTTCGGCATGGCGGAGGGCGTTGGCGTGCTCGTGTTGGAGCGGCTGTCCGATGCTCGCCGCCACGGTCATCGCGTGCTCGCACTGGTCAGAGGATCGGCAGTGAACCAGGACGGCGCGTCCAACGGGCTCACCGCGCCCAACGGTCCGGCGCAGCAGAAGGTGATTCGGCAGGCGCTGGCGAGCTCAGGTCTGTCCACTTCGGATGTCGACGCCGTCGAGGCGCACGGCACCGGTACCAAGCTGGGTGATCCGATCGAGGCGCAGGCGATCATCGCGACCTACGGTCAGGACCGCTCCCAACCCCTGTGGCTGGGGTCGGTCAAGTCCAACATCGGGCACACGCTAGCGGCGGCGGGTGTCGCGGGCGTCATGAAGATGGTGCTCGCGATGCGGCACGGCGTGCTGCCGAAGACGTTGCACGTCGATGAGCCGTCCCCGCACGTCGAGTGGAGCGAAGGCGCTGTCGAACTGGTGACTGACCCGGTCCGGTGGCCGGAGACCGGCCGGCCTCGGCGCGCGGGCGTGTCCTCGTTCGGCATCAGCGGCACGAACGCCCACGTGATCCTGGAAGGCGTCGAACCGGAAACCCTGGTGTCCAACCCGGACTCCGGGCCGGTCGCCTGGGTCCTGTCCGGGCACACCGAAAAGGCGCTGCGGGCGCAGGCGGCTCGGTTGCGCGAGGTTGCCGCGTCCACGGACGTCCGCCTCGCCGACGTCGGCCTCTCGCTTGCCACCACGCGTGCCGCGCTCGCGCACCGTGCGGTGGTCGTGGGCGAACGGGACCAGATCCTGGCCGGTCTCACTGCGCTCGCGGAGGGCAGGCAGGCCGCGAACACCGCGCGCGGCAAGGCGACCGACGCACCGCTGGCGTTCATGTTCACCGGTCAGGGCGCGCAACGGGCAGGTATGGGCCGGGAGCTGCACGCGCGGTTCCCGGTGTTCGCCAAGGCGTTCGACGAGGTATGGTCGCGGTTCTCGGTCGACGACCTGAACGTCGACGACACCGGGCACGCGCAGCCCGCGATCTTCGCGCTCGAAGTCGCTCTGTACCGGCTGCTCGAGTCGTTCGGGGTGAAGCCGGACCACCTCGTCGGGCACTCGATCGGCGAGATCGCCGCCGCGCACGTCGCCGGGGTGCTCTCGCTGGACGACGCCTGCACGCTGGTGGGGGAGCGGGCACAGTTGATGCAGGCGCTGCCGCGAGGTGGCGCGATGGTGTGGCTGCCGGCCGCCGAGGACGAGGTGTCGCCGCTACTCGGTGAGCACGTGTCGGTCGCCGCTGTGAACGGGCCGCGGTCCGTGGTGATTGCCGGTGCCGAGGACGAGGTGCTCGCCGTCGCGCGCCGGTTCGAGAAGAGCAAACGGCTCAAGGTGTCCCACGCGTTCCACTCACCGCTGATGGAACCGGTGCTGGATGAGTTCCGCGCGGTGGTCCGCGGTCTGACCTTCTCGACGCCGCGGATTTCCCTTGCGGTGTCGGGTGATGTGACCGACCCCGAGTACTGGGTGCGGCACGTTCGCGAAGCGGTCCGGTTCGCCGACAACGTCGCCTCGCTCGGTGACTGCACGTTCGTCGAGGTCGGGCCGGACGGGGTGTTGGCGGCGATTGTCAGTCAGAACTCGAGCGACTCGGTCGCGATTCCGGTGCTGCGCAAGAACCGGTCCGAGGTCGAGGCCCTGTTCCTCGCTCTCGGGCGGGTGTACGCGGCGGGCGTCGAGGTGGCGTGGTCCGAGGTGTTCCCCGGCGCCGCGGTCGTCGACCTGCCGACGTACGCGTTCCAGCGGTCCCGGTACTGGCTGGACGCGCCGGCGTCCGCCGCGACCCGTTCCGAGGACCAGGTGCGGTCCCACTGGCGCTATCGGGTCGATTGGGCGCCGGTTGCCGGCGGCGGAGCGGCAGCGCGAACCGACCGCTGGCTGGTCGCCGATCCCGAGCTCGCCCGCCTGCTCGGAGCGACTTCGATCGACCTGGCTGGAGCCGATCGCGCGGCTGTCGCCGAACGGCTGCGTGCGGCCGGTCCCGCGGACGGCGTGCTCGTCGCGGCGGAGTCGATCGAGCAGACGTTGGCCGTGGTGCAGGGTTTCGCGGACAGCGGCGTCGAGTCGAAGCTGTGGGTTGCCACGCGGGGCGCGGTGTCGGTGTCCGACCAGGACCGAATCGGTGATCCAGACGCGGCGCGAGTGTGGGGCCTCGGCATCGTGGCGGGGTTGGAGATGCCCGCGCGTTGGGGCGGCCTCGTCGATCTCCCCGCGGACGTCGATCCCGGCGTGCTGCGGCGGGTGCTCGCCGGCTCGGAGGACCAGGTCGCCGTGCGCGAGTCGGATGTCCACGCACGGAGGCTGCACCGCGCGCCGCTCGCCGCCGCCCGCGACTGGACGGCCCGTGGCACGGTGCTGATCACCGGCGGCACCGGTGCACTGGCAGGCCACGTCGCGCGTTGGCTCGCAGGGGCGGGCGCGGAGCACCTGGTGCTGCTCAGCCGCAGGGGTGAGGACGCGCCTGGAATGGCGGAGCTGCGCGAGGAGCTCGGCGTGCGGGTGACGTTCGCGGCCTGCGACTTGACCGACCGCGAGGCGTTGCGCGACCTCGTTGCCGGGATCGGCCCGGTGCACGCGGTCGTGCACGCGGCGGGCGTCGGCGACCGCGCGGCGCTGGCCGACACGACCCCCGAGGAGTTCGCACACGTGATGCGCGCCAAGGTGATCGGCGCGCGCAATCTCGACGAGCTGTTCGGCGAGCTGGACGCGTTCGTGCTGTTCTCCTCGGTCGCCGGGGTGTGGGGCGGCGGCAACCAGAGCGCGTACGCCGCGGCGAACGCCTACCTCGATGCGCTCGCCACCCGGCGGCGTCAACGCGGCCTCGTGGCCACGTCGATCGCCTGGGGCCTCTGGGCGGGCGGGGGCATGGGCGACGGTGCGGACCAACAACAACTGCTGCGGCGCGGTTTGCGGCCCATGGCGCCCGACCTCGCGATGTCCGCGCTACGCGACGCACTGGCGTGCGACGAGACCGCCGTTGTCGTCGGCGACATCGAGTGGGCGCGGTTCGCGCCGAGCTTCATGGCGGCCCGTCCCAGTCCGCTGCTGTCGGAGCTGCCAGAGGTGCGCGCCCTGCACGCGGAGGAACAACCCGTGGCGCAAGGTTCCGCGGTACTCCGGGACCAGTTCCTCGCGACTAGCCCCGCAGATCGGGAACGCGTGCTGGTGGAGGAAGTCAGGGCGATCGTGGCGGCCGTGCTCGGCCACTCGTCACCCGGCGAGGTCGACGTCACGAGGGGGTTCCTGGAGCTGGGCTTCGACTCGCTGACAGCGGTGGAGCTGAGCAACCTGCTCGCCGTCGCCACGGGACTGAAACTGCCCGCCACCACGGTGTTCGACCACCCGTCGGTGGTGGCCGTCGCGCGGTTCCTCGGAGCAAAGCTCGCGGGCGGCGACCTGTCGGTGCTCGATGAGCTGGACCGGCTCGAGTCGCTGCTGGCGGTCGCGTCGGTGAACGGCGACGCCCGCGAGGTCGAAGCGAGGCTGAGCAGGCTGCTGGCGACCTGGCGCGACGCGCGGGGAGGCACCCACACCGAGGTAGACCTGTCCTCGGCGTCGGTGGACGAGGTGTTCGACTTCATCGACGAGCTCGGCCTCTCCTGACCCCGTGCGACGACCGCGTGAATCCAAGCGGTCCCGGCTGGCCTTTCATC
>JBDSAJ010000639.1:0-6329 GCA_039922235.1 Umezawaea sp.
ACTGGCCACGACCCGGCCGCAGTTCTTCCCCGCCGATCGGGCGTTCTTCGCGGCACTGCTGCACCGGCTCCCTACGACAGCGCTTCGTCAGTTCCAGTTGCCGGTACGCCCGGAAACGGTGCTGCGCCGGCACCGGGACCTGCTCGCGCGCCGCCACGCCGCCAGGTCTCACCCCAAGCGCCCCGGACGACCGCGGACAGTGCGCTCGATCCGGCTCCTGGTGCTCCGTCTGGCACGGGAGAACCCACCTGGGGCTACCGCCGCATCCACGGCGAACTGCTCGTGCTCGGCATCACAATCGCCGCGTCCACGGTGTGGCGGATCCTCAAGGACGCCGGAATCGACCCGGCGCCCGACCGCACATCCACCACCTGGGCGGACTTCCTTCGCTCACAGACCAAGGCGCTACTGGCCTGTGACTTCTTCGAAGTCTCGACCGAGAGCGGTACCCGCATGTACGTGCTCGCGGTCATTGAACACAGGTGTCACCGGATTCGCATCCTGGGCGCCACCGCGCATCCGACCGCTGCCTGGGTCACCCAGGCAGCGAAGAACCTCGTGATGGACCTCGACGACGCGGGCAGCTCCGTGCAGTTCCTGATCCGCGACCGCGACGGGAAGTTCACCGCCCTGTTCGATGCCATTCTCACCGACGCTGGCATTCAGATTGTCCTCAGCGGTGTCCGCATTCCGCGGATGAACTCGATCATGGAACGCTGGATCAAGACCTGCCGCCACGAACTCCTCGACCGCACGCTGATCCGGAACCACCAGCATCTGCTCCACAATCTGCGGGAGTACGAGCAGTTCTACAACGTGCACCGACCTCACCAAGGCATCACCAACGCCCGACCACTACCCGCGCTGCCACCACCGAGCACCGACCAAACCCAGATCACGGACTTGGACATCCGCCGACGACAGCGGCTGGGCGGCATCCTCAACGAGTACCACCACGTCGCCTGACCAGCACGGACAGAATTTTCGGCAGGCACAACGCTGCGGCGATGGCTTTTCGAGCGGCACAGGACGCGCTGCGGGAGGCGTGGAGCCGCGCGCGCGACGAGCAGGTGGAACTCGCCTGCAGCGAGGGTCGCGGTCGCACCGGCACCGCGCTGGCGTGCCTGGCCGTCCTGGACAGGGTGCCGGCCGCCTAGGCGGTCGCGTACGTGCGGGCGCGCTACGACCGCCGGGCGGTCGAGACGCCGTGGCAGCGCCGCTACGTCGCCCGCTTCGAGGCGTCGTAGGACCGTCCCGGACGGTCAGGCGTGCTCGACGGCGTCGGCCTGCGGGCCCCGGTCGCTCTGCCGGATGCGGAAGCGCACCCGCTCACCGGCCACCAGGGGCTCGCCGGAGACCACCGAGACGTGCACGAAGAGGTCGGGCCCGCCCGCGTCGGGGGTGATGAAGCCGAAGCCGCGGTCGGCGTCGTAGCGGGCTACCGAGCCGTTGCCGGCGCGGGCTGCGGGCCGGGTGGCCGGACGGGCCTGGCTGGGGGCCGTGGCGGCCTCCACCGGCTCGCCGGTGGCCACGAACCGCACCTCGCGCGCCTGACGACCCTGGTCCATGGTGACCGTGGTGAACGCGACCCGGTCGCCCTCGGCCGGCAGGTACAGCTCATCAACCAGGGCGCGCATGTGCAGGTAGACGTCGCCCGCCCCGTCGTCGGCGGCCACGAAGCCGAACGACTTCTCCTCGTCGAACCACAGGACGGAGCCGTCGGCGCCGTCGCCGGGCACGACTAGAGGGGCTCTGCGGACCCCGGCGTCGAAGCTCAGCGGCACCAGGTGCTGGGCCTGCGGCCCCTTCTCTCCGGCGGTGACGACGAAGGCCACCCGCTGCCCGGCCGCGAGGACGCCCCCGGTGACGATGGCGGAGGAGTGCACGAACACCTCCGCACCCCCGCCGTCCGGCGCGGCGAACCCGTAGCCCTTGGCCGGCTCGTACCAGGAGACGGTGGCGAGCACGCCCAGGGTCGCGTCGGGCGCGGCGTCCCCGGTGACGGCGACGTGCAGCGCCTGCGGACCGCGGGGTCCCTCACCGGGCTCGAACTCCACCGTCTGGCCCTCGCGCAGCGCCCGGGCCGCGCCCTCGCCCTGCACCTGCGAGACGTGCACGAAGATGTCGGCGCTGCCGTCGTCGGGGGCGAGGAAGCCGAAGCCGCGCTCGAGGTCGTACCAGCGGACGGTTCCCTGCTGCACGGTGCACTCCTGGTCTCGCGGGTGGTCGGGGGTCCAGTGTCCCAGGCGCCAGATCCCCGCTGCGCCACCGTGCGCCGCTACCGTGACCGGCGTGCCGCCGCGTCCGCTGCCCGTGCGCGACGGGCTCAACCCCACGCGGCTGCGGCTGCGAATGGGCAGACGTTCGGGCAGCGCATGCGCACACTGCGCGATGCGCAGGACAAGTCCCTGACGAAACTGTGCGAAGAGTCGAACGTGAGCCGGGGGTATCTCAGCAATCTCGAACACCACCGCAGCATGCCCAGCCCGGAGATCGCGGCAGCGATCGACAGGGCACTGGGCGCCAACGGCCAACTGGCAAAACTGGCCTTGCCGGTCCTGTGCCGCTCGAAAAGTCATCGCTGCTGGTCAAGCGGTATGTCTGTACTCATTGATGAGTCCGCCGAGGATGTGGGTGCGGAGCAGTGTGCGGGCACCGAGGTCGTGTACTACGACAGGTGCTGCTGGGTCTCGGAGTACAGATATGCCGCATGACGTGCAGCGATGACTTTTCGAGCGGCACAGGGTGCTCACTCACGGGTGGCCGCGCACGAGGGCGGCGGGCTCTACTTCACCGACGCCGCAGTGGACCTGCCGCATCCGACCACTACGCCGCCGCGCGGCGCGTTCTCCATCCGACCTGACCACACACCAGCCGCCAGCAGCGCGGCCAGCAGACAGGCGCCCGCCACCCACCACGCCCACGCGACCGCGTCCAGTACTCCTACCACCGCGTTCGTGGCACCGGACAACACCAGGCCGGTCACCGCGAACCGCATCGCCACGTCCTGGTTGTCGATCTCCGTTCCGGCCACGCGTCCCCCTATCCGGTCACCGGCTGTATCGACCGGCCGGACACGCCGGTTACACCGACACCGCCCGTGCCGCTCCCCACCGCTCCCCCTTCTTGTGGGCTGCTCACCTCCACCCAGGTGCCTGAGCGGCGGACGGATCGCCTCAGCGCTGCGATGCGCCCGAGATCGCGACAGCTGACCTACGTGAGTTCTCGGACATCGTTTCCGGTTCTCCCGCCACGCATCGGCCTGACGGTCGCGGAGTTCGCCGGGGACAGCGAGACTGAGCAGATGTGTGGTCGCTATGCCAATACCCGCGACGACTCCGCGCTCGCGGCCGAGTTCGTCGTGGACGAGGTGGTCGACGAGGCACTCGAACCGAACTGGAACGTCGCCCCCACCCAGCACGTGCGGGTGGTCATGGAGCGTTCGCCCCGCGAGGATCCCGAGGCACCTACCGTGCGGCAGCTCCGTGCCGTGCGGTGGGGCTTGGTTCCGTCATGGGCGAAGGATCCCAAGATCGGCTCCAAGATGATCAACGCGCGGGCGGCGTCGCTGATCTCGAAACCCGCGTTCAAGGCCGCCGCGCGCCGCCGGCGGTGTCTGCTGCCCGCGGATGGATATTTCGAGTGGCAGAAGACCGATTCGAAGACGAAGGTGCCTTACTTCCTGCACCTGGGTGGCGAGACCCTGGCGTTCGCGGGCCTCTACGAGCTGCGCCCGGATCCGGCTCTGCCCGAGGACGATCCGGCGCGGTGGTTGTGGACGTGCACGATCGTCACCACCGCCGCGCCTGATGCGTTGGGGCACATCCACGACCGCAGCCCGCTGCTCGTCCCGGCCGGCGATCTGCGTGACGCGTGGCTGGACCCGACCCTCACCGAACCCGACGACGTCCAGGCGCTGATCGACAGCATGCCGCAGCCGCCGTTGGAGCCCTACGAGGTCTCCACCGCGGTCAACAATCCGCGCAACAACGGGCCCGAACTCGTCGCTCCGCTGTCTGGCTGACCGGGCGTGACCAGGTCACGCGGACGAGGTTGGTGACATCGGAGGCTCACCCGTGTGGCAGGACCTGTGCCTTCGACCTCCCGTCCAAACGCAACGCCTCAAGGAACCCGACGGCTGATTGTTGAGCAGCGGTACCCGGCGCCGCTTCCAGCAAGGCCAGCAGGCGAATACCCACGTCATAGGTCAAATGGGTGAACAAGCGGGCGAGGTCAGACGCCCAGGGACCCTCGAAGCGAAGTATGACGTTGCCGCTGTCGTCGATCATGACGGGACGTTCGTCGATCTCGCCGGACGTCCACCGCGGTGTGCGGTTGATCAGCTTCCGGAGACGCTGGACGTCGTCGTCGAAGTGCTGCCGCTGGTGCACAGTCATCGCTGCCACCACGACAGGGTCGCACATATGTTCGAATCGAGGTCAAGTCGGCAAACACGACACAACGGCTCCGAGTTGTGCCTGTGAGCCATAGTTGGCACTTGTGAGAGCTACCTGTCACCAAGATCGTATCGATGGTGGCGGTGATGTGACCCAGCTCGTTCGACTCGAGAACTCGTATGCTCTTCATGTGTTCGCGGAGCGGCCATGGCTTCGGTTAGGGTAACGATCATGGCTTACATGTTCGTCCGTCTTCGGGCTGCCTGAGGCAGCTGCTCCGCTGGTCCTCGCGACCGCCGGTTCAGCTTGTCATACCCGCACGGCCTCCGGTCGGTGTCCTCGGTTGGGACCCGCCGTCGACAGGCTTCGGTTCTTGGCATCCCTTTCTTGCGTCGGCGGCGTCTGGCGCACTTGATCCGATAGGACGACTTCTCATGTCTTCGAACACCTCGTCACGCCCACGCTCGGCACCGACCTTCGTGCTGGTGCACGGTTCCGGCTCGAGTTCGTTCATGTGGGCCCCGATCCAGCGTGAACTCGCGCTGCTCGGTCACCGCAGCTTCGCCGTCGACCTCCCCCGGCACGGGTTGGACGCGCAGTACTCGGTCTGCTACCAGGCGCCGCAGGATCTCGACGCGTGGGCGGCGGAGCCCTCGACGCTGGCCGACGTCACCTTGCGGGACAACGCCGACGTGGTCGTCGACGCCGTCCGTCGCCTCGCCGAGCATGGTCCGGTTGTGTTGGTGGGCGCCAGTCTCGGCGGAACGGCCATCAGCGTGGCCGGGAATCTGGTACCAGATCTGGTGGACCGGCTCGTGTACATCTCCGCTTGGTCCTGTGTGGAGCGGGCCAATCCCATCGACTACTTCGGAGAGCCCGAGTTTGCCACCAACCTGATGGGCCCGCTGGCCGCACTGAACGTCGGTGACCCCGCCGAGCTCGGCGTTGGCCGGGCCAACTACCGCACGGCCGACCTCGAACTGCTCACCGCCATGAAGGCGGCGATAGCGGCCGACATCACCGATGAGCAGTTCCGGGCCTTCCTCAACATCCTGCAACCCGACGAGTCGTTGTCGGTGATGATGGGCGATGCTCGGGTTCACGCAGACACGTGGGGCACGGTCGCCCGCAGCTACATCCGGCTCACCGAGGACCGTTCGCTCCCGATAGCCATGCAGGACAGGCTGATCTCGGAGGCGGACGCGTTGACCCCGGACAACCCGTACGACGTCCACACCCTGGACACCTCACACGTCGGATTCGTGTTCCGGGCACCGGAGGTGGCCACCATCCTCGACAAACTGTCCAGGTAGAAACAAGTCCTGCCGCAGGACCGTCCGAGCACATTGGGGTCGGATCAACTCCACAGAACCGGCGCTGAGGATCGCGGCACCGTTCGCAACTACATTCAGGCTGCGGAGAAGGGAGAGGCCCCGCATCGCTTCGGCCGTGCGGGGCACCCTCGTGACCCATGGCATTTCGGAGCGTCAGGCACCCACTACGTGGCCCACCTAGCGCGAGCTGCGGCGCAGTTCGACGATCTCCTCGATGACCGCCGGCTCCAGCGCGGCGAAGCCGTAGGCCATCGGGCAGCACGTAAACGGGACCGCGGCGTGTTCTGGTGACAGATAGCGCTCACACGTGGTGAAAACTAGAGCTCACATACCTGGATCAAACCCCTGGTCGACCCGGCGGCGTGGTGACAAGTACGGCTCACAGTCACACGAGTCGCGCATCTGGCAGCCCGACCCCGCGACCGCCGAAACGTCGTGGAGCTTCACCCGTCTTGCCAGCTCACGAACGGTCATACCCGGCCACGGTCGCCGAGCGGCGGCAGACGTTCTTCGCCTTCGACCTGGACGCCGACGCGGCCGAGACCGACCTGGCGCTCGCCCTCACGACGCTCGGGTTCACCATCGCCGACATGCGCCA
>JBDSAJ010000640.1:0-5736 GCA_039922235.1 Umezawaea sp.
CGTGTTCCCGCGCGAGGGCGGCGACCAGTTCGACGCACTCGTGGGCGCGGGCAGGCGGGTCGGCATCCGCCTGCACGCGATCCGCGGCTCGATGGACCGGGGACAGTCGCACGGCGGCCTGCCGCCGGACAACCTGGTCGAGGAGACCGAGGCCGCGCTGATCGCGACCGAGCAGGCGATCGAGGACTACCACGACTCGGCGCGCGACGCTCTGGTCCAGGTCGCCGTAGGCCCGTGTTCGCCGTTCTCGGTCAGCCCCGAGCTGATGACCGGCGCGGCGGAACTGGCCCGCCGCAAGGGAGTCCGACTGCACACCCACCTCGCCGAGACGATCGACGAGGAGGAGCAGTGCCAGGCCGAGAACGGCTGCACGCCCACGGAGTACGCCGAACAGCTCGGCTGGCTCGGCGACGACGTGTGGCTGGCCCACACCGTGCACCTGTCCGGCGATGCCGTGAAACGGCTCGGCGCGACGGGCACGGGCTCGGCGCACTGCCCGACGTCCAACGGGCGGCTGGGCACCGGCATCGCGCCGGTCCGCGACCTGCTCGACGCGGGCGCCCCGGTTGGCCTCGGCGTGGACGGTGCCGCGTCGAACGAGGACGGCGGGCTGGTGGCCGAGCTGCGGCAGTCGGTCATGCAGGCCCGCCAGCGCGGCGGGCCGAAGGCGATGACGTTCCGGCAGGCGCTGTGGCTGGCCACGATGGGCGGCGCCCGCTGCCTCGGCAGGCAGGACGAGATCGGCTCGATCGAGCCGGGCAAGCTCGCCGACCTGGCGCTGTGGCGGCTCGACGGCGTGGACCACGCGGGCATCACCGATCCGGTGGCCGCCCTGGTGTTCGGCCCGCAGCCGCCGTTGAAGCTGCTGCTGGTCGGCGGCCGGACCGTGGTCGCCGACGACGAACTCCGCACCACGTCAACGGATGATCTCGCTGGTGAACTGCGTGCGGCTAGCGCGAAGCTGATTGAGGTATCCCGATGAGCCTGACCCCCGCCGAACTCACCTCCAGCGTCACGGGCGGCATCGGCACCAGCCCCCAGCGCCCGGACGGCAACCTCAAGGTCCGCGGCGAGTTCGCCTACGCGTCGGACCTGTGGCACGAGGACATGATCTGGGGCTCCACGCTGCGCAGCCCGCACCCGTACGCGCGGATCGTGTCGATCGACCTCACCGAGGCCTTGAAGGTGCCCGGCGTGTACGCCGTGCTGACCCACGAGGACGTGCCGGGCTCGAACCTGTACGGCCTGGAGCACAAGGACCAGCCCGTCCTCGCGGTGGACGTCGTGCGCTACCAGGGCGAGGCCGTCGCGCTCGTCGGTGCGGACCACCCGGAGACCGCCACGCGGGCGATGAAGCGGATCAAGGTCGAGTACGAGGTCCTCACCCCCGTGGTGGACATGGAGACCGCGGCCGACGAGACCCCGCTGCACCCCGGCGGCAACCTGGTGCGGCACGTGCCGATCCGGCGCGGCGACCAGGCGTCGAAGGCCGACGTGGTCGTCACCGGCCGGTACGAGGTCGGGATGCAGGACCAGGCCTTCCTCGGGCCGGAGTCCGGTCTCGCGGTGCCCGCCGAGGACGGCGGCGTCGACCTGTACATCGCCACGCAGTGGCTGCACGTCGACCAGGGCCAGGTCGCTTCGGCGCTGGGCATGCCACTCGAAAAGGTGCGGCTCACGCTGTCCGGCGTCGGTGGCGCGTTCGGCGGCCGCGAGGACCTGTCGATGCAGGTGCACGCGTGCATGCTGGCGCTGCACACCCGCAAGCCGGTGAAGATGGTCTACAACCGCGAGGAGTCGTTCTACGGCCACGTGCACCGCCACCCCGCCGTGCTGCACTACGAGCACGGCGCGACCAGCGACGGGAAGCTGGTGCACGTCAAGGCGAGGATCTACCTAGACGGCGGCGCGTACGCGTCCAGCACCGGCGCGGTAGTCGCGAACGCGGCCACGCTCGGCGTCGGCCCGTACGAGGTCGACAACGTGACGATCGACTGCTTCGGCGTCTACACGAACAACCCGCCGTGCGGTGCGATGCGCGGTTTTGGTGCCGTGCAAGCGGGTTTCGCGTACGAGTCGCAGATGGACAAGCTCGCCGAGGCACTCGGCATGGACCCGGTCGACCTGCGGATCGCGAACGCGATGGCCGAGGGCTCGGTCATGCCGACCGGCCAGGTCGTCGACTCGGCCGCGCCGGTCGCGCAGTTGCTGAAGCTGGTCAAGGACAAGCCGCTGCCGCCCGTGTCGACCACGCTGGACCTGCGGTCGATGCCCGGTGGCGTCTCGAACACCACGCACGGCGAAGGTGTCGTTCGCGGGATCGGGTACGCGGTCGGCATCAAGAACGTCTGCTTCTCCGAGGGCTACGACGACTACTCCACGGCCCGCGTGCGCATCCAGGTCATCAACGGCGAACTCGTCGCGCTCGCCCACACGGCGGCGTGCGAGGTCGGCCAGGGCCTGGTGACGATCATGCAGCAGATCGTGCGCACCGAACTCGGCGTGCAGCGGGTGACCATCCTGCCGATGGACACCAGCATCGGCAACGGCGGCTCCACCTCGGCGTCCCGGCAGACCTACGTCACCGGGGGCGCGGTCAAGGCCGCCTGCGCGGCCGTGCGGGACAAGCTGGTCAAGCTCGCGGGCGGACGTGAACTGTCCGAAGTGGACCTGGCCGAGTTGGTCGGCGACGACGTCATCGACGAGACGGTCGAGTGGCGACACCGCGCGACCGAGCCACTGGACCCGGAAACGGGACAGGGCAACGCGCACGTCCAGTACGGCTTCGCGGCACACCGCGCGGTGGTCGACGTGGACGTGGAACTCGGCCTGGTCAAGGTGGTCGAACTCGACTGCGCGCAGGACGTCGGCAACGCACTCAACCCACAGGCCGTGCTGGGCCAGATCCAGGGCGGCTCCGCGCAGGGCTTGGGCTTGGCGGTGATGGAGGAGATCCAGACGGTAGGCGGCAAGGTGCGCAACCCGTCGTTCACCGACTACCTGATCCCCACGGTTCTCGACATGCCGCCGATGAGCATCGACGTGCTCGAACTGGCCGACCCGAACGCGCCCTACGGCGTGCGCGGCGTAGGCGAACCACCCACGATCTCATCCACCCCGGCCATCGTGGCCGCGATCCGGGCCGCGACCGGCCTAGCACTCACTCGGGTGCCAGTCCGACCCGAACACATCACCGGCACCTAGTCCCAGTCCTCCGTCCACGCCGCGGCCCGATCGGCCGCGGCGTGGACGAGCACGCCCAAGGAGCACCCACATGACCACCACCACCGACCAGGCCTGGCTGCGGGAGGCCATCGACCTGGCGACGAAGAACGTCACCGACGGCGGCGGCCCGTTCGGCGCGGTGATCGTCCGCGACGGCGAGGTCATCGCCACCGGCACGAACCAGGTCACCCCGCTGCTGGATCCGACCGCCCACGCCGAGGTGGTCGCCATCCGTGCGGCCTGCCAGGCGATCGGCGACTTCAAGCTCACCGGCTGCGTGCTGGTGTCGTCGTGCGAACCGTGCCCGCTGTGCATCTCCGCCGCCCTGTGGGCGCGGGTGGAGCGGGTCGTGTTCGCCGCGGACCGCGACGACGCCGCCGCCGCAGGCTTCGACGACCGCGAGTTCTACGAGTTGTTCAGCAAGCCCAGGGAGGACTGGAGCCTGCCCGTCGACCGCATCAGCACCGCCGTGGACAACGCCCCGTTCAGCGCGTGGCTGTCCCGCAGCGACCGGGTCGACTACTAGGAGCCGGTGCTGACCAGAGCGCCAACGGAGAAACGCGTCCGACGGGACCGAGGCCGGCAAGCACGGGCCCCGCCGGACGCGCCCACCGGCATGGGAAAGGACGTCATGACCCAGCTGAGGAATGACATCCCCGCACGAACACCCCTCGACCGGTTCTTCCGCGTCAGCGAACGCGGGAGCACCTTCGGCCGCGAGGTGCGCGGTGGGATCACCACCTTCGTGGCGATGTCGTACATCGTATTGCTCAACCCGCTGATCCTCGGCGCGTCCGCTGACATCACCGGCGCACGGCTGTCGACCGAGCAAGTCACCACGGCAACAGCCCTGGCAGCGGGCGTGATGACCATCCTGATGGGCCTGGTCGGCAACGCCCCGCTGGCCATGGCCGCGGGCCTGGGCGTGAACGGCGTGGTCGCGTTCCAGATGGCCCCGACGATGACGTGGGCACAGGCGTTCGGACTGGTCGTGCTCGAAGGCTTCTGCATCGTCATCATGGCCGCCTCCGGCGTACGGGAACGGATCATCAACGCCATCCCGGCCCCGCTGAAGATCGCCATCACCGTCGGCATCGGCCTCTACATCGCGTTCGTAGGCCTGGTCAGCGCCGGTTTCGTCACCCGAACCCCCGACGCCGCCCACTCGACCGTGCCCGTGCGGATGGGCGTGGACGGCCACCTGGTCGGCTGGCCGATCGTCGTCTTCACCGTCGGCCTGCTGCTGATGATCGTCCTGCTGAGCCGAGGCGTCCCCGGTGCCGTCCTGATCAGCATCGGCACCGCCACCCTCCTCGCCATCGTGGTCAACTCGATCTTCCACGTCGAGGGCTGGGGCCTGGTCGAACCGACAGTGCCGGACAGCATCGTCGCCGCACCGGACTTCGGGCTCTTCGGCCAAATCGACCTGTTCGGCGGCTTCGCATCGGCAGGCGCGATCAGCGCCACGGTCTTCCTGTTCACCCTGGTGCTCTCCGGCTTCTTCGACGCCATGGGCACGATCACCAGCGTCTCGGACGAGGCCGGGCTGACCAAGAACGGCAGAGTTGAGGGAATGGGCCGCATCCTGCTGGTGGACGGCGCAGGCGCGATCGCGGGCGGCGTCACGGGGTCATCGCCGAACACCGTGTTCCTGGAGTCCGCAGCAGGCGTCGGCGAAGGCGCGCGCACCGGCTTGGCCAGCGTAGTCACCGGCACGCTGCTCACCGCCACCCTGCTGTTCACCCCACTCGCGGCAGTCGTGCCCGCACAGGCCGCAGCTCCCGCGCTGGTCGTGATCGGCGGCCTGATGATGGCGCAGGTACGACGAATCCCTTGGCAGGACACGGACTACACGATCCCGGTATTCCTCACCGCCGCACTGATCCCGTTCACCTACTCCATCACCAACGGCATCGGCGCCGGACTCGTCTCGTACGTGCTCATCAAGGTGTGCAAGGGCCAGTGGCGCGAGATCGGCTGGCTCATGACCACCATCGCCTGCCTGTTCGTCGTCTACTTCGGCGTGGAAGCGATCACGGCGGTACTCACCTGATGGCGCTCATCTTCCTCAACGGCGGCGGCATGCGTGGCGGCCCACTGCACCACCAACTCCAAGGCACACCACTGATTTGCACCGCCCACAGCGCCCCCAAGTACCGCTACTTCTCCGTGGGCGACCGCTTCCCCGCCATGCACGGCTCCGGCACCGGCAGCGTCGTCGGCGAGGTCTACGACCTCCCCCTGACCATCCTGCGCGACCACCTCCTACCCGCCGAACCACCCGAACTGGAGATCGGCGTCATCGAACTGACCAACGGCAGCGCCTGCCTGGCAACCGTGCTCCGCCACAACTTCATAACCAGCCCGGACCTCGTCGACATCACCCACATAGGTGATTGGCGCGCCTACCTGAACCGCGGAAACCAACCCTGACCGTATCTAATGGCTCTCCCACGACTCTTCACTGGTGAGGGCCTCACCACTGGGGGTGGCGAGGACCGCGGATGTGGG
>JBDSAJ010000641.1:0-10952 GCA_039922235.1 Umezawaea sp.
CTTCACGTCCACCTGGTCTTCGTCACAAAGTATCGGCGTGGCGCGTTCACCGATCAGATCCTGCGCCGCTGCGAGGAGATCATGCGGGACGTGTGCGCCGGCCTGGGTGCGGAGCTGCGCGAGTTCAACGGCGAGACCGACCACGTGCACCTGCTCGTGCACTACCCGCCCAGTCTGGCCCTGTCCACACTGGTCAACACCCTCAAAGGCGTCTCCTCTCGACGCCTGCGGCAGGAATTCTCCGCGCACATCCGCCGATACCTGTGGGGGCAGCACTTCTGGTCGCCCTCCTACTTCGCCGGGTCGTGCGGTGGTGCGCCCTTGTCGATCATCAAGGAATACATCGACCAGCAGAAGCGTCCCGACTGACGGCCCGCTGCGCGGGCCGCGCAAGCCGGGATCGGCTCCTCCTGGCCGTAAACGACCAGGCTTCCGCCGATTGGAGTTCAGGTGAACCGGTTGCACGGAGGTTCACATCCGGGACTTCAGCACGTCGACCTCGCAGCCTGGCGAGGAGGGGTCGAAGCCGTGCTCGATCAGCCAGCGGACACCCCGCAGGCTGCGCAGCGACCACCACGCGCGGATCACGTCGAGGTCGACGTCGGTGCCGTACCCGGCGACGATGTCGCCGAGGTGTTCCTCGTGCCCGAGCGTCAGGGTGGCGAGGTCGTACAGGGCATCGCCCTGGGCGGCCTCGGACCAGTCGATCACACCGGTGACCTCGTCGCCATCGACGAACACGTGGTTGATCTGCAGGTCGCTGTGCGTGAACACCGGTGTCCACGGGCGGAGCGCGGCCTCGGCGATCCGGCGGTTGTGCGTGACCAGGTCGGCGGGAAGGACGCCGCTCGTGACGAGCCACTCGCATTCGTCGTCGAGCTCCGCTGCGATCTCGTCGAGGCTCCGGCCGGGCCATGGCGGCAGCGGCGCGTCGTGCAACATCCGCACCGCGGCACCTGCCGCTGCCCACGCCGCAGGCGACGCGGTCGACGGCTCGCCGAGGCGGCCGAGTGCCGTCCCGCGGAGGGCAGCGAGCGCGAGCACGGGCGGCTTGCGCCACAGGACCTCCGGTGTCGGGATCGGCGCCATGGCCATCGCCTCGACCTCGACGTCGATGCGCGCCTGATCAGCGTCGATCTTCAGGAACACGTCGCCGACGCGCAGGGTCGCGCGCTCGTCATGGGCAACGACAACCTCGACCTCGTCCACGTAGGCCATTCTCGCGGGATGACCACTGACGTCGCCACGGATTTAGCACGTGCGACCACGGCTGAACGCCTCGGGAACGCCAAGATCGAATAGCAGTGTGCACGAACACCTTGGAGTCACGGGCCAAGGCAGCGATCACGTCGCGCCCTCCGCAGTAACCGGCGTCACTTTCACCATCGTGACGTTGGTGCGCCACACTTTGCCCCCTGAGGGGTACGCAACTGCCGGGTGGGACGTGAGCGAATACCTGCACCCGTGAGCGTCTATGCGTGGTGGTGGAGTTGCTCTTCGGTCGCATTGTGGTGCGCGGCGGTTCGCGTTCAACTGGGGTTTGGCGGTGGTGAGGGCCAATCTCGCGCAGCGGGAGGCGGAGCGCTCCTACGGGTTGTTCGGTGATCAGCTCACCCCGGCGGTGTCGTGGTCGGCGTTCTCCTTGCGCAAGCGGTGGAACCAGGCCAAGGACGACCTCGCGTCGTGGTGGCCGGAGAACTCGAAGGAGGCCTACTCCAGCGGTCTGGCGAACCTCGCGACCGCGTTGGGCAACTGGAAGGCGTCGAAGGCCGGCACCCGCACGGGGCCGATGAACCGGTTTCCACGGTTCAAAGGGAAACGCAAGGCGATGTCGTGTCGGTTCACTACCGGTAGTTTCGGTCTGGTCGATGGTGATCGGCGGCATGTGCGACTGCCCCGGATCGGTGTGGTGCGCACGCACGAGTCGACCCGGAAGCTGGCCCGGCACGTCGAACGCGGCACCGCCCGCGTCCGGTCGGCCACGGTCACCCACCAGGGTGGACGGTGGTTCTGCTCGTTGTCCGTCGAGATCGACCGACAGGACCCGGCGCCGACCCGACCGGCCTCGGTGGTCGGTGTCGACCTCGGGATCACGTCCCTGGCGGTGCTCTCGACCGGCGAGGTCATCGCCAACCCCGTCATCTTGAGGTAGCGCAACGAGAACTGCGGCGCCTGCAACGCCAGGCCGCACGCCGCATCGGACCGGACCGCCGTACCGACAGCAACCCTCGCAGCGGTGGAGGATCACCCAGGCCCGCATCGCGCGCCTGCACACCGCCGTGGCGAACGCCCGTCGTGACGGCCTGCACCAGCTCTCGACGCGCCTGGTTCGCGCTCACGGCACGATCGTGATCGAGAACCTCAACGTCGCCGGAATGCTCAAGAATCGGCATCTGGCCCGGCACATCGCCGGCGTCGGCATGAGCGAATTCCGCCGCCAGATCGAGTACAAAACTGCCTGGGCCAGCGGTGCCGTGCACGTCGCGGACCGCTGGTACCCGTCCTCGAAAACCTGCTCGGGTTGTGGCGTGGTGAAAACCAAGCTGGGCCTGTCCGAACGGGTGTTCCGCTGCGAGGAGTGCCCGGTGGTGCTCGATCGTGATCTCAACGCCGCCCGCAACCTCGCCCACCTGGTGGACGAGAGCGTCGGTGGCAGGTCTTCCCCGAGTTGCGGGGCGACTCGAAACGAGCCCGAGGGAAATCCACGTCAGACCCGCACGGTGCGGGCAGCGGGTACTGCCACGGGAAGACCCGGACCCCGTCCGGGCCAACGCCGTCACCGCAAGGTGACGACTGCTTGAACAGAGCGAACTCACATTCGCTCGCACTTCAGATAACGGTACCGAGATTCGCTTCGACCTTGCGCCGCAGCCCACCAGCGGTCCCCGGCCACAGCGCCAAGCGTGGTGCCGTCGCCACCACTGACGACGGCACCAGCCACTACGTCCCTGCCCGCATGGACGTCCTCGACCGCGGGCTGCTGATTAAACCTGCTCGGTGTCGACCGTCGTCGCGGGCTGACTACCGGGCTGCTGGCGGTTCTCCAGCTTGATCCCGCACTTGCCGGCCAGAGCGACACCAACACCGATCGTCGTGACCACCGGAGCGGCCAGCACCGCGACCAACCCGAGAGCCACCGGCACCTCCAACACCACGTCGTCCTTGCTGTCACGCACGACTACGCGACGATTGACGCCTTCGCTGACCAGCCCGCGAACGGCGTCGACCACGGAGTCGACAGCGGCACGGTTGGACTCGGACTTGGATTCGCTCATGATTCCCCTCGAACTGCGGATGTCCCCTTGACATCTCCAGCTTGTCTGCGTTGGGGGCACCCTGCCATCAGGGTTTCCCCTGACCCCTACCTGATTCACCCCTCAGGAGTGGCCGGGGCTATCTGCTGCGGCCGGTCCTACGCCGACGGACGGGTACTGACACGTACCGGTCTTCAAAGAAATCCGGGAGGCTGTGTCGGATCGGGGTGGTGCTGTTCGTAGCAGGGGTGAGGCCGCCAACAAGGGGGCGGCGCCACAGGAGAGGATCTTCAGATGCAATACCTGGTTTCCGTGATCGATGACAAGAGCAATCCCGGCAGCACGGACCGGCAGCCTGCCATCAGCGCGTTCAACGAACGGCTGATCGCCGAGGGCTACTGGGTCTTCGCGGGCGGACTCGCCGACACCAACGCGGCCACGGTCGTCGACAACCGTGGCGAGCAGGCGGTGTTCAGCGACGGGCCGTTCGTGGAGTCGAAGGAGTACCTCGCCGGCGTCTGGGTGTGGGAGGCCCCCGATCTGGACGTGGCGCTCAAGCTCGCCACCGAGGCGTCGAAGGTCTGTGATCGGAAAATCGAGGTGCGACCTTTCCAGTGAGTGACGTCAAGGAAGCGATCACTCAGGTGCACCACGAGGAGTGGGCACGGGTGGTCGCCACGCTGACCAGGCGCTTCGGGGACCTCGACATCGCCGAGGAGGCGGCCGCCGAGGCGTTCGCGACCGCCGTCGAGCGGTGGCCCGCCGACGGCGTGCCCCCCAACCCCGGCGCCTGGCTGACCACCACCGCCAACCGCAAGGCCATCGACCGGATCCGGCGCGAGAACAAACGCGACGACAAGCACGAGGAGGCTCGGATGGTGCACGACGACGGCCCGGCCGAGCCACTCGGCGCCATCGACGACGACCGGCTCCGGCTGATCTTCACCTGCTGCCACCCGGCGCTGGCGATGGAATCCCGCCTGGCGCTGACGTTGCGCATGGTCGGCGGGCTGACCATGCCCGAGATCGCCCGCGCCTTCCTGGTGGCCGAGAGTGCCATGGGGCAGCGGATCACCCGCGCGAAGGCCAAGATCAAGGCGGCCCGCATCCCCTATCGGATCCCGGCCGCCGAGGACCTCCCCGCGCGCGTCACCGGCGTGCTCGCCGTCCTCTTCCTCGTGTTCAACGAGGGCTACCTGGCGACCGGCCCCGACACCGATCCGGTTCGTCACGACCTGACCGCCGAGGCGATCCGGCTCACCCGCCTGATCCGCGCCCTCCTGCCGCAGGACGGTGAGGTGGCCGGGCTGCTGGCGCTGATGCTCCTCACCGAGGCCCGCCGCACCGCCAGGGTTTCGGGGAGCGGTGAACTGGTCGCCCTCGACGAGCAGGACCGCGGGGCGTGGGACGCGACGCTGATCGCCGAGGGCCACCGGCTGGTGCGCGAGCGCCTCGCCGCTGGGGTGGCTCCGGGGCGTTACCAGATCCTCGCCGCGATCAACGCCGTGCACACCTCCGCCCGCGACATCCGCGACACCGACTGGTCACAGGTCCTCGCCCTCTACGACCAGCTCGCCCGCCTCGACCCCTCGCCGATCGTCACCCTCAACCGGGCCATCGCGGTCGCCGAGCTCGACGGCCCGGAGGTGGCGTTGGCGGCCGTCGACCGGCTTGAGGACAGGTTGGCCGGCTATCACGCCTACCACGTGACCCGCGCCGACCTGTTGCGCAGGCTGGGGCGCAGCCAGGAGTCGCGCGCGGCGTACGACAAGGCCATCGACCTGGCGGGCAACACCGCCGAGACCGCCTACCTGACCCGCCGCCGCGACCAACTGCGGTAGCCCTTCTGGCGTTAGCCGCCGAACGCCGAGTTGACCGACTCGGTCAGCTCGCCGACCGTCTGGACCAGCGGAGCGACGGGCTTCACCAGGTTGTTGAGCCGCACGAGGATCCGCGCGATCACACCGTGATCCGGCTCGGCCGAGTCCAGCTCGTCCTGCAACTCCTCGGCGACCGCGACGGTTGAGCCGGGGAGCTCCGCGCGGTGGCGTTCCAGCAACGTCATCAGCTCGGTCATCAGCTCACCGGTCTCCGGCGCGGCGGTGAAACTCAGGCCGTGGCTGATCGCGCGGGCGTTCGGACCGACGGCCTGGTTGCCGACGTTGCTCACGCCGCCTGACTGCTGGATGCCGTAGTTCGGCGAGCTTTCCGGCACTGGACTACCTTCTCTCACGCTGGCTTTCCGGCGGCGGGTGCGGGTGCGGGGAACTGCACCGTCGCGGTGGCTTCGCTGCCGACGGCCTGGTTGCCGACGTTGCTGACACCGCCGGTCTGGATGATGCCCTGGTTGAGGATCGTCATCTGGCGGTTGCGGAACTCGGTGGTGTCCACGCCGCGCTCGTCGAGGAAGTCCAGCAGCGCGGCCAGCACGTGCCGTTCGATCAGCTTGAGGTGCTTGGCGGCGTCGGTTTTCTGGAAGTAGTTGTGGTAGTTGGCATCCGTGGCCTCCTCGCGGACGCTGAACCGGGCACCGTAGTTGTAGCCGAGGTCCTGCTGGGCGATCGCCCTCTCCACGGTGCGGTGCCGTTCCCAGCTCCAGCGGAAGTTGAGGTCGCGCACCACGTGGACGAGAGCGCGCGGCACCGCCTTGGACACGCCGCTGGCCGCCCTGGCCAGCAGGCGACCGATCGCGCCCGCGGTGAGCACCGGGCTGATCCGGTCCACGTCGTGGTACTGCTGCCACAACGGACCCAGCACGGTCCGGTCGCACTGCAGGTAGAGCATCCGCCCGTCCGTGGAGAAGTGCAGGAACGTGCTGGCGACCACCTCGCCGCCCCACGACGGGACCTGCGCGCAGAGGTAGTGCCTCGCCGAGCCGTGCGGGCGCACGGCGAGCCGGGCCAGGTCCTCCCCGAGCAGGTGCTGCTGGGGCGCCAGATCGCGCTGGGGCAGCAGGGCCGGGTGCATGGTGAGCGCGTTGCCGCTGACGAAGGCCCGCTCGGTGAGGAACAGCCCAGGCAGCTCGTCGGGCCCCAAACCGATGCCGGCCAACCGGTCCCGGACGTGGGCGATCAGTTCGACGGTGTCGAGCGGCACCACGGCGTCGACGTCGGCGTCACGTCGTAGCGACGGCAGGGCGAACGACCACGTCGACACGAGCGGGCCGTGGCCGATGAACGGGGTGAAACCGTCGTAGATCGTCACGTTGCCGCGTTCGGCCTCGTCGATCGCGGCCAGCCGATCGGACAACCACGCCTGGCCGGGCGGCAGCGGCGGCGCCGCGTCGGGGCGGAACGCGGCTCGGGTCAGCTCGCTCAGCAACGTCAGGCGGGTCTGCCACTCGCTCCACACCATCAGGGCGTACATCACCAGGCCCATCAGCAACGCGAGCCACGGCAGGCCGACCAGCCACTCCGCGACCGGGGGTTCCGGTTCCGGACGGCTTCGCGTCGGAGCCGAGGCGGTGCCGAGAGCGGACACGATCGACACGGACAGCAACAGCACGATCGCCAACGCGATCAGGGCGAACACGATGTCCCGCAGCCTGCGGGACTCCCCGGCGCGCCGGGCCAGGCTTCCGCCGATCGGCAGGATCACCAGCAACGCGATGATCGTCCACAGTGGAGAGAGGGCCAGCGCCAGCGCCGTCGCCGCCAGCAGGCACCAGTCCCGCACCCGGCGTTGCCGGACCCCTGCCAGCGCGTGCAACAGCACCGGGCGCAACGAGAACCCGACCGACGGCGCCGCCGCGTGCAGGTCGTCGTTCAGCAGCGTCTTGATCATCCGCTCGGCGAAGCGCTCGTCGGTCCTGGCCGCGACGCACAGGTAACGAGTCGTGTCGTCGAGGGAGAAAGCGGTTGGCTGACTCATCTGTCCCCCTTCACCTTCACCAGAACGACTTCGGTGCGTCGACACGGCGCTCCGTGCTCGCGGGAGTCCGGCGCTGCATGGCCACGACGGCGCCGAGCACCAAGCCGAACAGCACGCCGAACGTGGCCGACGCGCCGAACTGGCTCAGGAAGAACTCTTCCGGCCGGTCGACGTCGATGAACGGAAAGACCTCTCGCGTGTCCGTCAGAGTTGTTACAACCGCCGCGGAGGCCAGCCCGGCGGTCACCGCGCTGAGTGTCGTCAGTCCTACGGTGGTGACGAACAGACCCACGCCGCCCGCGTTCTCGCTTACCCAGCGCGACAACCTGACCAGCCCCGCGAGGGCGAACGCCACGAACAGCATCGTCCGCAGGTTCGCGAACCAGAACAGGAACGGGCCGACGCGATCGATGTCCACGTGCCAACTCGGGTAGGAGAACATCACGCTGGTGAGGCGAATGGCCGAATCGGTGTCGGACAGCGCGAGGGTGAGATCCCGGTTCAGCCAGGGGTTGCCGACCAGCAGGACGTAGCCGAGCAGCACGGCGACGCCTGGTGTGAACAAACGCGGTAAGTGAGGATCCCCCTGTCCGGCCATACCAGCAACTTAGGTCACCTGAAGGTTCCGCGGCGACGGCCGATCGGCGTAGGACTGACTGATCAGGAGGAGCACCCGTCCCGTTGAACCAGCTGTGCCTGGCCGGTCGTCACCAGCGGGACGGCGTTGTCTCGAAGTCAGAGCAACTGCAAATGGATGCCGTCTTCGGACTCGTCGCCGCCGGGACCGTGGTCACGGATGATGTCGACGATCTCGTCGAACAGGGTGGGGCCTTCGCCGTGTCGCGCCCTGTCAATCCTGGATTCCACGGTCGAACGGTGCGACGGGTGGCACGTGAGGAGATTCCGTTCCAGCCATCGGATTGTCGCCTGGTAGCCGAGCGCGGACCGGGACAGCTGCGAGTTGAGCCACCTCAGGATCCATCCGTTTTCGGGTGTCCCGAAGCCTCCTCGAAGCAGGTCGTTGAAGGCATCCAGGTTCCCTCGCCATGCGTAGTGGCAGAGCAGCCGTGAGAATTCGCGAGCGAAGCCGTCGACGTCGGAGAAGCGGGCTCCATCAATGATCAGTACGGGTAGGTCGCCGTCTCGGCTGGTCATGAACCGAGCATCGCACGATCCCGGTCGTCAGCTCATGCCGTTAACGACGTGTCCGCGCCACGCCTTCTGCTCTCACCTGTGTTCCAGATCGCAGGAAAGAGCGCGTGTTGCGAAGACGTAGTCAATGACCTGCGTTGCACGCGCCGAGTGCATGGTGGGCGAGGACGTGCGGAGTCGGACTGTCGGCGGTCGGTCTGGCAGATGGGAAAGGGCTTGATCATTGACTCTGGTCGAGAGCTCGGCGTGCGGGTTTCCACGCGTCCTCGAACTCGGCCGAGCTGATCTCCACGACCTGATCGACGTCGCGCCACCCGTCCAGTTCGCCTTCGGCGAGGACGCCGTACGTGCTCTCATAAGCCAATGCTGCATCGAATCCGCCGTCGTCATGTGCGTGCAGTACCTCTTCGAGAGTCGCAGCGGTGACCGGCCGCTGCTCGGTCCCTTGGAGATCGACTTGGCGTCGGGCGTATCCGTCCTCACCGACCTCGTAGTACGTCTGCGTGTCGTCCTCGTCAAAGTAGTACCGAAGCCACAGCACCACTCAAGCATGACCGCAACATCGACCCGTTGCCAACGCGATAGATGCGAGGGACACCGCGCGGCAGCCATGCCTGATAGCCTGACCGCGTCGGTGGTCACGTACCTGAAGAGGGTTTGCATGCCGCGCAAGCGGCCCCACAAGCTCAGGCGGATGGCCCGCCATCGTGCGATGTGGCGGTGCACGCCGCACATTCGAGGCCTTCCCGCAGTGGCGCAAGGGGAAATCGCTCAGATCGAGATCGTCACCGCGGCCAACTGGGCACAGTTCGGACTTTGGCCTGGCGCAGTGTCAGAGGCACTCGCGGGGTGGTCGCGGACCGCCTTAGCTCCACGAGCTGTGGAAGCCCACCCGTGTGCGTGCTGTGGTCGCAGGAGTCGAGCGCTTCTGGACGAAGTGCTCGCGATGGTGTCCAGGTCATCGGCGCGAGCCCTCACCCGCTTGATCGCCCCGATCGACGAAGAGTTTCATCAGCGAACATTGCCCAACCCCCTCGCGCCGGAGGAATGGCCGTGGTGGGAACGCATATGTGAACGTTGTTAGGACTCGACCGACACGCCCGATGCCACCGCATGACCAAAGGCGTATTCATGTCACATGCTGATGGCTGCTCCTGCTGGTTTCAGCGAAGGGTGCGTGTTGCGAAGACGTAACCAACTGGATCCGTGGGCTCACTTCATCCGGCGTCACGCCACGCGGATGACATCGGCCAGCGCGATTGGGCTGCGTCTACGTCGCTGAACAGACAGCATGGCCACGTGTCGGACCTTCGCTGGGATGCGGTCAGGAGCTTCTTCGATCCCGATCTGGTGGGGGCGCTCCCTGACGTGTTCGTTCCCGATTCCTCCGCGGAGGACTGGCAAGCGGTACTCGATCTGGTCGAAGCGCGTGGTTGGCGGCGGGAGTTCGCCCGGGGCAACGTCACGGTGCCACTGGTCGTGGCCGCTGAGGCGCTTGCTCGCACCGCAGAGGCCGAAACGGTGGTGTTGAAGGTCTGACCGGTTCCGGAGGTGCTCGCGATCTTCCGTTTCATGTCGGCCGAGGAGATCGACTTCGACATCGATCTGCGGGAACTGCAAGGGCGGGCTGGCGTCGACGCCCTCTGCGGGTTCCTCGGCGAGATCGGGCGGAAATTGGACAAGCCAGTGGTCATGACCTCGGAGGGCGAGCGATTGTCACTACCTGTGGATGACGTCTTCAGCGTGACGGTTGGTTCTGCTGGTAGGTCCACATCTCGGCCATGAGACCGTCGACGAGGCGGATCAGCCAGATGAGGTGCCCTGGCGTGCTGGTGGCCTGTGGCTGGCCGACGCTGCCCACAGCGGCGATGAGGTCGTTGCCGCCGAGGATGCTGTGGATGGTGAAGTGCAGGTCCGGGCGGGCGGCGCGGACGGTCGCGATGGCCTGCTGCAGGCCGGTGGGCCCGGTGACCTCGGGGTGGGCGTGGTCGACCCAGTCGGGGTGCAGGATCTGGTCAGCGATCGTGGTGTCGCCGGTGTTCCACATGTCGAAGTAGCGAGTGACCACGCTGTCGGCCGATCCGTTGTCCACTGAGGTGTCCCCGTTCCTGCCGCTGTTGGCGTTGGTTGCGTTGATCATGCTGCGTTGGCGTCGGGCTGGGCGTGCGTTCAACGAGCTTGCCGCGTTCGAAGCGGGCACCGGCGCGGACGAGCGCGACCAGGTGTGGGCCGTTGACTGCCCGCCAGCGGTCCGGGGCGGCTTCGATCAGCTTGAACGCCATGGCCGGCCCCGCCGCGCGGGACCTGGGCCCGCGGGTGATCTTGGTGCGGTGTCGGACGGTGGCGAAGGTGGACTCGATGGGGTTGGTGGTGCGCAGGTGCTGCCAGTGCTCGGCGGGGAAGTCGTAGAACGCCAACATCACCTCGAGATCGTTACGGATCTTCGCGACGGCCTTGGGGAACTTCGCGCCGTAGGCGGCCTCGAACGCGCCGGCGGCGTCCAGGGCGTGGCGGCGGTCCTCGGCGTTCCAGATCTCGGCCAGGGCCTTCCCCCCGTTACCGTTTTCGTGGTCCCAGCGATGGGACGCCTGGTCGCCGGATCCGGCATGACTTACGCCCCCAGTCGAACGCATGATCCGGGGGGTGGTGTCACCGGATCCGGTGCACCGCCGGACC
>JBDSAJ010000642.1:0-5320 GCA_039922235.1 Umezawaea sp.
TCCATCTCTTTCCGCTTCTCCTCGTCTTCCTCGTCCTCTTTCGCCTTCAACTCGCGCCAGGACTTCCACCCCACGTCGTCCACGACTTTCGAGCCCTCCTTGAGGAATTCCTTGCCGAGCGCGGGCCCGATGTCCTTCGGCAGACCGGTCACCCCGTCGACCACGACCTTTCGTGCCTCTCCCAACGCGTCCTTCGCCATACCGCCCCACGAGAAGTCACCGGCGTGGCGGACTTCGGCGAACTCCCTCAGCCCAGTGGCGGACTCCCTCAGCCCAGTGGCGAAGTCGCCGCCGCGCTTGGCGAGCGCCGTCTGCGCCTTGCCAAGCACATCGTCGAGCTTCTTGAACAACGACGAGGCCTTGGAGAACGCCTTCGTGAGCTTGCGGCACCACTCGAGGGCCTTGTTCGCGTACGCCACCGCTTTCGGCACGCATTCGGCGACCGCTCCGGCGACCCCCGCCCCGAAGGCCGGGGCGGCGGGGGCCCAGCGCAGGCAGATGCTGACGAGCTTGCCGATGGCCTCGGAGATGAGGTCGCGAATGATGTCGCGGACCACCTTGAGGATGGTCTTGCACATGGTGATCAGCAACGACATGCCGCGCGCGGCCGTCGACACCGCGCTGTAGGTGGCCGCTCGGTCGTGGCCGAACGCCCGGTAGGCCTCGGAGTCCTGGCCCGACCACCCGGCCGTGTCGCCGCTGACGGCGTCCTTGAGCGTCGTGGACGTCTCGTCCAGGTAGCTCGACACCGACGACCACGTCTGGGCCATGCCGTCGAGCGTCTGCTGGTCGCCGGTGAGCCAGTCGAGCGGCTCGGACAGGAAGCTGACGTGCTCCATCAGCCACCCGAACCCGGCACTGGCGAGCCCGGCGAGCGGATCGGCGAGGAAGTCCGCCACGCCCCCCACCGCGCCGGCCACGTTGAGCAACCCGTCCGCCCAGTTGCCTTCTTCGAATCCCTTCACGGCCTCGGTGACGTCGTGGGCGAGCCCGAGGCCCTCGGTGTCCGCGGTCTCCTCGCCGCGGCGGATCAGCGGGTTCTGGGTGGCGGTCTGGGCCGGACCCATGCTCGGTGTGCTCATCCCCGGTACACCCCGTCGAACATGTCCGCCTGGGCCTCATCGTTGCGCACGACGTGCTCGCGCCAGGCGTGGACGCGCTTCACGTGGTCGACGGAGGCGTCGGCCGCCTCGCGGAGCGTGGACATCGCCAGGTGCTGCGCGGCGGCGCAGATGCCCATGAGCGGGATGCCCAGCAGCCCGAAGGCCTCCGGGTGCGAGGCCGCGTGACCGGCCTCCAGCGCCGTGCTCACCTGCTTGCCGACGTCGTCCAGCTTCTTCGTGTGCGCGGCCATCTCGTCGGGGTCGATGCGGTAGGTCATCGCAGGAACCCGCCGTCGCCGAAGTCGTCGTCCCGCGGCTCGGGACGCCGGGGTGGCGGTGGGGGCGGCTGGTAGCGCGGCGCCTCGTCCTCGGCGGACCCGAACCGGTGCTCTGCTCCCCACCCGGCCGACGGCTGCTCGGGCGCGGGTTCCGCGCTGCGCAACCGGTCCACCATGAACCGCATCGCCTCGGAGTCCTCGCCGCCGAGCAGCGGTGCCATCGCCTCCTGGACCGCCGTGGCGATCCGGCCCTGCGCCGCCCGCACGACGCGCAGCACCTCCTGGCCGACCGCCGCGCCGTCCCTGCTCTGCAGCGCGTTGCCCAGCTTCAGGTCGACGAGGTTGCCCGCGTCGTTGACCGTGACGCTGATCTGGCCGTCCGCGCTGCGCTCAGTGACCAGGAGGTTCGCCATCCCCTCCCGGATCGCCTCGCTCTTGCGCGTCGCCTCGACCAGCGCGTCCTCATACCCCCTGAGGACCTGCTCAGGATCGATCATCGTTCCCCCCTGCACTCTTCACTCACAGTCACGGAACGCTAGCGGAACGTTCGACACCGCACAGCCGAACGGCTCACTCCCACCCGCCGTTGAGCCGTGGATCACCCGACGGTGGTCCCAACCCACCAGGACACACCCGGCCGCGCCCACAGCGCTACCGGAACCTTCCACCGATTGCCCCATTGCCGGATTGTTCAACAATCCCCTACGGTGTGAGGCACAGCACAACCGCCCACCGCTCACCCCACCCGCTGCGAGGTGCCCATGAGCACGACACCGACCACACCCGCGACCGCCGCCCCTGAAGGCTGGTTCCGGTCGCTGGGCCCACGGGGGAAGCGCGCCTTCGTCGGCGCCTTCGGGGGCTACGGCCTCGACTCCTACGACTACTGGGTCCTCCCGCTCAGCCTGGCGTTCATCAGCACGTACTTCGGCATCACCAAGGGCCAGGCGGGCCTGCTGAACACGGCGACCCTGGTCCTCTCGGCGCTCGGTGGCGCGGCGGCGGGAGTGCTGGCCGACCGGGTGGGCCGGGTGAAGACCCTGCTGATCACGGTCATCACCTACGCCGTCTTCACGGTCCTCTGCGGCTTCGCGACCAGCTACGAGATGCTGCTGGTGTTCCGCGGCCTGCAAGGGCTCGGCTTCGGCGGCGAATGGGCCGCGGGCGCGATCCTCGTGGCCGAGTACTCGAAGCCCGAGTACCGCGGTCGGGCGGTGGCCTTCATCCAGAGCGCGTGGGCGGTCGGCTGGGGCCTGGCGGTCGTGGTCTACACCGCCGTCTACTCCTGGGTGGACCAGGACATGGCCTGGCGCATCATGTTCTGGACCGGCGCACTGCCCGCCGTGCTGATCCTCTACATCCGGCGCACGGTGCAGGACGCGCCGGGAACCGTGGAGCAGCGGCAGAAGAGCACCCGCGGCTTCACCGCGATCTTCACCGGCGGACTCGGGCGGACGACGTTCTTCGCCGCGCTGCTGGCAACCGGTGTCCAGGGCGGCTACTACACCCTCGCCACCTGGCTCCCTACGTACCTGAAGACCGAGCGCGGGCTGTCGGTCATCAACACCACGGGCTACTACGCGTTCCTGATCTCGGGGGCGTTCATCGGCTACGTGTGCGGCGGTTTCATCACCGACCGCTTGGGGCGCAAGAAGACCTTCGCCCTCTTCGCGACCCTGTCGGCACTCCTGATGGTGCTCTACACGCAGATCCCGACCGGCGCGAACACGACCGTGCTCTTCCTCGGGTTCCCGCTGGGGTTCTGCGCGTCGGCGATCTTCAGCGGCTTCGGGTCGTTCCTCGCGGAGCTGTACCCGACGGACGTGCGCGGCACCGGCCAGGGCTTCACCTACAACTTCGGCCGGGCGGTGGGCGCCCTGTTCCCGGCGGGCGTCGGCTTCATGGCCGAGAGCATGGGCGTGGGTGGTGCGATGGTGTTCGGGGCGGCCGCGTACGGCGTCGCGGTCGTCGCCCTGCTGGGACTGCCGGAAACCCTTGGGCGGGAACTGACGTGACACCCGAAGAGGTCAGGGCCCGCGCGACCGGGCCGACCGCGGGACTGGCGACCGGGTTCGCGCAGGCGAACCTGGTCGCCGTCCCGGCGGACTGGGCGTACGACGTCCTGCTGTTCACCCAGCGCAACCCCAAGCCCTGCCCCGTCCTCGACGTGACCGACGCGGGAAGCCACCACACCCCGCTGGCGCCCGGCGCCGACCTGCGCACGGCCATCCCCCGCTACCGGATCTGGCGGGACGGCGAGCTGACCGGCGAGCCCGTGGACGCGACCCCGTTCTGGCGCGACGACCTGGTGTCGTTCCTCATCGGCTGCAGCTTCACGTTCGAGGGCGCGCTGGCCGCGGCGGGCGTGCCCCTGCGGCACGTCGACCAGGGCCGCAACGTGCCGATGTTCGTGACGAACCGCGAGTGCCGCGCGGCGGGCCGGGTGCACGGCCCGCTGGTCGTCTCGATGCGCTGGATCCCCGAAGACCTGGTGCCCGCCGCCACCCGCGTCAGCGCGCTGATGCCCGCGGTGCACGGATCGCCGGTCCACGCGGGCGATCCGGCGGAACTGGGCATCGCCGACGCGGCCGCGCCGGACTTCGGCGACCCGGTCGAGCCCGTCGACGGCGACGTCCCGGTGTTCTGGGCGTGCGGGGTGACGCCGCAGGCCGCGCTGATGGCGTCCAAGCCACCCTTCGCGATCACCCACGCCCCCGGCCACATGTTCGTGACCGACGTCCCGGACTCCGCGTACCGCGTCGTCTGACCAGTCGGTCTGCTGGTACCGAGTGGTCCGAGAGCCTGCCTGAGACGAATAAGGCAAGAAGGTTGCCTAATAGCGAGAAGGTGGTTTACCGTGACCGCGATCACCCGGTCCCTGCCGGGCAGCTCACGGAAGACCGCAGGCACCAGCCGCCGCAGCTGTGTCCCGTTCCCTGTTTCGCGGAGGTTCTCGTGTTCAATTCAGGCAGGCTCCTGCGCCTGGCCGCAGTCCGTCTCACCGCGGTCACGACGATGTCGATCGCCCTCGTCTCCACCGGGACCACCACGGCGGCGCTCGCGCAGCCGATGGCCGTGGACGGCGTTGGCGCCGCGGCGGTCGACCTGACCAACGCGGCCAAGAAGGAAATCGCGATGAAGTTGGTCTCCAGCGCGGAGAACTCCTCGCTGGACTGGAAGGCGCAGTACAGCTACATCGAGGACATCGAGGACAGCCGCGGCTACACGGCTGGCATCATCGGGTTCTGCTCCGGCACGCACGACATGCTCGACCTCGTGACCGAGTACACCAAGCGCTCGCCGAACAACATCCTCAAGAAGTACCTGCCCGCACTGCGCAACGTGGACGGCTCGGACTCGCACGCGGGCCTCGACCCGAACTACACCAAGGACTGGAAGACCGCGGCGAAGGACCAGGTCTTCAAGGACTCGCAGAACTTCGAGCGCGACCGGGTGTACTTCAACCCGGCCGTGAACCAGGGCAAGTCCGACGGCGTCCGCACGCTCGGCCAGTTCATCTACTACGACGCCATCGTCATGCACGGCGATGGCAGTGACAGCACCAGCTTCCGCAACATCCGCAAGCGCGCGCTGACGAAGGCGAAGCCGCCTGCCCAGGGCGGCGACGAGACCGCGTGGCTCAACGCCTTCCTCGACGCCCGCAAGTGGGCCATGCAGCAGGAAGAGGCGCACTCCGACACGACACGGGTCGACACGGCCCAGCGCGTGTTCCTCAAGGCGGGCAACTTCGACCTCAACACCCCGCTGAAGTGGAAGGTCTACGGCGAGAGCTTCGCCATCAACTCGTAGTTCCCCCCCCGTTACCGTTTTCGTGGTCCCAGCGATGGGACGCCTGGTCGCCGGATCCGGCATGACTTACGCCCCCAGTCGAACGCATGATCCGGGGGGTGGTGTCACCGGATCCGGTGCACCGCCGGA
>JBDSAJ010000643.1:0-23204 GCA_039922235.1 Umezawaea sp.
CGCCGGCCCGATCACGGCGATCACCGTGCTGGCGTGCGGCTTCCCGGCGATGCCGACCAGGTTGCGGACCGTCGAGGACGAGGTGAACAGCACCGCGTCGAACCCACCGCCCTTGAGCGCCTCGCGGGTCTCGGCGGGCGGCGGGGCCGCCCGGACCGGGCGGTACGCGGTGACGTCGTCGATCTCCCAGCCGCGGTCGCGCAGACCGGCGGCGAGGGTCTCGGTGGCGATGTCGGCGCGCGGCAGCAGCACCCGGTCGACCGGGTCCAGGATGTCGTCGTAGGGCGGGAAGTCGTTCAGCAGACCTTCGCTGGACTGCTCCCCCGACGGCACGAGCTCCGGGATGATCCCGAACGAACGCACCTTCGCGGCCGTGCTCTCGCCGACGCAGGCGATCTTCTCGCCGGAGAACGCACGGGCGTCCAGGCCGAACTCGCGGAACTTCTCCCACACCGCGCGGACGGCGTTGGTCGAGGTGAAGACGACCCACTGGTAGCGGCCGTCGACGAGGCCCTTGACCGAGCGCTCCATCTGCGCGGGGCTCCGGGGCGGCTCGACCGAGATGGTCGGGACCTCCACCGGGATGGCGCCGTGCGAGTGCAGCCGGTCGCTCATCGCGCCCGCCTGCTCCTTGGTGCGCGGCACCAGCACGCGCCAGCCGTACAGGGCGCGCGACTCCCACCAGGAGAGCCGGGCGCGACCCGCGACGGCCGCGCCGACCGTGACGACGAGCGGACCGGAGAGGTCACCCGCGTCCGAGGCCAGCGAGGCGAGCGTGGTGTCGATGGTGCGTTGGCCGAAGCCGGTGCCGTCGACGGTCACCGCGACCGGGGTCTGCGGCGCGACGCCATGTTCCACCAGCGAGGAGGCCGCCTCGGCGAGGTGGCTGCCGCTGGCGTGCAGCACGAGCGTGCCGGGCGCGGCCGCGAGGCCTGCCCAGTCCACCGTGCCGCGGACGTCGACCTCGGTGTGCACGGCGCCGAGTGCGACACCCGCGTAAGCGGGCACCGCGGTGCCGGCGGGAACTCCCGGCACCACGTCGAACGCGATGCTGGTGCGGGAGACGGCCTGCGCCTCCTTCACCACCGAGTCGAGCGTGAGCGGGTCGCCCGCGACGAGCCGGACGACGGTGTGGCCGTTCTTCGCCTCGGCGACCAGGTCCTTGGCCACGTCCGCGGGCTCGCCCACGGCGGGCCTGACCTCGACGCCCTCTGGCACCAGCGCGACGATGTCGCTTGGCACATCGGGGTCCGCGACCACGAGTTCAGCCCTCGCGAGCAGGTCGTGGGCCCGGACGGTGAGCAGCCCGGTGTCGCCGGGGCCGGAGCCCACGAATGCGACTCGGCCGGGGGTCTTGCGTGCGCGGGTCATCAGGGCACTCCCCATCTACGCCTCTGGGCCGCTGAGCACCGCGGCCCCGAGGTCGAGCAACTCGGCGGCCAGCGCGCGGCCGAGTTCCTCTGCTGCGGTCAAGTCACCGGTGGCGGACGCTCGGAGCATGTCGTTCTCCGGAGTCGCCGCGACCCCGCGCAATGAGAGGCGGTAAACAACCGCTCCATCATCGTCGAGGTCTTCCACCACATCGGCCAGTGCGCCGACCGGCGCGCTGCAACCAGCTTCGAGCGCGGCCAACATGGCGCGCTCCGCGGTTACCGCGGCCCTACTGGACGAGTCGTCCAAAGTGGACTGAAGAAGGTGCTCGGTGTCGACGTAGTCGACCCGGCATTCCACTGCTAGAGCGCCCTGGGCGGGCGCGGGGAGCATCTGGATCGGCTCCAAGGTCTCGGTGATCTCGGCGGAGCGGCCGAGGCGCGCGATCCCCGCACGGGCCAGCACGACGGCGTCGAGCTCCCCGTCGGTGACCTTGCGAATGCGGGTGTCCACGTTGCCGCGCAGCGGGACGATGGTGAGTCCCAGCCCGAGTGCTTCGAGCTGGGCGGCCCGCCGCGGCGAGCCGGTGCCGACGGTCGACCCGACCGGCAGCTCCCCGAGGGTGAGGCCGTCACGGGCGACGAGCGCGTCCCGCGGGTCTTCGCGGGGCGGCACGGCGGCGAGCACCAGACGCCTGTCGGGTGCGGTGGGCAGGTCTTTGTACGAGTGCACGGCGACGTCGATCTCGCCCGCGGCCAGCGCGTCGCGCAGCGCGGAGGTGAAGACACCGACGCCGATCTCCGCGATGGGTGCGGAGGAGCGGTCGCCCGGCGTGGAGATCACGACGATCTCCACCTTGGCGCCCGCTTTTTCGAGGACTTCGGCGACGTGGCCCGTCTGCGCGAGTGCCAGGGCACTCCCGCGGGTGCCGATCCTGAGGATGCGGTTCACCGCTTCTCACCTGTATCCATGCTCGACCCCGCAAGCGGCTCTTCAGTGGCCTGCTGCGCGGTGTGGGTCTGGCTGACGGCGGTAGGTGCGTTCGGGTCGAGCCCGAACAGCTCGCGCAGCGCCTCGGCGTACCCGGCGCCGCCGGGGGCCGAGGCCAGTTCCTTCACCCGCACGGTCGGGGTGTGCAGGAGCTTGTCGACGACCCGGCGAACGGTCTTGGCGAGTTCGCCGCGCACGGCGGCGTCCAGCTCGGGCAGCCGGGTGTCCAGCCGCAGCAGTTCGGCGTCAACCACCTCGGCGGCGCGCTTGCGCAGCGCCGTGACGGTGGGGGTCACCTCGGCCGAGCGCTGGCCCGCGAGGTAGGCGCGGACCTCCTCGCCGATGATCTCGGTGGCGCGCGCGGCGTCCTGCCCGGTGGGGGCGTCGGTGAGCCTGCGCTGCAGCGTCTCCAGGTCGACCACGGTCACGCCCGCCAGGTCGGCGGCGGCGGGGTCGACGTCCTTGGGCAGCCCGAGGTCGCAGATGACCAGCGGGCGGCTCGGGTCGCGGTCCAGCAGGGCGGCGGCCAGCAGGTCGACGCCCACGACGGTGTCCATCGAGCCGGTGCAGGCGAACACCACGTCCGCGTCGGCCAGCTCGGAGCGCAGCTCCACGAGGTCGACGGAGGTGGCGGGCACGCCCTCGGCGACCAGCGCCTGTGCCAGCCGGGCGCCGTTGGCGGCCGTGCGGTTGGCGATGACGACCTCGCCGATGCCCGCGCGGCGCAGGTGGGCGGTCGCGAGGCCGCCCATCGAGCCCGCGCCGACGACCAGCGCGCGGCGGCCCGTGAGGCCGACCAGCTCCCGCTCGGCGTCGGACAGGGCTTCGGAGACGACGGAGGCGCCCGCGTGGTCGATGCCGGTGTCGGTGTGCACGCGCTTGCCGACGCGCAGCGCGTTCTGCGCCAGCTCGTGCAGCGTGCGGCCGACCGTGCCCGCGGTGTCCGCGGTGTTGTACGAGGAGCGCAGCTGGCCGAGGATCTGGGCCTCGCCGACGACCATGGAGTCCAGGCCGCCCGCGACCCGGAACACGTGCTCGACCGCGGCGGCGGCGTAGTGCACGTAGAGGTGCTCGAACAGGTCGGTCGGCTCGGCGCCCGCCTGGGCGGCCAGCACGTTGACCACGTCGTTCATCCCGCCGTGGAAGGTCTCGACGACGGCGTAGACCTCGACCCGGTTGCAGGTCGACAACAGCATCGCCTCGGAGACGCTCGGGCTGCGCAGCAGCTCCTCGAGGACTTTGCCCAGGTCCGGCTCGGCGACGGTGACCCGTTCGAGCACTGGGACGGGGGCGGTGCGGTGCGAGAGACCGACGACAAGCACACTCATGCCGTCACCACGTCTCCGCGAGCCGTTCGGCTCACGGTCGAGCCGATTCGCGCACTCACGGGCGAATCACCACCCTGTCCACGCCCACTCCGTTGATCACGTCGTTCGCCGCCTGCTCGGCCGATGCCTCGTCCGCCCGTCGCGCCACGTGGAACGACAGGATCTGCATCTCGACCGCCAGGTCGACCTTGCGCACCTCGACGTCGTCCGGGACCTGGAGGACGACGGGTGCGAAGTTCAGGATGCACTGGACGCCTGCGGATACCAAACGGTCGCAAACTGCCTGAGCTGCCTGCGGCGGTGTCGCGATGACGCCGATCGACACCTCGCGCTCGACGCAGACGGCCGTGATGTCGTCGATGTGGTTGACAGGTATGCCACCCACGGGCACCCCGGTCAGGTCCTCGTCGACGTCGAAGAGCGCGGCGACGGGGAAGCCGCGGCTCTGGAAGCCGCCGTAGTTGGCGAGCGCGTGACCAAGATTACCGATCCCGACGACCGCGACGCTGTGCTTTCGGGTCAGTCCGAGGATGCGCTCGATGTGGCTGACGAGCACCTCGACGTCGTAGCCGACGCCCCTGGTGCCGTACGAGCCGACGTAGGAGAGGTCCTTGCGGAGCTTCGCCGAGTTGACCCCGGCGGCGGCGGACAGCTCCTCGCTGGAGATCGTCGTCACGCCCTGGTCGACCATGCCGGACAGCACCCGCAGGTACACCGCGAGGCGTGCGACGGCGGCCTCCGGGATGGCGCGGGCACGTTCGCGGACGACGACCTCGTCCTGCTCGGGAACAGCGGCATTTGCCGGGGTGGTGGTCACGACCTCGTCACCCTCGCCCCGCTGAGCCACCACGCTGGAACTCCTCAACACCCGAAAGTCGACGCACGGACCCGTCGGCATCGGGCGGCGAAACCGCTCCGGCATCTGACGGTGTGACACCACCACCGTACCGCTTGTGAAGGTGTGCACAAAGTCGGCGATCTTCGCGCGCCGACGGCTCGCCGCTGGTCACAGCCCGTCACCTGCGGCTCGACTCACGAATCGGGTGACACTCACCGCCCGTCCGCGACGGCTGGGAGGACCTCTACCGATTCAGTTCAGGACCGGTGGCCCGATGGTCGGATGAATCTGCCACTTCCGAGTGGAAACACTGCTATCCACAGCTATGCTGAACAACGAAAAAAGCCCGGTCCGCGAAGTATTCGCGCCTGGGCGGAAGAAAAGCGGAGCAGCACCGTCAGGTGAATTGTTTCACCTGACGGCACCACTCCGGGGAAGGCTGGGCAATTACGCGGCAGGCGGGGTGAGCACCTTGCCGATGACGAACACGGTGGCGTTCTTGGTGGGGATGTTGCCGCACAGCACCGGGGCGCCGTTGACGGTCATCGTGTCACCGGAACCGGCGATCGTCAGCTTCTGCCCGGTGAGGGAGTCGACCGTTTTGGCGGCCTCGAGACCCTTGGCGTCGTAGCGCTTGCCGACGACGTGGAACTGCAGGATCTTGCCCAGCGTCGCCGGGTCCGCGGCCAGCTCCGCGAACTTGGCGTCGCCCAGCTCGGCGAACGCCGGGTCGTACGGCGCGAAGACGGTGATCGCGGCCTGGGAGTTCAGGGTGTCGACCAGACCTGCGGCGCCGACGGCGGCCACGAGCTTGGTGAGCAGCGGGTTGTTGCTGGCAGCGGTGGCGACCGGGTCGGACACCATGCCCTGCAGCGAGCCCTTGTTGGCCGGGTCCTGCGGGACCGACGCGCAGCCGGCGCCGAACACGTCGGTCGTCTTGGTGACGCCGTCGGCGGCACCTGCCGCCGCCGCCGAGCTGGTGGCCGCTGCGGACGTGGTGGTCGCGGCACCGGCGGTGGACGAGCTGCCGGAGGACGCGGTGTCACTGCTGCCGCAGGCCGCGATCGACAGGGTGACGGCGGCGATCGCACCGACGACGGCGAGCTGGGTCTTCCTCACGCGGATCACTCCTTGTTGATTTCTGCTTCGCTAGTCACTGGGACATTCGAAGCGCTAGGAGATCCGGTTCGGCTTTCACCCGATGGAGTTTATTTTTCTACCGTGAAGAAGGCTGAATGCCAGCCCGTCGCCCCATCCGGGATGGGCGCTACCCGCTCTTGGGGCTGCACGAATCCCGCTTTGTCGGTAGCCCGACACTCGACCGTGTGACCCCCGACCGGCAGATCGAGGTCGATCTTCCACATCCGCCAGGACGAGTCGTTGACGTCCGCGGCCAGCGTGGCGTCCTGCCACGGGCCACCGTCGACCCGCACCTCGACCTTCGCCACACCCTTCGGCTGCGCCCACGCCACACCGGACACCGTCGTCCTGCCCCCACCACCACCGGTCAGCCTGCTCAGGCCCTTCGGCGCGTCGATGCGGGACATGAGCTTGATCGGCCCGAGCCTGCCCCAGCCGCGATCGATCCAGTACGACTGCTTGGCGTCGAACGTCGTCAGTTCGAGGTCGACGAGCCACTTGGTCGCCGAGATGTACCCGTACAGACCGGGCACCACCATCCGCACCGGGAACCCGTGCTCGACCGGCAGCGGCTCACCGTTCATGCCCAGCGCCAGCAGCGCACCGCGCTCGGCCTCCATGATCACGTCGACAGGGGATCCTGCCGTCCAACCGTCCGAACTCGTGCTGAACAACTGATCGGCACCGGCTTTGACCCCGGCCTCCAGCAACACGTCCCGCAACAGCACCCCGGTGAAGTTGGCCGTGGACACGTAGGGCCCACCGACCTCGTTGGACACGCACGTCATCGTGACCGTCCGTTCGACCAGGTCACGAGACCGCAGGTCTTCGTAGTCCAGCGTCAACTCCCGGTCGACCATGCCGTGAACCCGCAACTTCCAGTCCTCGGCCCGCAGCCGAGGCACGCTCAACGCGGTGTCGACCCGGTAGAAGTCCTTGTTCGGCGTGATGAACGTAGGCGTGCCCTGAGCTGCGAAGTCCGCCCCCACCGGCAGCGCTGGCGCAGGTGTCGTCGGCTTGATCGCCCCAACCGCCGCCCGCGACCCCTCGACATCGATCCGATTGCCGAGGAACTGCCCCGCCACCCCCGCCAGCCCAGCCCCAACAGCCGTCGCCCCCAGCGCGATCAGGAACGTCCGCCGCCCTTCAGGTGCCTCGACGTCCCGCGCGGTGAACGCGGTCCGGTGCAACCAGCGGAACACGGCAATCCCCGCCACCAGACTCGCGATCGGCGCCAACACGCTCAACTGCCCCGAATCCGGCCGCGCCAGCACAGCGGCAACCCCGAGCAGCCCCAACGCACCAGCCAGGACCGATCCAGGCAGCGGACTACGCCGCGACAACAACCCCGCCAGGACCGCGGCCCCGAGCAACACCACCGCCATACCGCCGAGCAACACGATCTTGTCGTAGGTACCGAACGTCCGAACCGCGAAGTCCTTCAGCTCAAGCGGCGTCAAATCGATCGCCGTGTTGCCAACCGCGAGCAACGGCGACGCCGACTGCCCAACGAACCCGGCAACAAGATGTCCAACGGCGAGCGCAACGGCCACCGCCACCACACCGATCAGCGCCGCGACCAACGCGGCAAGACGAGGCGGCGGCTTCAGCGGTGTCTGTGCGGAGGGCTCCATACTGCACATTCGACGCCCACCCCAGCCCGGTTCGCCCACCGGGCCACCGCTCGTAAGCAGACGGTAATCAGCAACTCAGCCCGAGAGCGCCGCGCGAAGGCGGGGTTCCTCGACAGCCCAGTACCCGTGCTCCTCACCGTCGACCAGGATCACCGGCACCCGATCGCCGTACTCCGCGCGAAGTTCCCGGTCGGCGTCAACGTCTTCGACGGACCACGGGACACCCAACTCGGAACAGATGCGCTGCACGTCAGCTTTGGCCTGCTCGCAGGCATGGCAGTCGACACGGGTCATCAGGGTCACGTGGTGAGTCACGACGACCATCGTGCCGGAAGGCACGACCGCCGACCCACCACACCACAGCGCCGGACCGGGCGACCCACCCCAGGGGTAGGACGAGGGCTTTCCCGAGACGTGTCCGATTTTGCCCGAAGTCAAGTCGACCATCATTCCCCGCAGCGTCAGCGGGCGCGGTAGTGAGGTCGTGGCGCATCGTGGCGTTCACCGTCTGCTCGGTCCAGTGATGCGTTCGGCGCGTCAGGCCGCGACCGGTTCCCGGACATAGACCCGCTTGCTGGGGCTGGTCCACACGAACGTTCCGGGAGTCGGCTGCGCCACCGTCCAGCGGGGATCCTGCTTCAGGCGGTGGTGAGTCGGCGGCGGGAGTTTCACCCGCCGCCGCTCCGAGAACCGTGCGTGACACTCTCGCGTCACACGGCTCCTACTGCCGAACCAGACGGAAGCGCTCCATGCCGCCAGTGGATGAACATTCCCGGATACGTGCTGGCGATCTGGGCGATACGCCTCCGGGCCTTCGCTGGAGCACGATGCAAATGCTTGAACTTCCGACACGCCCACTTCACCAGATGCGGATTGACCTTAAAATTGTCGATCGGGCAGGCTCTTCCACGCCTGCCTTATAGCCCGATAAAGGGTCAAATGAGGGGTCCCCAAGTCACATCGGCCACAGCACGCTGGAAGCAGAAGCCGCCGGGGCGCTGGGAGTAGGAGCCGCCAGGCGGCTGGAGGTACAAGTCGCCCGCTTGAGACCGTGCAACCTGCGGGCAGACCTCGAACCATCCCACCGCCATGAAGGCGCTTCGGATCGGGGCGCCGGAGGGGAACTGCGTCGGGAAAGTTGCGTGCTTCCGCTTTCGCGGTGGGCAGGAGAACGGTTCCGCTTCGACGGTGATGAGCCAAGCCCCGTCACCGCGCTCGACCACAACAACCCAGCCGCGCACTCCCGCCCAACAGGCGGGAGCCACCCAAACAGGCAGGAGCCAACGTCAGGACAACGGCAGCCTCAATCGCGCCCGAGACAGCTTCCCGGTGGCCGAGTGCGGCAGTTCGCTGGCGAACTCCACCACAGTCGGCACCTTGAACTTCGCCAACCTCGCCGCGCAGTGCTGAATCACGGTATCCGCATCCAGCTCAGCACCCTCGTTCACCACAAGAACGGCCTTCACCGACTCGCCGGTCCGCTCATCAGGCACACCAACAGCAGCGGCCTCAGCCACCTGTTGCAACTCGCCCAGCACCTTCTCAACCTCGTGCGGGTACACGTTGAACCCGTTCACGATGATCAAGTCACCGGCCCGGTCCACCAGGTGCAGGTCACCTTCAGCATCCAAATACCCGACATCACCGGTACGGAACCAGCCATCAGGCCCAGGCCCGTGATCACCATCCGGCCAATAACCGCTGAACAAGTTCGCCCCACGGACAGAAACCAACCCAGTACCGGGTTCGTCCTCATCCTGATCCAGCACGCGGCCATCGGTATCGACCAGCCGCAGCTCGACACCAGGGAGCGGCCTACCCACCGACCCAGGCTTGGGATAACCGCCAACAAGCGTGGAGGTCAGCACCGGACCGGTCTCGGTAAGGCCATAGCCCTCGTAAATCGGCAACCCGACAGCGTTGCGCATGGCGTCGAGAACTCCCTTGGACAGCGGAGCCGCACCAGAGGTGAACAGGCGCACGGTCGACAAACTGTCGCCGAGCCGCTCAGCGGGCTGAGCGAGCACCGCCTGGTACATGGGCGGCACGCCGACGACCGTGGTGATCCGGTGCTCCCGCACAGCCGTAAGCGCAGCATCGGCATCGAAGCGCTCCAACAGCACAGCGGTAGCACCCGCACCCGCGACCTGGAACAGGCCAGGACCGAGGCCGTAAACGTGAAAAAGAGGCAGTGCAAGCAGCACGCGGTCGCCCGCGGTGACCGGCGCGGGGCGGAGGGCGGCGCACTGGGCCACGTTCGCGATCAGCGCGCGGTGGGTCAGCATCGCGCCGCGCGGCACGCCGGACGTGCCTGAGGTGTAGCCGAGCACGGCCAGGTCCTCGTCGCCGCCGATCGGGGCGAACTCGAGTTCGTCGGCGACCAGCACCGCGGGCGGGCCCATCACGGTCACGTCCGCGCCGCCGCCGTCGCCGAGCAGCAGGCGTGCGCCGCTGTCCGCGATCAGGCGTTCGAGTTCCCGTAGTGGCTGGCCGGGACCCGCAGGGACGACGACGCCGCCCGCCCGCAGGACGCCGAACACGGCGACGCAGAACTCCGGGCCGGTGGGGAGCCGCACCACGACCCGGTCACCGGGCGAGACACCGGCGTCGACCAGGGCTCGGGCCTGCGCGTTCACCGCCGCGTCCACCTGTGACCAGGTGTACTGCGCACCGCTCGCCACATCGATCAACGCGGCGTGCTGCGGCCCGCGCAGCGCTGATGCGCTGACCAGGTCGGCGACGTTGCGGGCAGACTCGGTCAAGGTGACCTCCTGATGAACCAATTTCGCGCTCGCCGCAGTCTGTCACGCGTGAGTCGAGTCATGTAGGCATGGCTCACGCGTCGCACAACCACGACGACCCCATCAAACTACCTACTAAGGAGTAACAACACGTATGCTCGCGCCACGGCGAACCTGTGGAGGAGCCGCTACCCCATGATCTCCAGGGGACGCGCGAACAACGTCCGGTCCATCCGGGCGTTCCGGTCCGCGCGGAGTGCAGGAGGGCAGCCCACCACGGCCGAGGAGACGGACATCGACACGGCTCAGACGCCGTGGGACCTGGTCCGTGCCGCCCAGGAAGGCGACACGGCCGCGTTCGGTGTGCTCTACGACCGGTACGTGGACGTGGTCTTCCGGTACGTGCTGTTCCGGGTCGGTGACCGCAACCTGGCGGAGGACGTCACCAGCGAGACGTTCCTCAGGGCGCTGCGCAGCATCGGCTCGGTGAGCTACCAGGGCCGCGACGTGGGTGCGTGGTTCGTCACGATCGCGCGGAACATCGTCTACGACCACGTGAAGTCCAGCCGGTACCGGTTGGAGATCACCACCGCCGAGCTGGCCGACAACCGCGAGGTCGCGAGCGGTCCGGAGCAGGAGGTCCTCACCGACGCGACCAACACGGAACTGCTGCGCTGCGTCGGGCAGCTCGGGGAGGATCAACGCGAGTGCATCACGCTCCGGTTCATCCAGGGCTTGTCGGTCGCCGAGACGGCAGCGAGGATGGGGCGCAACGAAGGCGCGATCAAGGCCCTGCAACACCGCGCGGTACGGCGGTTGGCCCAGTTGCTGCCCAACTGGTTGCGGTGATCGCCATCGCAAAGGTCCAGTTCGCGTAACCCCGGTGCACTGCGTTTCGTTGTGCGGGTCAGATCAGGTCAGTGAAGTCGAGATGGTGCGGGATGGTGGGCAGAGGTATCACGCCACTTGGGCGTCGCAGGCAGCACGAGCGCTTCGCCCGTGCGGTCGAGGCGCGCCCGGAGGACGTCGATCCCGAACTGGCTGACGAGCTGGCCGTGGTCGAACTGCTGCGGACCGCGGCCGCGAACAGCGGGCCGGACTCGGCCACGCGCGAGCGGATGCGCAGGCGGATCCTCGACGCCGACCGCCCCACCTCGGCCGTCACCATTCTCAAGCCCCGCCGGTCCAGTGCGCGCGGGCGGTTAGCAGTCGCCGCTGCGGCAGCGCTCTGCCTGGTGCTGTCGCTGGCCGGGATGAGCGTGCTGCTGAGCCGGGACGCGTTGCCCGGCGACGCCCTCTACGGGATGAAGCGGTCCGCGGAGTCCGCGACGCTGGGGTTCACGTTCGGGGACGAGTCGAAGGCGCTGAAGCGGCTGGAGTTCGCCGCCGCCCGGCTCGGTGAGATGGAGACGCTGGCGGACAAGTACACCGACGACGGGCCGCTGGGGGCCTACCTGACGGCGTTGGCGGACTTCGACGCCGATGCCGCCGCCGGGTCGCGGGAGCTGGCGAGCCTGGGTGCCAACTCGGACGAGCGGGTGCTGGGGACGCTGGACGACTGGGCGCGGGCGCAGTACGCCCGGCTGGCCGAGCTGCGCCCGCGGCTCCCCGAAGCCGCGATGGTCCGCTCGGTGACCTCGATGAACCTGTTGGTGCGGATCGCGCAGCGGACAGCGGACCTGCGGGCGCGCACCGGGTGCTCCCCGGTGACCACCGGGGAGTTCGACGACGTCGGCCCGCTGCCCGCGTCCACGCCGTGCGGCACAGCACCGACCGCGCCGGGTTCGCCGGCCGCGAACCAGCCGTCCGTGCTGGTCAGTTCCGTGCCCGCCACGGTGCCGGCGGCGCCCGTGCCACCCGCGGCGACCACGGTTCCGGGGAATTCCACGCCGGAGCCGCCACTGCTGACGACGCAGCCGGGGCTGCTGCCGCCCCTCACGTCCGTGCTGCCGACGGCACCGGCCGGCGGCTTGCCGACGATCACCATTCCGTTGCCTTTGCCACTCCCCGGTCTGCCTGGCATTACTTTCGGATCCTGATCGCTACCCTGATGCCAGAGCTCGCAGGTTGACCAGGAGGCGCTGGCTGTGTCGTGGAGGCGTGTAGAGAGCTCGGCGGACCGTGAGCGCGCGGCCGCGCTGGCTGGGGAGGCCTCTGCCGAGGCCGCACTCGCCGGTGCGCTGCCCATGGACGATCCGGGCGAGCGGGCGACCGACCTGACCGCGGCCGCGTTCTTCGACGTCGACAACACCATGATGATGGGTGCGTCGATGTTCCACTTCGCGCGTGGACTGGCCGCTCGGGACTACTTCAACACCTCGGACCTCGCCGGGTTCATCTGGCAGCAGCTGAAGTTCCGCGTCGGCGGGCGCGAGGACCCGCAGAGCGTGAAGGCGATGCGGGAACAGGCGCTGTCGTTCGTGGCCGGTCGGAGCGTGGCGGAACTGATCTCGCTCGGTGAGGAGATCTACGACGAGCTGATGGTGGACCGGATCTGGACGGGCACCCAGGCGCTGGCCCAGAAGCACCTGGATGCCGGGCAGCGGGTCTGGCTGGTCACGGCCACCCCGGTGGAACTCGCCCAGATCATCGCGCGGCGGCTGGGGCTGACCGGGGCGCTGGGGACCGTGGCCGAGAGCGAGAACTCCATCTACACCGGTCGGCTGGTGGGCGACCTGCTGCACGGGAAGGCCAAGGCGCAGGCCGTGCGGGCGCTGGCGGCCAAGGAAGGGCTGAACCTGCGGCGGTGCACCGCCTACTCGGACTCGGCCAACGACGTGCCCATGCTGTCCGTCGTGGGCACCGCCGTGGCCGTCAACCCGGACTCCGGGCTGCGCGAGACCGCTCGGCGCCGGGGGTGGGAGGTCCAGGACTTCCGGACCGGGCGGAAGGCGGCGAAGATCGGGGTGCCCTCGGTGTTGGGGGCGGGAGTCGTGGCCGGGGTCATGGCGGCGGGGATGGCCTACCGGCGGCGGAACGTCTGAGGGATCGGCTCGTCCAAGAATTTTGCGAAAGTTCGAGCGGCGGTGTCGAGAACCCCCGTCCGGCTCCGTCCCCGCGGTGAACGTGACCACAACGGGTCGCGTCGGCACCAAGGAGAACCACGATGGCCAAGTACCTGTTGCTCAAGCACTACCGCGGCGCTCCGGCCCCGGCCAACGACGTGCCCATGGACCAGTGGACGCCGGACGAGATCACCGCGCACGTGCAGTACATGCGCGACTTCGCGGCCCGGCTGGAGGAGACCGGCGAGTTCGTCGACGGCCAGGCGCTCGCCCCGGAGGGGACGTTCGTCCGGTACGACGGTGAAGGGCGCCCGCCGGTCACCGACGGCCCGTTCGCCGAGACCAAGGACCTCATCGCGGGCTGGATGGTGATCGACGTCGACAGCTACGAGCGCGCCGTCGAACTGGCCGGGGAGCTGTCGGCCGCTCCTGGAGCGGGCGGGAAGCCGATCCACGAGTGGCTCGAGCTGCGCCCGTTCTACAGCGAGCCGCCCGTCATCACGGAGTGACCTCGCCGATGGACGAAGCACTGGTCCGGAGCCTCACGCCGAGCGTGCTCGGGATCCTCGTCCGCCGCGGAGCCGACTTCGCGGCGGCCGAGGACGCCGTGCAGGACGCGCTGGTCGAGGCGGTCCGCGCCTGGCAGGCCGACCCGCCGCGGGACCCGAAGGGCTGGCTGGTCACCGTGGCCTGGCGCCGGTTCCTCGACGCGACCCGTGCGGACGTCGCCCGTCGGCGGCGCGAGGACCTCGTGGACGACGAGCCCGAGCCGGGGGCCGCGACCTCGGTGGACGACACGCTGCAGCTCTACTTCCTGTGCGCCCACCCGTCGCTGACCCCGTCGTCGGCGGTCGCGCTCACGTTGCGCGCGGTCGGGGGGCTGACGACCCGGCAGATCGCTCGGGCGTACCTGGTGCCGGAAGCGACCATGGCGCAGCGGATCAGCCGGGCCAAGCGCACGGTCGCCGGTGTGCGGTTCGACCAGCCCGGTGACGTGGCCACCGTGCTGCGGGTCCTGTACCTGGTGTTCAACGAGGGCTACTCCGGTGACGTCGACCTCGCGGCCGAGGCCATCCGGCTCACCCGGCAGCTCGCGGGCGCGATCGACCACCCGGAGGTGGTGGGCCTGCTCGCGCTGATGCTGCTGCACCACGCCCGGCGGGCAGGCCGGATCACACCGGACGGCAGCCTGGTGCCACTCGCCGAGCAGGACCGCGGGAAGTGGGACACCAGTGCGATCGCGGAGGGCGTCGAGATCCTGCAGGCTGCCCTCGCCCGCGACCGGCTGGGCGAGTTCCAGGCCCAGGCCGCGATCGCGGCGCTGCACGCCGACGCACCCACCGCCGAGGAGACCGACTGGGTGCAGATCGTCGGGTGGTACGACGAGCTGGCCCTGCTGACCGACAGCCCGGTCGTGCGGCTCAACCGGGCGGTGGCGGTCGGCGAGGCCGACGGACCGCGTGCCGGGCTGGCGGCGTTGGCGGTGGTGGACGAGGCGCTGCCCCGCCACACGGCGGTGGCGGCGTACCTCCACGAGCGTGACGGCGACCTGGCGACGGCGGCACGGCTGTACGCCGAGGCGGCCCACAAGGCACCCAACCTCGCCGAGCGCGCCCACCTGACCCGCCAGGCCTCCAGGCTCAACGCCCGGCGGTGACGGGTCGGCCCTGGTCGCCTACCCCAGGAAGACGTTCCTCCGCTGGGTCAGCAGGCGGTAAAGGGTCTGCTGGATCGTCTCCCTCACCTGGTCGGTCAGGTTGAAGACCAGCATGGGGTCGTCCGCCGCGTTCTCGCCGAAGCCGTCAGTTCGGATCGGCTCGCCGAACTCGATGTACCACTTCGACGGCAGCGGGATCGCGCCCAGCGGGCCCAGCAGCGGGAACAGGGGCGTGACCGGGAAGTACGGGAAGCCGAACAGCCTGGCCAGCGCCTTGATGTCGCCGATCATCGGGTAGATCTCTTCCGCACCGACGATCGAGACCGGGATGATGGGCGCGCCGGTGTTGAGCGCAGCCGAGACGAAGCCGCCCCTGCCGAACCGCTGCAACTTGTAGCGGTCCTTGAAGGGCTTGCCGATGCCCTTGAAGCCCTCCGGCCAGACGCCGACCACCTCACCGGAGCGCAGCAGGCGTTCCGCGTCCGGGTTGCAGGCCAGCGTTTGGCCCGACTTGCGGGCCAGTGCTCCGAGCAGCGGTGTCTTGAAGACCAGGTCTGCGCCCAGCATCCTGAGGTGGCGCTTGGCCGGGTGCTCCGACGCCAGCGCGAACGCGGTCATGGTGGCGTCCAGCGGCAGCGTGCCGGAGTGGTTGGCCACCAGCAGCGCGCCGCCCTCGGCCGGGATGTTGTGCATCCCGCTGGTCTCCACGCGGAACCACTTCTCGTACAGCGGCTTCAGCGGGGGCATGATGATGTTGTCGGTGAGGTCCGCGTCGAAGCCGAACTCGTCCACCTCGTAGTCGCCCGCGATGCGCCTGCGGACGAAGTCGAGCAGGCCGCTCAGGCGTTCTTCCCACTCGGCGGGCTTCGCAGGCGCTGGTTCCGGGGCCACCGCCAGTGGCGGTTCCTCCGCGACCTGCTGGTGCGGGACCGGCCTCGGCCTGCGGGGCTTGGTCAGCGACTGCGGGCTGCGGTCAGCACCGTGCAATGGGATCACGCGTGCTCCTGCCACGGGGTCCATCTCCTCACTCAGTGGAACTAGCGGAGCTTGGCGGCGGCATCGAGGAGTCCGCGCTCGATCGCCTCCACCCGCTCCGGGGCGATGAGCGGGCGCAGTCCGCGGCCGCTCACGTAGTCGTCGAACGCCTGCCTCGTCGTCCAGCGCGGGGAGAAGCCGAACTCGCGCTTGAGCAGGCCTGAGTCGACCACCCGACCCCAGTTGAGGAACCTCATCTGGTCGGGTGAGAAGTCGACCAGCCGGGCGCTGCGGAAGAACCGCCCGACGCTCGGCACGGCGCCGCTCGGCACGGGCAGGGCGATCCTGCCCGCGCGGCGGATCGCCTGCGAGAGGAGCAGCACGCCTTCACCGCCCGCGTTGAAGACGCCGGGGAGGTCGTGCATGGTGGCGCGCTCCAGGATCGCCAGTGCGTCCTCGGAGTGCAGCAGCTGGACGCGCGCGTCGTAACCGAGCACGGTCGGCACCACCGGCAGGGCGAAGTACCGGGTGAGCACGGTGTCGATGCGCGGACCGATGAAGTTGGTGAACCGGAGCGTGGTCACGTCCACGTCCGGGCGGCGGCGGGAGAAGCCCCTGACGTAGCCCTCGACCTCGACGGCGTCCTTGGCGTAGCCGCTGGACGGCAGGTCCTTGGGGCCCATGTCCTCGGTGAACACGGCGGGGTCGCGGGGGCTGGAGCCGTAGACGGCACTGGTCGACTTCACGACCAGCTTGCGCAGGTGCGGCGACTTCTGGCACGCGGCCAGCAGCTGCATCGTGCCGATGACGTTCATTTCCTTCATGACCGTCCGCCCGGTCGGGCCCGCCGGGTTGGCGGTGACCGACGCGTGGACGACCGTGTCGACACCCGCCGTGGCGATCACCTTGGCGATCAGCGGGTTGCGGATGTCGGCGCGCACGAACTCGGCGCGCCCCATGCGACGCAGCAGGTCACGGGGTGGCGGCTCGGTGTCGACACCGAGCACGCGCTCGATGTCGGGGTTGGCGGCGAACCGCGCGGCGAGGTTGCCGCCGAGGAAGCGGCTCACTCCGGTGACGAGAACGACCTTGGGCGCCATGCGACTCCATGTCCAGGTGCTGGAACTGGTCAAGGCTACAAGCAATCGGGGTAACCGCAGCGCCTGTGAACGTTCTCTTGACGCAGGTCACGCAGGCTTTACCGGCTAATCACCCGAACGGACCGAGCCCATCTCGCCGAGGCAGGACGAACTCCCATCCAGTGGGAAACAAGACTGCCGCCGACCCCGGAGACCGGGATCGGCGGCAGTCGAGCGCTGATGAAGAACCCGCGCGTGGGCTACTTGCCGCGCTTGCGACGCTGAACGCGAGTCTTGCGAAGCAACTTGCGGTGCTTCTTCTTCGACATGCGCTTGCGGCGCTTCTTGATGACCGAGCCCATGCGGGTTCCTTAGCTACTAGACGTTGGTGGTTCTCCATGCTCCGGTGCAACCTACGGACGTGCGCCCGTCAAGCAGGCGCGCCGACACCAGGCACGAACGGCTGCCCAGTTTACCCCGCGCCGCACACCGGTCTTGACCGGGAGGTCACCCGGCGTCGAAATACGCGTTCTGGAGGTACGCGTGCACCGCTTTCTCGGGCACCCGGAACGACTTGCCCACGCGGACCGCGGGCAGCTCTCCCGAGTGCACCAACCGGTACACCGTCATCTTCGAGACGCGCATCATGGAGGCCACTTCCGCCACGGTCAGGAACTGGACCTGAACGAGGCTCGATCGATCGTTCTCCTTCGCAGGCATGGTTATCACCGCGTCCTTCGACACGTGTCGTGCCGTCAGCTTCCCCACCGACGGTTCGACACGCACGTGCTGCTCCCGAGAGTAGCGGGACAGGTGGGGCTACTGCGACGTACAAAGCCGCCGATCTGCACTCACCCGTCCTGGTGGGCCTGACCCAGTTCCGCCGAACGGTCGCGCGCGGCCTCGATGGCGGCCAGGAAGGCCGCCCGCACCCCGTGCTTCTCCAGCTCGCGGATCGCCATGATCGTCGTGCCCGCCGGCGACGTCACCGCCTCGCGCAGGATCACCGGGTGCTGGTCCCCCTGCGCCAGCATCGCCGCCGCCCCGACCGCCGACTGGATGATCAGCTGCCCGGCCAGGTCGCGCGGGATCCCCAGCAGGATGCCCGCGTCGATCATCGCCTCGACGAGGTAGAAGAAGTACGCGGGCCCGGACCCCGACAGCGCGGTCACCGCGTCCTGCTGCGACTCCGGCACCCGCGCCACCTTGCCCACCGTGGACAGCAGCTCCTCGACCAGGTCGAGGTGCTCGGGCCCGGCGTGCGCACCCGCGGAGATCGCGCTCATCGCCTCACCGACGAGCATCGGCGTGTTGGGCATGACCCGCACCACCGCGGTCCCCTCGGGCAGCCTGCGTTCGTACAGGGCCGTCGGAAGGCCCGCGCAGAGCGACACGACCAGTGCTCCGGGCCGGATCACCGGCGCCAGCTCGTCCAGCAGCGGCTCGATGTCCTGCGGCTTGACCGCGACCACCAGCACATCGGCCCGCGCCGCCGCCTGGGCCACGTCGACCGCGTCCGTCCCGTACTGCTTGGCCAACTCCTCGGCACGCTGCGGGTGCTTCTCGGTGAACAGCAGCTCATGGGCATCGCGGCCCCCGTGGAGGAGCCCGGACAGCAGGGCTTCCCCGATCTTGCCAGCGCCCAGCACGGCGATCGTCGTCATGGGCACAAGGGTGCCATGCGGGTGCCAGCGGATTCCGGGGCCGGGATCCGCCTTAGTTGACCTTGTCGGCTCACGGCAAGATCAACTGTCGGACCGCTCCGGTACCGTGGAAATCAGGGGTCCCCCTGGTCGGAGGACCCCTGGAAGTCGGTCGACCTCACCCCGCGGGCGTCAGCGCCAGCTGCCGTGACTGGCACACGAGCCGCCCGGCCGCGTCGAGCACCACAGCGTCCTCGTCGAACCACTGCCCGTGCACCGCGCTGCACGACACCTGCACCCGCAGCCACCCTGGCGAGGGGTTCGCGCGCATCAGCGCCGTCAACTGCACGGTCGGCGACCACCCGAAGCGGCCGAGGTTGAACGTGACCGGCATGGAGATGTCGCTGGCGACGAGTGCGAAGTACGCGTCCGGTCGCTCGCCCTTCGGGCGGACCCACAGGCGCAGCACGAGCGGGTCGCCGGTGCGGCCGGTCAGGAAGCCGGCGCCCTGCTGGTCCAACCGCACGTCGCACACGGCTCCGAGCTTGTACACGCCACCGGACTCCATCGTGCTGAGGTCGACCGCGTCGGCAGGTGGTTCGGCGGGCACGTCGGGCAGGTCGGTGTAGTCCGGGGCGGCGTCGGGGATGCGGCCGACGGTCACCACGGACTCGACGCAGCTCCGGCCGCGCTGCTCGATCGTCGTCGAGACGACCGTCGCGGTGCGCCCGGACTTGCGGATCTCGGTCCGCAGCAGCACGGGGCCGACCTCGGGGGCCCGCAGGAACTGCGCGCTGACCGCGAGGGGCGCCAGGCCCTCCGTGCCGGGCACGGCGTCGGTCGCGGTCCTGGTCGCGGCTCGGGCGGCTAGGACCAGCAGGAAGCCGCCGTGCGGTTTCGGACCGATGGTCCACTCCGCGGGCAGGCTTGCCGTGTAGGTGCCGTCTCCGAGTGAACGCACTGCACTGGCGGCCGTGAAGGTGGGCACCGAGCTCCTCGTACGAATTGTCATGAGCGGCTCACCAGCGACCGCAGGAAGAAGGTGACGTTGGCCGGGCGCTCGGCCAGCCTTCGCATCAGGTACCCGTACCACTGCTCGCCGTACGGCACGTACACGCGCACCACGTTCCCCTCCGAAGCTAGCCGTCGCTGCTCCGCGGGACGGATCCCGTACAGCATCTGGTATTCGAAACTACCGGGCTTCCGGTCGTGCCAACGCGCCCGTTCGCCGATGATGTCGAGCAGTCTCGGGTCGTGGGTGGCGAACATCGGGAAGCCGTCGCCCGCGAGGAGTTCGTTGGCGCAGCGGACGTAGTTGAGGTCGACCTCGTGCGGGTCGGCGTAGGCGACGTCGTCACCTTCGGCGTAGGCGCCCTTGCAGAGGCGGACACGGGTGCCTGCGAGCTCACGGCAGTCGTCCAGCGTGCGGCGCAGGTAGGCCTGCAGGACGGCGCCCACCCACGGCCAGCTGCGGCGCAGTTCGGCGAGCACGCGCAGCGTGGAGTCGGTGGTGGTGTGGTCTTCCATGTCGAGCGTGACCGTGGTGCCGCACTGCTCGGCGGCGGCGCAGATGCGGGACGCGTTGGTGAGCGCCAGGTTCTCGCCGAGCGACAGGCCGACGGCGGACAGCTTGACGCTGACCTCGGCCCGCGCCGCGAGGCCGGTGGCGTGCAGGTGGTCGAGCAGCTCAAGGTAGCTGCGCACGGTGCGTTCGGCCTGCGTGCGGGTGGTGGTGTTCTCGCCCAGGTAGTCGAGCGTGACGGTGAGGTCGTCGGCGGCCAGTGACCGGGTGACCTCGACTGCCTCGGCGGTCGACTCGCCCGCGACGAACCGGCGCACGACATCGCGGCTGACAGGGGCCGACGCCACGAGTCCGCGAACGGCGTCGTTGCCCGCCGCCGCGAGGATCAAGGAGCGCAACGGGTTCACCGGGCTGACCTTACGTGGTGAACGGCGTTCAGCGCGCGGCTTGCCAGTCCAGGTGCAGACGGGCGAACAGCAGCGACTCGGCGAGCATCCGGGAGCGTTCGGCCGCACCGCGCGCCCGCCTGGTGTTGATCTCCAGCACGACCTGGCCCGCGAAGCCGGAGCGGGCGAGGCCTTCGCACACGACAGCGCACGGCTGGGTGCCGCGGCCGGGCACCATGTGCTCGTCCTTGGCCGCGCCGCTGCCGTCGGCGAGGTGGATGTGGGTGAGGCCGTCGCCCATCCGCTTGGCCAGCTCCACGGCGTCCACGCCCGCGGCCGCGGTGTGCGACAGGTCGAGCGTGTAGTGCCGGTGGCCGACGTCGGTGGGGTCGATGGAGGGGGCGAACGCCGTCACCTGCACCGATCGGCCACGGCCCAGGGCCCGGCGGACCGGGAACATGTTCTCGACGGCGATGTCGACGCCGCTGGAGTCCTCCAGGCCTTCCACGAGGTCGGCGAACCCGTCGGCGTAGCGCCGCTGCCAGCGGAACGGCGGGTGCACCACGACGGTCCGCGCACCGAGGTCGCCCGCGGCCTCGACGCTGCGGCGCAGCCGTTCGACCGGGTCCGGCGACCAGACCCGCTGGGTGATCAGCAGGCACGGCGCGTGCACGGCGAGCACGGGCACGCCCGTCCGCGCGCTCAGCCGTTCGAGCGCCCGGACGTCCTGGCTGGTCGGGTCGGCCCAGACCATCACCTCGACACCGTCATAGCCCAGTTCGGCGGCGAGTTCGAACGCGGCGCCCGCCGGCTGCGGCCAGACCGACGCCGTGGAGAGCCCGACCGGGATGGTCAAGACTTCACCAGCAGCATCGCCGCTGGTGAAACCGTCACGATCAGCCCGACGAGCACGGCGAGGAGGGTGGTCTGGAGGTCGTCGGCCTTGCGGATCTTGCGGACCAGCAGCACCAGGCCGACGGTCACGCCCAACGCCAGCACCAGCGCGGCCGCGGGGATCGCGCGCCACAGGAAGTTGAAGCCGAGCCAGAGCGCGGCGCCGCCGAGCACGCCGACCGCGAGCTGGCCGATCATGACCAGCCACTCCTTGACCGGGGAGCGCTCGACTTCCTCCAGCTCCTCGACGTCGACGTCGTCGAGGTCGGCCAGACCGGCCGGTCCCTCGGCGTCGAAGCCGTCGACGGAGTAGTTGTCCGAGTACTCGTCCACGTACGGGCCGGGGTGGGCCGCGGTGTTCTCCTGCTCGGAGAACTCCTCGTCGTCGTCACCGAACCACTCCTCCGGACGGACGTCCGGCAGCGGTTCGGGCAGCTTCGACGGCGTGGGCGGCTGGACGGACTGGGTGATCTGGGTGTCGTCCGGGCCCGGCCCGTCGACGACTCGCGGGATGACCTCGGTCATCGCCTCGCGGACCGGCGGTGGCGGTGGTGGCGCCAGCGGCGGGCGGGCCGGGGGGATGCCCGGCTTGGGGAGGTTCGCGCGGGACGACTGCTCGGGTTTGGGCAGGTTCGCCCGCGAGGACTGGTCCGGCTTCGGCAGGTTCGCGCGCGACGTCTGCTCGGTGGGCAGGTTCGGCCGCGGCGTCTCGGGCTTCGGCAGCGACGACAGCGAGTACTCGTCGACGAACGGCGGGACCTGCCGGGTCTCCTCCGCCGGGTCGACCGGGGGCACGGCCGGTCTGCGCGGCTCGGGACGCCTCGGCTCGGGGCGCGGCTGGTCGGTCCTCGGCGGCTCCGGGCGCACGGGGGCCGCTCGCGGCGGCTCGACGCGCGGCGGTTCCACGCGCGGCGGCGGACCGGCCTTCGGGGGCTCCACCCTCGGCGGCGGACCGGCCTTGGGCGGAACGGGCTGTGGCTGCGGCTGTGCGGGCTGCGGCGGCGCGGGCTGGACCGGTGCCGCGTACTGGGTGCGGTCGGGGTCCAGGTCGGGCTTGGCGCGGCGACCCGCACGGGTGGTGGGCGGCTCGACCTGGGGGTCGATCACCTTCATCTCGCCGCTGTCGGAGTTGATCCGCTCGATGATCGCCTGCGGAGCGGTGTCGGTCGGGTCCTCCGCACGCCGACGTCGGCGACGCGGCGGGGCGTCACCCGCGCTCGCACCGTACTGGGCCAGCAGCTCAGCGACCGTCCGCTGGGTCTGCTCGGACTCGCTCTCTCGACTCATCAACTCCACCGTGCTCCGTGCTGGCCTGAACGTCCAGTGTCACCCGGCTGACTGGTTGGAGCCGTCGGCGCGGTCTGTTCCGAGCCGTTAGTGTGGTCCAACCTCCTGAGAATGACACCTTCACGCAGTGCCCAGGGGCAAATCTCCAGCTGCGTGAGTGACAGCGCTCGCATCGTGGCGTCGGCCACGAGCGCTCCCGCGACCAGTTGGTGCGCCCGGCTGGAGCTCACGCCCTCCAGTCCGGCGAGGTCGCCCGCGGACATCCGCGAGATGAAGGCGATCAGCTGCCGCAGGCCCGCGTCGGTGAGTACGCGCTGGGCCCTCGGCCCGGCCGAGGACGGCGCCGCGCCCGTCAGGCGGGCGAGCGTGCGGAAGGTCTTCGACGTCGCGACCACACGATCAGGTGTACCCGAACGGCGCAGCTTCTTCGCGACCGAGGCCAGTTGTTCGTCGAGCCATTCGGTGGTATCGCGGATCTCGGACCGGCTCGGCGGGTCCTTGCGGAACCTCGTCCTGGTGAGCCTGCCCGCGCCCAGCGGCACGGAGAAGGCCTCCTCGGGGTTCTCGTCCATGCCCACGGCCAGCTCCAGCGAGCCGCCACCGATGTCCAGGCACAGCAGCCTGCCCGCCGACCAGCCGTACCAGCGGCGGACCGCCAGGAACGTGTAGCGGGCCTCGTCCTCGCCGGTGAGCACCTTGAGGTCGACGCCGGTC
>JBDSAJ010000644.1:0-12074 GCA_039922235.1 Umezawaea sp.
AAGCGCGTGCTCCCCCTGCTCGACGACGACGGCGAGCGGACCAGGTGCCTGCTGGCGACGGCCGAGGCGTTGCAGCGGGCGGCGCTGGTGACCGAGGCCGTCGAGCACTGCCAGGCCGCGGCGGACCTGGCCGAGCGGACCGGTGACCACGACGCGCTGATCCGCGCGGCGATCGTCGTGCGGGGAGTGCAGGGTCCGCCGAGCCCGGCCGTCGCACGGCTGTGCGCGCGGGCACGGGCTGTGCTCGGCGACGAGGACAGCGCGCGGCACGCGCTGGTGCTGGCGCAGCACGCCGCCGTGCTGGTCGACCTGGCCGACTTCGGCCGCGCCGAGGCGCTGAGCGTCCGCGCGCTGGCGATGGCCGAGCGGTCCGGTGACACCGAGGCGCTGCACCGCGCGATGAGCTCCCGCCAAGTGCTCATGGGCAGGCCCGCGGACATCACCGAGCAGTTGCGGCTGGGCGCCCGGATGATCGCGCTCGGCCCGCCGGAAGCCGCGCTGTGGGGTCACTTGTGGCGGATCGACGCAGCGCTGCGGCTCGGCTCGACCGCCGAGGTCGACACCCAGCTGATCGAGTTGGAGGCGCTGGTCGACCGGCTCGGCTGGCCGCTCGCCCGGTGGCACCTGTTGCGCGCGCAGGCCGCCAGAGCGCTGCTGACGGGCCGGTTCGCCGAGGCCGACCGGCTGTCGCACGCGTTCGGCGAAGTGGCCGCCCGCACCGAGGACGTGTCCGCGAAGGCGTTCTACCACGGGTTCCGCTGGCAGCTCACCCGCTGGACCGGGCAACTGTCCGAACTGGACCCACCCGAGTTCCTCGCGGGCGAGGGCGTGCCGATCATCATGGCCGTGCACGGCGAGCACCTGCTGGTCAGCGGGCACCGGGACCGGGCGCTGCTGCGGCTGCGGCAGCTCGCGCCGCTGATCGCCGACCTGCCCGTCGACGGGAAGTGGCTGGGCGTCGTGCTGCTCACGGGCAAGCTCGCCGCCGAGTTCGGCGACCTCGAAACGGTCGCGGTCGCCTACGACCTCGCCGCTCCCCACCGCTCCTACTACGCGAACACGCTCACGGGCATCTCCGGGTCGATCAGCCGGGCGCTCGGGGAGTTCGCCTCGGCGCTCGGCAGGCACGACACCGCGCTGGCGCACCTGCGGGACGCGACGGCGATGGAGCGGCGGATCGGCTCACTGCCCTCGCTCGCCGTCACGCACCTCGCCACGGCCAGGGCCCTGGTCGCCGCGTCGGCGCCCGCCGCGCGGGCCGTCGAGCACCTGGACGACTGCCTGCACCTGAGCAGGCAGCTGGGCATGGCGCCGACGACGGCCGCGGCGACGGCGCTGGTCGAGGAGTTGACGGGTGTACGCGGCGGGGTGGCGGCGCTGACCGCCCGTGAACGCGAGATCGCCGGGCTGGTCGGCGAAGGCCTGTCGAACCGGGCCATCGCCGACCGGCTGGTGCTGTCCGAGCGGACCGTCGAGACGCACGTGCGCAACCTGCTGGCCAAGCTCGGACTGGCCAACCGCACGCAGGTGGCGGGCTGGGCGGCCCGGACCGGGTTGCGTGGCTGATCTACGTGGTCGTACTGAGGTGCCGCCCGCACCTCGTGGACGAGCATTCCGGGCAACAGCCACAGACCCGGAGGTGACCGGATGTTCGCCAAGATCGAGCACACCGACCAGATCCCGACCGACGCCGCCGTCGCGTACCTGATGACCGAGATCGGCACCGGCAGGCAGGTCGTGCTGTCACTGCACGACGACGACGGCGACTACACCGTCCAGGACCACTGGTCCGGCCCGGCGGGCGCGGAGGAGCCCGGCGCGGTGACGCTGGTCCACTTCGACGGCCCGCTGAGCGAAGCGCGGAAGGCCGCGGCGACGCGGGCCTTCGAGGAGCGCATCAAGCCCGCGCTGCTGCGCGTGCCCGGCCACGTCGGGACCATGATGCTGACCGGTCCCGGCGACTCGGTCATCGTCGTGGGGCTGGCGACCTCGGTGGAAGCGCTGGAGGCGGGCGGAACCGCGGTCAACTCGACCGAACTGCTGCCCGACGAGGACCCGGCGCTGCTCACCGGGCCGGACCGGTTCTCCGCGCTGCGGGTCGACAAGACCGTCACGCGGGGTTGAGGACGCTCTGCGGGCGTGGTTCCCGCGCTTCCCGGCTGCCGTGCCGCTCGAAGATCGCCAGCGCTTCGGCCCAGACCCGGTCGGCTTCGTGCTGGTCGCCGAGCGCGACCAGCACGGACGCCAGGTCGCGCAGCGTGCGAGCCCGCCACACCGGCAGGCCCAGCGCGTCCCACCACTGCAGCGAGCGCTCCAGGTAGCGGTGGGCCACCTCCGGGCGGCCCACCGCCTGCTCCAGCTCGCCCAGCGTCCGCAGCAGCAGCGCCTGGCCGAAGCCGTCCTGCATGTCGTTGCACGTGGCCAGGCACTCCAGCAGGTCGCTGCGCACGGCGTCGCCGCGGCCCTGCCTGATGCGGACCTTCGCCAGCGCCTGCACGGCGTAGGCCGACATCAGCCGGTCGCCGAGCCGCCGCAGGATGTCGACGGCCTGTTCGCAGTGCTCGGACGCCTCGTCCAGCCGCCCGGCCGCGCGGAGCACGATGCCGACCGACCGCAGCGCGATGGCCGTGCCCCGCCGGTCGCCGAAGGACCGGTAGGCGGTCAGCGTCCGACGGCACGCCGCCAGCGCGCCGTCCAGGTCGCCCTGCTCGGTGAGCACGCGACCGAGTTCGTGCTCGGCCTGCGCGACGGCGTGCGGCTCGCCCAGCGCACGCAGTTCCGGCAGCGCGAGGTGCAGCGACTCGTGCGCCTTCGCGAGTTCGCCGTGCTCGCGCCGCACGGTGCTCAGCGCCAGCCGGGTCATGGCCCGGAACCTCGGGTCGTCGGTGAGCGCGAGCGCCTGCTCGTAGTAGCCCGCGGCCTCGTCGAAGCGGTCCTGCTCGTAGCGCAGCCAGCCGAGGCCGGACAGCAGCCGCGCCTCGCCCGCGCGGTCGCCGACCCTGCGGGTGGCGGCCAGCGCGGCGGAGTGGGTGCGCCACCACTGGCCGAACAGGTTGCGCACCGAGAACCGCGACGAGCAGAGCGCGGCGGCCAGCCTGGTGGCGATGTCGGTGAGGTCCAGTTCGCTGATCCGCTCGACCACGCCGACCAGGTCGGCCTGCTCGGCGTCGAACCAGGCCTCGGGGTCGGCCAGCAGTTCGTCGACCAGGTCCTCGTCCAGGTACGGCGACGGGGCCTGGATCACCCGGTCGCCGAACTGCGCATGCGGCATCCGCTGCCCGGCCGCCTCCACGAGCGCCAGCCACGACTCCGCGGCACGGGTGCAGGCCGCACGGATCCCGGCCTCGGACTCCTCGGCGTCCCCGCGTTCACGGGCGAACGCACGCGTCAGGTCGTGCAGGTGGTAGCGGAGGGCACCGCTGTCGCCGCTGGTCACGACGTCGATGAGCTGGGCGTCGACGAGCCGTTCGACGACCTCCTCCCCGTCCTCCGGGGTGCTGTCGATCAGCGGGGCGACCAGCCAACCGCCGAACGTCGACACGTCCAGCAGCCCGAGCCTGCGCAGCGCGGCGCGTTCCCGTTCCGCCAGGCCGTCGTAGCTCAGGGCGAGGCTGCCGCGCACCTCGAGGTCGCCCAGCGTCAGCTCCTGGAGCACCCGGCGCTGCACGCGCAGCCGGTCGGCCAGCCTGCCGAGCTTCCACTGCGGCCGCGCGGCCAGCCGGGCGCCCGCGATGCGCACGGCCAGCGGCAGCCGTCCGCAGAGCCGCACGATGTCCTGGGCTGCCTCCGGTTCGGCGGCCGCGCGGCCGCCGCCGATGACCCGGTCGAGCAGGTCGAACGCTTCCGCGGCGTCCAGCACGTCGAGGCCGAACTGGGCGGCACCGCCGAGTGTGCCGAGCCGTTCCCGGCTGGTCACGAGCACCGCGCAGGACGCGCTGCCCGGCAGGAGCTGCCGCACCTGGCGCTCGTCCGCGGCGTCGTCCAGCACCACGAGCACCCGCCGGTCGGCCAGCAGCGTGCGGTAGAGCTGAGCCCGTTCGTCCAGTTCGGCGGGCATCGCCGAGTCCGCGACGCCGAGCGCGCGCAAGAACCCCGCCAACACCTCGGCCGGGTCCGCGCGAACGGCCTGGACCCCGCGCAGGGTGGCGTACAGCTGGCCGTCCGGGAAGTGCTCGCGGACCGCGTGCGCGACGTGCATGGCCAGCGTCGACTTGCCCGCGCCCGGCTTGCCGGAGATCGCGCACAGCCGCACCGCGGGGCCCGTGGCGGACAGGTGGTCCGACAGCTGGGCGATCTCGCCTGCCCGGCCGGTGAAATCGGCGATGTCGAACGGCAGCTGGCTCGGTCGCAGCGGTGCGACGACGACCTCCACGGCGTCCGGCTTCGGCACGGGCGGCGCGAGCGGTTCGTCGTCGGCCCGCAGCACGCGGTCGCGCGTGGAGCGCAGTGCCTGGCCCGGTTCCAGCCCCAGCTCGTCCAGCAGGACCCGACGGCCCTCCTGGTAGCAGGAAAGCGCTTCCGCCTGTCGGCCCGACTGGTGCAGGCCAAGCATGAGCTGACTGCGCAAGCGTTCGCGCAACGGGTGTGCGGCGACCGCGGCGCTCAACTCCGCGACCAGCGCGGCACCACGTCCGATCGCCAGGTCCGCGTCCACGCGGTCTTCCAGCGCGGCCAGCCGCAACTCCTCCAGCCGGGAGCGCTCGACCTCGGCCCACTGCCCTTGCGCGCCGCCCAGCGCCGGACCCCGCCACACCGCCAGCGCGGCGGTGAAACGCGCCGCGGCCTCCTCCAGATCACCGTCCGCGAGCGCCCGACGGCCCGCGCTGACCTCGGTGGTGAACACGTGCAGGTCGACCTGGTCCAGACCGGCCGCGAGCAGGTAGCCGCCGCCGTTGCGCGAGATCACGTCCGCCTCGTCGGCGAACGCCCGCCGCAGCGTGGACACGTAGGTGTAGACGGCGGCACGGGGCTGATCAGGCGGTGCCCCGCCCCACACGGCGTCGACCAGTTGCTCCTGCGAGACGACCCGGCCCGCGCGCACGGCCAGCAGCGCGAGCATCGTGCGCGGCTTGGGGCCGCCGACGGGCACCAGGACGCCGTCGGCGTACACCTCGATCGGCCCAAGGACCCGGAACTCCACGCGCCTCCCCCGACTCGGCGAACGCGCCCCCGCGCGACTGCGGCAGAACCACCACCGTAGTCGAATTCGGGCGTCCGCTCACACGAGCAGCGGCAGCATGGAGTGCCTGCGGCGGACGATCGCGCCGAACCGGGCGTCGATCCGCAGCCAGGAGTCCGTCGCGGTCACCCGCACCTCGTCCTCGTCGGTCGTGCCGAGGAAGCCCATGCCGGACAGCGCGAACAGGCACCGCAGCGGCACCTTCACGTCCAAACCGGACCCGCTGACCGTGATCACCGTCTGGTCGAGCAGCGACGCGGGCGGCGTGCCGTGCGGACCCGCGTTCTCCCGCGCCACCGCCACCCCCTCGTCCGCGAGACCGGACACGACGCTGCCGGGCAGCCGGTCCACCGGCAGCCAGCCCGAGGTCGGCGGCAAAGCCGACCGCCACATCAGGTCCTTGGCCGGACCGGGGTCGACCGTGGCGCTGCGCACGACGGCGAGCCCCATCAGCAGGTCGCTGCCGGACACCGTCACGTCCGACGGCTCGACGCGGCCCGCGACCGTCCGGGTGGCCAGCGCGTCGAACGGCGTCGCCACCCACGCGTCCACCAGGTCGCCGCCCGCGCGGTTGCGCAGCCGAACCACCGCCTGCGGCTCCAACCGGACGGCTCGGGCGACGAACGCACCGAGGTCGTCCCGTTCAGCGGGATCAGCCAGGATCAACTCAGGCACCGTTACCTCCGGCACGCCAGCCCGCGAGGAAATCGCGCTCGGCTTCGTCAAGACGGCGCGGCCGTGCGGCCGACACGTTGTAGGGCACCATCAGCGTTTCCGCCTTCGTCACGACAACGCTGTCGTCGCCGCGCCTGTTCCGCACCGTGTAGTCGAGCAGGAACGACGCCGAACGAAGTTCGCGCACCGACATCTCGACCACGATCTCGCCACCGGTGAACACGATGGGCGTCAGGTAGTCGACCACGAGACGCGCCACCACCATGCCCCGAGTCATGTCCGTCACACCGTGCCGCGAGGCCTCGGTGAACAGCAGGTCGATCCGCGCCTCCTCCAGCAACGTCACCGTGTTGGCGTGGTTGACGTGACCGAACGCGTCCATGTCCGACCAGCGCGGCCGAACCCCCGTGACGAACACACCCAACGGAACGCGCCTCCTGCAAGTCGGTGGAATCCGGCCAGCCTAACGAGTGTCCTCGCCGACCAGCTCGCGGAGTTCACCACCCTGCTCCGGAATGAACGGGTCGATCACCAGTTCGCCACCGTCGCGCTTCCACGTGCCGACGACACGACCGTCCAGCACGACGTGCGGGGTGAGGAACCCACCGCCCGTCTGGATCTTCGCGGCAAACTCCGGCGGAAGCGCAAGCGACCGGTCCCGATAACCGAGCAGGTACGTGTCGAAGTGCCCGAGCAACGCCACCGCCCGCACCGACCGAGCAGGCGCAACCCCGTCCAACACCAACCCGAACCCGGTCTCGCTCACCCCATCCAGCACCACCCGCCGCACCTCCGCCAACCGCAGCCCACTCCACGAGGCAAAATCCTCAACCGAAGCAGGCCCATAAGCACCCAGGTACCGCCGGAACAACTCCCCCAGTCCACGCGGCTCGTGATCGGCGAAATCGGCAAGCGCGTACAAGTCATCCACACCTCGCCGCACCACACCCCGGTGAGCCGCGAACGCCATCAGGTGCGCGGGCGCCTGACTCTTCGGATCCAACACGATGCCGCACTCACCGAGCGCACGAACGATCCCGGCTCGATCCCTAGGTTCCCGCAAGATCTCCTGCAACGCGCCGAGCGCCCTCTCACACAACTCATCGTCCAGCCCCAGCTGATCACGCCGCCGCTTGCCAGCAGCGATGAAGCGCGGCCCAAGCAACCCCACAACCCACCCGGCGTCCTCCGGGTGCAGCAGGTGCAACGTCCCACGCATCGCCCAGGTGCGAACCCCCAGGGCGGACAACCCACGATTGCGAGCAGCAAACTCGGCCGCCCGCACGTCCTGCGCTTGCAGCGCGACAACATCCCGCAGGTCAACCGCGGGCTCGACCAGGCGCTGCGCACGCATCCGCGTGGCCAACGCCTGCTCGGCCGTCATCGAGTAGGGCACCGGTCAACGATAGGCCTGGAGCACTTCCACGCGTTCGTGGAGCAGCCACTGCACTGGCGGGCAAGCAGCTTGGCCGGAAGCGCCTTTCCTGTTCAGGGCAATCACGGGAACAAGGCCGCATTGACACCCACCCACTTCAACGCCAACACGCTGCTTCTCGCCCACCCACCACTCCACCGAAGACGCTGCTTTCGCCCACCCACCACATTGCCGAACACGCTGCTTTACGGCGGTAGCCGCACTTCCCTCCCCGCCCCGATCCGAAGCGCAAGCGGGGTGGGGTGACCACCACCCACCGCACAGCAGCAAACCGACCACCAACCCACCCACCACAGCCCTGACCAGGCGTCCCCCCAACGTGAAGACCCCCCGACACACAGGCTACGACAAGGGTCCGACAGTTTTCGGGCACTGCCCAATGCCCACCCCCAGGCAGGCTGACGCGAGGGTCCCACCGTCGCGAAAACCCCCCGACACACACGCTACGACCGAGGTCCGACAGTTTCAGGCGTCCAACCACCCCCTGATCGAGTGGTCCGTTTTTTGTCGGTGCAGCCCCGTACCGTATGCGTCGGGGGGTCCTCCTCAAAAGGGGACCTCCGCGCAGCACACCCCCAAAACCCCAGGCACCACAACAAAAACCCCCGACACCCAAAGGCACCGGGGGCTTCTGCATCAACCGATCAAATCACCATGCTGCGAACCTGGCGCGCAGCCACGGAAAGCGTCGCAAGGTCCAGCCGGTTGGCCTGGTTGATCTCCGCCAACGCCGCCCGAGCCCGCCCCAACCGCGAAGCATTCATCTGCTCCCACGTAGTGATCTTCTCCTCAGCGCTGTCCCCCGGATCGCTGATCCGCAGCACGTCCAGCGTGATGGCGCGCAACGACGAGTAGAAGTCGTCGCGCAGCGCGAGCCGGGCAAGGGCGTGCCACCGGTTCCCACGCTCCAGCTCGCTGACCGAACTGAGCATGTGGTCCATGTCCAGGTGCTCGGACAGCGCGTGGTACAGCTCGGCCGTCTCCAGGTGCGACCGCTCGGGCAGGAGGCCGGTGCCGTCGCCTGCCTCGCGCTCGGCCAGCTCGGCGATCTCGGTGATGTCCAGCAGGCTGTACGTGAACAGCTGCGAAGCCACCCGGCACGCCAGGTCCGGGGACACGCCTGACTTGATCAGCCGGGCGACGTGGAGGTCGAGCGAAGTCCGTTCACGGCCCTGGAGCAGGTCCGGGATCTTGTCCTTCAGCTCGGTGACCACGCCGGCGAACCGCGAGATCGTGGACCCGACCTGGAGCGGCTGCGGCCGGTTGGACAGCAGCCAGCGGGAAGCGCGGTCGAGGAGCCTGCGTGACTCGAGCATCATGTCGTCGGCCACGGCCGTGTCCAGCTTGTTGTCCAGGCTCCGGATCTCGTCCCAGTGCTCCTGCAGCCCGTAGATCTCCGTGACGACCGCGAACGCCCGGACCGCGTCGGTCGGGGACGCGCTGATCTCCTCGGCCAGTCGGAACGGGTACGAGATCCCGGCACCGTCGATGACCTCGTTGACCAGCACCGTCGTCGTGATCTGCTTGCGCAGCGGGTGCGCCGGGATCACGTCGTGGAAGCGTTCGCGCAGCTCGCTGGGGAAGTACTCCGGCAGCTTGCGGGCGAAGGTCTCGATCTCCGGCAGGTCGCTGGCGAGCACGTCCTCCTTCAGCGCGAGCTTCACGTGGGCGAGCAGCGTGCACAGCTCGGGCGACGTGAGCCCCTCGCCTGCCTTCTCCATCGCGCGGAACTGGGCGGCGCTGGGCAGCGCTTCCAGTTCGCGGTCCAGACCGGTGCGCTTCTCCAGGTCGGCGACCAGTCGGGCGTGCACCGAGAGCATCGGCGCGGTGTGCGCACGGCTGACGCCCATCACGGCGTTCTGCGCGTAGTTGTCCGCGAGCACCAGTTCGCCGACCTCGTCGGTCATCTGGCCGAGCAGCTCGTTGCGCTGCTGCTGGTCGAACTTGCCCTCGCGGACGAGCTGGTCCAGCAGGATCTTGATGTTGACCTCGTGGTCGGAGCAGTCGACACCGGCCGAGTTGTCCAGCGCGTCGGTGTTGACCTTGCCGCCCTTGCGGGCGAACTCGATCCGGCCGCGCTGGGTCAGGCCGAGGTTGCCGCCCTCGCCGACGACCCTGACCCGCAGGTCGGCGCCGTTGACCCGGAGGCCGTCGTTGGCCTTGTCGCCGACCTCGCCGTGCGTCTCGGTCGCCGCCTTGACGTACGTGCCGATGCCGCCGTTCCACAGCAGGTCGACCGGCGCCAGCAGGATCGCCTTCATCAGCTCCTGCGGCGACAGCTTCTCGACGCCGTCCGCGATGCCGAGCGCGGTGCGCGCTTCGGGGCTGAGCGGGATGGACTTGGCCGTGCGCGGCCAGACCCCGCCGCCTGCGCTGACCAGCGACAGGTCGTAGTCCGCCCACGACGAGCGCGGCAGCTCGAAGAGCCGCTTGCGCTCCGCGAAGGAGACGGCTGCGTCGGGGTCGGGATCGATGAAGATGTGCCGGTGGTCGAACGCCGCGACCAGGCGGATGTGCTCGGACAGCAGCATGCCGTTGCCGAACACGTCGCCGGACATGTCGCCGACGCCGACGACGGTGAACTCCTCGGACTGGGTGTTCAGGCCCAGCTCGCGGAAGTTGCGCTTCACGCTCTCCCACGCGCCCTTGGCGGTGATGCCCATGGCCTTGTGGTCGTAGCCGACCGAGCCGCCGGAGGCGAACGCGTCGCCGAGCCAGAAGCCGTAGGAGATGGCGACCTCGTTGGCGATGTCGGAGAACTGGGCGGTGCCCTTGTCCGCCGCGACCACCAGGTACGTGTCGTCACCGTCGTGGCGGACGACCTGCGGCGCGGGGATGACCTTGCCCGAGTCGAGGTTGTCGGTCAGGTCCAGCAGGCCGGAGATGAACTGGCGGTAGCAGGCGATGCCCTCCGCCAGGAACGCCTCGCGGTCCAGGCCCGTGTCACCCGTCGCGGCGGGCGGGCGCTTGACGACGAACCCGCCCTTGGCGCCGACCGGCACGATGACCGCGTTCTTCACGGCCTGCGCCTTCACCAGGCCCAAGATCTCGGTGCGGAAGTCCTCACGGCGGTCCGACCAGCGCAGACCACCGCGCGCGACCGCGCCGAAGCGCAAGTGCACGCCCTCGATGCGGGGCGAGTACACGAAGATCTCGAACCGCGGCCGAGGCTGGGGCAGCTCGGGGATGGCCTGCGGGTTCAGCTTCACGGCCAGGTACGGGCGCGCGTTGCCATCCGCGTCGCGGAAGAAGTAGTTCGTCCGCAACGTGGCCTGCACCAGCGCGAGCAGGCTGCGCAGGATGCGGTCCGCGTCCAGGCTCGTCACGTCGTCGATCAGCTTGCCGAGGTTCCCGACCAGCGACTCGGTGCGGGTGGCGCGGTTCGCGTCGTCGATCGCCGGGTCGAAGCGGGCCTCGAAGAGGTGCACGAGTTCGCCCGCGACCTCCGTGTGGCCGAGCACGACGTCCTCGATGTAGTCCTGGCTGTACGGCGTGCCCGCCTGGCGCAGGTACTTCGTGTACGCGCGCAGCATCGCGGCCTGCTGCCAGGTCAGCCCGGCCTGCAGCACCAGCGTGTTGAAGCCGTCGACCTCCGCCGCACCGCGCCACGCGGCGGCGAACGCGTCCTGGAACCGGGTCTGCACGGTGCTCAGGTCCGAGTTGTTCAGCCGGTCCAGGATCTTCGACTCGATGCGCAGGCCGAAGTCGTAGATCCAGCACTGCACGCCGTCCTCGCGGATCAGGTCGTACGGGCGCTCGTCGACCACGACGACACCCATGCGCTGCAGCATCGGCAGCACCTGCGACAGCGTGATCCGGTCACCCGCCAGGAACAGCTTGAACCGCCGCTCCCCCGGCTCGGCGTCCTCGGGCAGGTAGAAGACCATGTCCAGGTCGCCCGGCCGGAGCGCTTCGATGCGGCGGAAGTCGGCGAGGCCGTCCGCGGCGGAGAAGTCCTCCTTGTAGGCCTCCGGGAACGCCACGGCGAACCGCTGGCCCTGCTCGTTGGCCGACTCGGTGCCGAGACCGCCGTTGTGCCCGCCCTGCGCCTGCTCGGCCAGCACGGCGTCGACCATCCGGTCGTCCCAGCTGCGGACGGCCTCGGCCAGCCGGTTCTGCAGGTCGGCGGTGTCGACCTCGACCGTGCGGTTGGCGTCCGTGTGCACCATGAAGTGCACCCGCGCGAGGGCCGATTCCCCTATCCGCGCGCTGTACTCCAGGTTCACGCCGCCGAGCGCGTCGAGCAGCACCTCCTGCATGGCCAGCCGCGACGTCGTCGTGTAGCGGTCGCGCGGCAGGTAGACCAGGCACGAGTAGAAGCGGCCGTACGGGTCGCGGCGCAGGAACAGCCGCAGGCGGCGGCGTTCGGCGAGCGCGATCACGCCCGCGACGGTCGCGTAGAGCGTGTCCGCGTCGACCGAGAACAGCTCGGTGCGCGGGTAGTTCTGGACGACCTCCAGCATCCGCTGGCCCGAGTACGAGTGCAGCGGGAACCCGGCGCGGTGGATCACGTCGCGCACCCGGCGCTCGATCACCGGGATGTCCAGCACGTCCTCGTGCAGCGCGGTCGTGCCGAAGACGCCGAGGAACCGGTGCTCGCCGCTCACGTTGCCGTCGGCGTCGAACGTCTTGACGCCCACGTAGTACGGGTACACCGAGCGGTGCACGCTCGACTGCGCGCTGGCCTGCGTCAACACCAGCAGCTCCGGCGAGAGCGCCTGCGCGCCCGCGTCCGGCCCGGCTGTGAGGCTGCGCGCGGCCAGGCTGTCCTGGCGCAGCACGCCG
>JBDSAJ010000645.1:0-18284 GCA_039922235.1 Umezawaea sp.
GAGGCGACCAACGGCCTGGAGGCGGTGGAACTGGTCCGCACGACCCGCGCCGACGTGGTCCTGATGGACATCCGGATGCCCGAGCTGGACGGCTTGGAAGCGACCCGCCGGATCATCGCCGATGACGACCTCGCGGGGGTGAAGGTGCTGGTCCTGACCACGTTCGAGATCGACGACTACGTCGCCAAGGCCATCCGGGCGGGCGCCAGCGGCTTCCTCGGCAAGGGCGTCGAACCGGCCGAGCTGCTGGCCGCGATCCGCACCGTCGCCGAGGGCGACGCGCTGCTCTCGCCGAAGGCGACGCAGGCGCTGATCAGCCAGTTCCTCTCGCAGCCCAGCACGAACGCCGCCACCCCGGAACGCCTGTCCGTGCTGACCCAGCGGGAACGCGAAGTGGTCGTCCTGGTCGCGGGCGGCCTGTCGAACGACGAGATCGCCGCCAAGCTCTTCGTCTCACCGCTCACGGCGAAGACCCACGTCAACCGCGCGATGATGAAGCTCCACGCCCGCGACCGCGCCCAACTCGTCGTGATCGCCTACCAGGCGGGGCTCGTGCAGGCCTAGAACGATCCGCATTAGAGGCCGACGTAGGTGAGCAGCGCGGTGGCGATGGCGATCGCGTAGCGCTGCCTGCCGTCCTCGCTGCTGAGCACGGTGGCCTCCGCGGCGTCGCGCATGTTGCCGCACTCGACGAACACCGCAGGCCGTTCGGACAGGTTCAGGCCCGCCAGGTCGTCGCGACCGTCCAAGCCGTTCCGGCCGATGTAGTTGGCGGGCGTGAAGCCCGCCTTGGTCATCCCGTCGCGCAGCACGGTCGCGAGCCGGGTCGACGGCTCGCCCTGCGCGTCGTTGAGCGCGGGCTGCGGGTAGGCGACGTGGAAGCCGTTGGCGCCCGCCGCCTCCGAGCCGTCGGCGTGGATGGAGACGACGGCCGCGGCGCCCGCCTTGTTGCCGATGGCCGCGCGCTCGTCGACGCACGGTCCGACGCCGGTGTCGTCCTGGCGGGTCAGGACGACGGTGACGCCCCTCGCCGCGAGCGCGTCGCGGACCCGCAGCGTGACGTCCCAGGTGAACGCGTGCTCGGGGTAGCCGGCGTTGGTCTGGGTACCGGTGGTGTCGCAGGCCTTCGACTGGCCCGCGCCCGCCGGGACGATCCGGTTGATCTCGTTCGGGTGGCCGCCGTTGCCGCCGTTGTGGCCGGGGTTCAGCACGATCACCACCGGCGGTGCCGACGTCGTCGTCGTGGCGGAGGTCGGGGCGGCCGACGAAGGGGTGCTCGGTGGGATCGCGGCCGTCACGATGGGGTCCAGCACCGGCGTGTGCTTCGCGACGGGCTCACTGCCGCATCCGGCCACCACGAGTCCGATCACCACCACGGTCAGCCACCTGCGCACGCCGCACACGGTGCCAGACAGGACGCGACTACGCTCGTGGGCGGTGGCAAATCCGACGAGAGGAACCCCGGTGCAACCCGGTCAGCCCAACATGCAGCAGATCCTCCAGCAGGCGCAGAAGATGCAGCAGCAACTGGTCACCGCCCAGGAGGAGCTCGCCGACGCCGAGGTCACCGGCACGGCCGGTGGCGGTCTCGTGACCGCCGTCGTGTCCGGCGCTGGCGAGCTGAAGAGCCTGGACATCGACCCGAAGGTGGTCGACCCCGAGGACACCGAGACACTGGCCGACCTCGTGGTGGCCGCCGTCCGCGACGCCAACCGCGCCGCGCAGGAGCTCGCCGCCCAGAAGATGGGCCCGCTCGCCGGTGGCATGGGCGGCATGGGTGACCTCGGCGGTCTGGGCGGGTTGCTCGGCTGATGTACGAAGGTCCCGTTCAGGACTTGATCGACGAACTCGGCCGGTTGCCGGGCGTCGGGCCCAAGAGCGCGCAGCGCATCGCCTTCCACCTGCTGGCGGCCGAACCGGCCGACATCGGGCGGCTCCAGGACGCGTTGCAGAAGGTCAAGGAAGGCGTCGTGTTCTGCGACGTCTGCGGCAACGTCTCGGCCGAGGCGACCTGCCGGATCTGCCGCGACACCAGGCGTGACGTGACGCTGATCTGCGTGGTCGAGGAACCGAAGGACGTGCTCGCGGTCGAGCGCACCCGCGAGTTCAAGGGCCGCTACCACGTGCTGGGCGGGGCGCTCGACCCGTTGTCCGGAGTCGGTCCCGACCAGCTGCGGATCCGGCAGCTGCTCCAGCGGATCGGCAACCAGGTCGACGGCAAGGACGTGGCGGAGATCATCATCGCTACCGACCCGAACACCGAGGGCGAGGCGACCGCGACCTACCTGATCCGGATGCTGCGCGACTTCCCCGGCCTGACCGTCACGCGCCTCGCGTCCGGCCTGCCGATGGGCGGCGACCTGGAGTTCGCGGACGAACTGACCCTCGGCCGGGCGATGTCCGGTCGCAGAGTCGTATGAGGTTGGTTGCTGTGGACGGGCCGTCTGGTGCGGGCAAGTCCACGGTGGCCGGAAAGCTCGCCGTGGAGATGGGCGCGACCGTCGTGCCGACCGACCACTTCGCCACCTGGGACGACCCGGTGGCGTGGTGGCCGCGTCTGCTCGACGGCGTGCTCGATCCCCTGGACAGCGGCCTGCCCGGTCGCTACCAGAAGATGGACTGGTCGGAGGGCTGGCCGAGGCTCGGTGAGTGGGTCACGGTCGAGCCGACCGATGTGCTGATCGTGGAAGGCGTGTCCTCGGCCCGCCGTTCGATCGCCTCCCGGCTGCACCTCGCGGTCTGGGTCGACGGCCCGAGCGAAGCCGAACGGCTGGAACGGGCCGTGGCACGGGATGGCGAGAAGAGCTGGGCGCACCTGCGGCGCTGGCAGCTGTTCGAACGCGGCTGGTTCGCCGTCGACGACACCCGTTCCCGCGCCGACCGGATCGTCTAGCCGAGCAGGCTGCGCAACGGGTGGGCTTCGGGTGCGCCGATCTCGGTGTACAGCTCCAGTGCCTGCCGTCGTTGGTCGTCGGTGCCGCCCGCGTCGGCCGCCAGTTGCAGGGCCCGTGCGTGCACGAGCCGCTGACCGGTCGCGGTGCTCAGCTCCACGGCGCGTTGCGCGCACTCCAGCGCCTGTCGCCGATCGCCCGTCTCCAGGTGCAGCCTGCCGAGCAGCACGAGCACGTCCACCTCGGCGATGCGCAGCCGGTAGGAGACCGCGCTGTCGAACGCGAGTTCGGCGGACCGCATGGCCTCGTCCAGCCGGTGCGCCGCGCGGTAGGCCTGCGCCATGCCCTTGCGGGCCGCGCACATCCCCCACGAGTAGCTGGTCTCCTCGGCGATGCGCAGCGCCTCGGTGTGCTGCCGCAGCGACTCCTCGCGCTCGCCGATCCCGTCCAGCGCTTCGCCGAGCACGTTGCGCGCGTCGCACACGCTCTTGAGGTTGCCGGACTCCTCGGACCGCTCCAGCGCCTTCCTGGCCTCCTCGACGGCTTGCTCGCCCCAGCCGCGCATCGTGTGTGCCTGCGCCAGGCCCTCGTGCGGCAGGTTCGCGAAGCTGCGCGCGGCGGCCTGGCTGTAGAGGACGCCAGCCCGTTCGAACAGCTCGGCGGCCCGATCCGGGTGGCCCTGGAGCAGGTGCACCTCGCCGAGCGCGCGGTAGCTGTTCGCCTGCGTCATCCACGCGCCGAGCCGGTTGCCGACCTCGAGCGAGCCCTCGAACGACCTGGTCGCGCGGTCGAGTTGGCCGAGCAGCAGGTAGACGCCGCCGAGGTTGAGCAGCGCGATGCCCTCCTGCTGCGACGCGCCGATCTCGCGGGTGATCACCAGTGCGCGTTCCAGGTGGTGCGCGGCCTGTTCGAGTTCGCCGAGGTCGATGTAGACGGTGCCGATGTTCGACAGCACGGCGGCGTTCGCGGCGGGCGCGGTGGCGCCGCGCTCCTGGATCGGGAACGTCCGCTGGTAGTAGTCGACGGCGACCCGGTGCTGGCCGATCGCCCAGTAGAGGGTGCCGAGCGAGGACAGCATCGCGACCTCGCCGACCTCGTCGTGGATCCGCTGCGCCACGGCGAGGCCCGCCCTCGAAGTCGCGAGCCACTCCACGGGCAGGCCCTGGACGTAGAAGTAGCGGCGCAGCGCGTCTGCGAGCTGCCAGCAGTCGGCGCTGGGCACCCGGTCGGCGGCGTGCACGACGAGCGCCACGAGGTTGGCGCGCTCGGTGTCGAGCCAGGCCAGCGCGTCGTCCGGGGCGCAGAACGTCTGCGGGGTCACGTCCGACTCGATGGTGCCCCTCGGCAGCCGCATCAGGGTGTTCTTCAGCGCTTCGGTCGCGTTGTCGACCGACCGGATCGCCCAGTCCAGCAGCCGCCGGAACGCGTGCCCGCTCTCGGCGGGGTCGTCGGTGAACGCGAGCCGCTCGGCGGCGTAGTCGCGCAGCAGGTCGTGGAACTGGTAGCGGCCGGGCGCGTGGTTGTCGACCAGGTTCGCCGTCGCCAGCCGGTCCAGCCGCCTCCTGGCGTCCTGCGTGGTCAGCCCGCCGAGCGCGGCGGCGACGTCCGGCGTGATGTCGGTGCCGGGTGCGAGGCTGAGCAGCCGGAACAACTGCGCCAGCTCCGGTTTCAGCGCCGCGTAGGAGAGGTCGAACGCGGCGTGCACGGCCGCGCGCTCGTCGCCCTCGACGGTCAGCGCGGCCAGCCGGTTGCCCGCCCGCAGCTCCTCCACGTACGCGGCGATGGTGGTCTCCGGGCGGCTCAGCAGGTTCGCCGCGGCGATTCGCAGGGCGAGCGGCAGGTGCGCGCACAGCGCGGTCAGCTCGTCCGCGGCGGCGCTCTGCTCGCCGACGACGTCCGCGCCGAGCATCCCCGTGAGCAGCGCCCTGGCCTCCTCGTTGTCCAGCACGTCGAGGCGCACGTTGCTCGCCGCGTGGCTCACGGCCAGGCCCCGCAGCGTGTCGCGGCTGGTCACCAGCACCGCGCAGCCGGGCGAGCCGGGCAGCAGCGGCCGGATCTGCTCGGCGTTGGCCGCGTTGTCGAGCAGCAGCAACACCCGGTGGTCGGTCATCCGGGACCGGAACATCGCCTCCTGCTCGTCCTGGTCCAGCGGCACGGACTCGGGCGCCACGCCCAGCGCGCGCAGGAACCGGGGGAGCACGTCCACCGCGCTCAGCGGCGCGCCCGGCGCGTACCCGCGCAGGTTCACGTAGAGCTGCCCGTCTGGGAAGCTCGCCCTCATCTGGTGTGCGGCGTGCACGGCCAGCGCGGTTTTGCCGACGCCCGGCGGTCCCGCGAGCGTCACGACCGGCACGCCCTGCGCGGTCCGCAGCAGGGCCTCGATCAGCACGACGGCCTGCGCGCGCCCGACGAAGTCGCCGATGTCGGCGGGCAGCTGGGCGGGCACCACCCGGTCGCGCTTGGCCAGCGTCGCGGCGGTCTTCGCCAGGTCCAGCTCGGGCGCGCCCGCCAGCACCTGCCCGTGCACGCGCCGCAGCTCGTCGCCGGGGTCGATGCCCAGCTCCTCGGCGAGCTGGTCGCGCACCCGCTGGTAGGCGGCCAGCGCGTCGGCCTGCCTGCCCGACCGGTACAGCGCGAGCATCAGCTGCGCCCACAGCCGCTCCCGCGGCGAGTGCTCGGCGGTCAGCCGGGACAGCTCGGGGACCAGCTCGGCGTGCCTGCCCAGCTCCAGGTCCACGTCGACCCGCCGTTCCACGGCGTGCAGCCGCTGCTCGACCAGCCGCGGCACCTCGTCGCGGTGCAGGATCTCCGACGGCACGTCGACCAGCGCCGGGCCGCGCCACAGCGCCAGCGCCGTCGTGAACAGGCCCGACGCGGCGTTCAGGTTGCCGAGCGACCGCTCCTGCTCGCCCTGTCCGACCAGGCTGCCGAACCGGACGACGTCGATGGTCTTCTCGTCCACGTCGATCAGGTAGCCGTCGGGCACGGTGCGGATCGGCACGTCCCGGCCGAGCACCTGCCGAAGTCTCATCACGTAGGTCTGGAGCGTGCCGCGGGCCCGCGCGGGCGGGTCGGCGCCCCACACGTGCTCGGCCAGCTCGTCCACCGACACGCTGGACCCGGCGCGCAGCAGCAACGACACCAGGAGGGAGCGCTGACGGCCCGCGCGCACCGGGACCGGCTCGCCGTCGACCACCACCTGGAGGGGGCCGAGGAGGCGGAACTCGAGCTGCGAGCCCATCCCCGACCTCCTCCGCACGTGTCCGAATCCCGGTCGCCGGGCAGCGCGCCGCGCGCGGTGCCGACCTCTCCGTTGTACAGCCTAGGAGAGCGCTCACCGGATCGAGCGTGTTCACGTTGGGTCAGCGCGCGTGCGCCGGACGTATCACAATGGCACTTCGCGTGGCCGTATCGTGACCTGCACGGTTCCGGAAGGGCAACTTGCAGCGGTTAGGGTCGGCGACCACACAGTGAGATCGTCGGATTCACCAAGGGGTGTTTGATGCTTCAAACCCGAACGGCTCGGAGCCGTTGGCTGGCCGCGATCGGCCTGGTCGGCGTCTCTGCGCTCGCCTTGTCCGCGTGCGCTCAATCGGAGCGCGCCACCGACAACGCCGGTTCCGGCAAAGTGGGTGGCACCTTCACCTTCGGGGCCGCCGGCGCGCCGAAGCTGTTCGACCCGTTCTACGCGACGGACGGCGAGACGTTCCGCGTCGCCCGCCAGATGTTCGAGGGGTTGACCACCTTCAAACCCGGCACGGCCGAGCCCGCTCCCGAGCTGGCGGAGAGCTGGTCACCCAGCTCCGACGGTCTCACCTGGACCTTCAAGCTGAAGCAGAACGTCAAGTTCCACGACGGCACGCCGTTCGACGCGACGGCCGTGTGCGCGAACTTCGACCGCTGGTACAACCAGAAGGGCGCTGCCGCGTCCGACGCCGTGTCCCAGTACTACGTGGACAACTTCGGCGGTTTCTCCGACGGCGCCAAGCCCTCCCTGTACAAGTCGTGCAGCGCGAAGGACGGGAGCACGGCCGAGATCGTGCTGACCTCGGTGACGTCGAAGTTCCCGGACATCCTGGGCCTGCCCTCGTTCTCCATGCAGAGCCCGACGGCGCTCAAGCAGTACGACGCCGACAACGTGCAGGCGCAGGGCGACAGCTTCACCTTCCCGGCGTACGCGATGGAGCACCCGACCGGCACCGGTCCGTTCAAGTTCGGCTCGTACGACAAGGCCAACAACACGGTCGAGCTCGTGCGCAACGAGGACTACTACGGCAACAAGGCGAAGCTGGACAAGGTCGTCTTCCGGATCATCCCGGACGAGACCGCCCGCAAGCAGGCGCTGAAGTCCGGTGACATCGACGGCTACGACTTCCCGGCCGCCGCTGACTGGGACAGCCTCAAGAAGGATGGCTTCAACGTCGCCATCCGCCCGGCGTTCAACGTCATGTACTTCGGCATCAACCAGGCGGGCAACCCGAAGCTGCAGGACCTGAAGGTCCGCCAGGCGCTGGCGTACGCGATCAACCGCGAGCAGCTGGTCAAGTCGCAGCTGCCCGAGGGCGCGAAGGTCGCGGACGAGTTCATCCCGGAGACCGTCGGCGGCTACACCAAGGACGTCACCAAGTACGAGTACAACGTCGACAAGGCCAAGTCGCTGCTCGCCGAGGCGGGCGCGTCCGACCTGACGCTGAAGTTCTACTGGCCCAGCGAGGTCACCCGGCCGTACATGCCCAGCCCGAAGGACATCTTCGGCGCGATCTCCGCTGACCTGGAGAAGGCGGGCATCAAGATCGAGCCCATCACCAAGCCGTGGAACGGCGGTTACCTCACCGACGTCGACCAGCACGTGCCGGACGTCTTCCTGCTCGGCTGGACCGGCGACACCGGTAGCGCCGACAACTGGATCGGCACGTTCTTCGGCAACCCGGAGAACCGCTTCAGCACCGGCAAGTCGCCGTGGGGCGCCACCCTCGCGGGAGACCTGAAGAAGGCCGACGCCATCCCGGACCGCGACCAGCGGCTCAAGGCGTACGAGACCCTCAACAAGCAGATCATGGCGGAGTACCTCCCCGCGGTCCCGATCTCGCACTCGCCGCCCGCGCTGGTGCTCAAGTCGGACATCAAGGGCGTGGTGCCCAGTCCTCTCACCGACGAGAAGTTCGGCCCGGTCAGCAAGGGCTGAGCCGAACCACACCGTCGTCCGAGAGAACAACTAGAGAGAACAACGGGGTAGGTACGTGCTCCGCTACACCGTAAGGCGGCTCATCCAGCTGCTCGGCGTGGTGCTGGTGCTCTCGTTGCTCGTCTTCGCGTGGTTGCGCGCACTCCCAGGAGGGCCGGCTTCGGCCCTCCTGGGGGACCGCGGGACCGACGAGTCGCGGGCGGCGTTGGAGAAGCAACTCGGCCTCGACCAGCCGGTTTTCGTCCAGTACTTCAAATTCCTCGGTCGTGCCCTGACCGGCAACTTCGGCAACTCGACCGGTGTCCAGCCCGGCGACTCGGTGGTCGACATCTTCGTCCAGCGGTTCCCGGCCACCCTGGAACTCAGCATCTTCGCGATCATCCTCGCGGTGATCGTCGGCATCCCCCTCGGCTACGTCGCGGCCAAGCGCCGCGGCACCTGGTTCGACAACCTCAGCGTCGGCGGGTCCCTGATCGGTGTCGCAGTCCCGGTCTTCTTCCTCGCCTTCGTGCTGAAGGAAGTCCTAGCCTCCAAGCTCGGCCTGCCGTCCGTCGGCAGGCAGGACGCCATCGGCGCCACCAGGATCACCGGCTTCTTCGTGCTCGACGGCATCCTCACGCAGGAGTGGGACGCGGCGTGGAACGCGCTCAAGCACCTGTTCCTGCCCGCCGTCGCGCTCGCGACCATCCCGTTCGCGGTCATCTTCCGCATCACCAGGGCCGCCGTGCTCGACGTGATGGACGAGGACTACGTGCGGACGGCCGAGGCGAAGGGCCTCACCACCCCCGTCGTGCGGCGCCGCCACGTGCTGCGCAACGCGATGCTGCCGGTGGTCACCACCATCGGACTGCAGATCGGCGCGCTCCTCGCCGGAGCCGTGCTGACCGAGAAGGTGTTCGCGTTCTCCGGCGTCGGCGAAGCGCTCGCGCTCGGCTTCGAACGCCGTGACTACCCGGTCCTGCAGATGCTCATCATGGTCGCGGCAGTCGTGTACGTGGTCGTCAACCTCCTGGTCGACCTGTCGTACGCGCTGATCGACCCGCGGATCAGGACGAGGTAGCGCCGTGGCCATCGGAAGTGCCAAGAAGGAGCGCATCGACTCGCTCGCCGAGTCCGCCGACGACTCCGGGGTCAGCCTCGCGGCCAGCGCGTGGAAGCGCCTGCGCCGCAGCCCGGTGTTCCTGTTCGGCTCGTTCATCATCATCGCGTTCGTGATCGTCGCGATCATCGCGCCGTGGATCGCCCCGCACGACCCGTCGGCCCGCGACCTCGCGGACCAGGTCATCAAGGCGCGCAACGAGATCCCACCGCCGCAGCCCGGCTACCCGCTCGGCGGCGACCTCCAGGGCCGCGACTTCCTGTCGCGCCTGCTCGTCGGTGCCCAGCAGACCCTGCTCGTCGGTGTCTTCGCCACCCTGATCGGCCTCGTCGGCGGTCTCGCGCTCGGCACGCTCGCGGGCGCGTTCGGCGGCTGGGTCGACTCGCTGGTCATGCGGTTCGTCGACGTCATGCTGTCGATCCCGCAGCTCCTGCTGGCGTTCGGCATCGGCGCGCTCTTCGCGAAACCGAACCTCTTCACCGTCATCCTCGCGGTGTCGATCGTGCAGATCCCGGTGTTCGCCCGGCTGCTGCGCGGGTCGATGCTGGCCCAGCGCGGCAGCGACCACGTCCTGGCGGCGACGTCGCTCGGCGTGAAGCCGGCCGCGATCGTGTTCCGGCACATGCTGCCGAACTCGCTCAGCCCGGTGATCGTGCAGTCCACGCTGGTGCTGGCGACGTCGATCATCGACGCCGCGGCGCTGTCGTTCCTCGGCCTCGGCAACCCGGACGACCGGATCCCCGAGTGGGGCCAGATGCTCGGCGGCGCCCAGACCGTGATCGACACGCACCCGCAGCTGGCCTTCTGGCCCGCGGGCTGCATCATCGCCATCGCGCTCGGCTTCACGCTCGTCGGCGAGTCCCTGCGCGACGCACTCGACCCGAAGAACAGGCGGTGAGTTCGGTGGCACTACTGGAAGTTCGTGATCTCACCGTGGAGTTCCACCGCAAGGGCGAGCAGCCCTTCACAGCGGTGGACCGGGTGAGCTTCGACGTCGAACCCGGCCAGACCGTCGGCCTGGTCGGCGAGTCCGGCTGCGGCAAGTCCGTCACCTCGCTCGCGATCATGGGCCTGCTGCCCAAGCGCGGCGCGAAGGTCACCGGCACGGTGAACTTCGAAGGCACGGATCTGCTCCGCCTGTCGGACAGGCAGTTGCGCGACAAGCGCGGCCGCGACCTCGGCATGGTGTTCCAGGACCCGCTGTCCTCGCTGAACCCGGTCATCCCGATCGGCCTCCAGGTCACCGAGGTGCTGGAACGGCACCAGGGCCTGAGCCGCAAGGCGGCCATGGTGGAGGCGGCCGACCTGCTGGACCAGGTCGGCATCCCCGACCCGAAGCGGCGGCTGACGGAGTACCCGCACCAGCTGTCCGGCGGGATGCGGCAGCGCGCGCTCATCGCGATCGCACTGGCGTGCCGACCGAGGCTGCTGATCGCCGACGAGCCGACCACCGCGCTCGACGTCACCATCCAGGCCCAGATCCTGACGCTCCTCAAAGGACTCGTCCAGGACCTGGGCACCGCGCTGGTGATGATCACGCACGACCTCGGCGTCGTGGCGGGCCTGTGCGACGAGGTGAACGTGCTCTACGGCGGCCGTGTCGTGGAGAAGGCGCAGCGGCACGAGCTGTTCGGCCAACCGCGCCACCCGTACACGCACGGGCTCCTGGCGTCGATCCCCAGGCTGGACGCGCCGAGGGGCGAGCGCCTGAACCCCATCCAGGGCTCGGTCGCGGACAACATCCCGTGGGACCACGCGTGCGCGTTCGCACCGCGTTGCCCGAACGCCCTCGACGTCTGCCGCGAGGTGACGCCCGTCCAGGAGGACATCGGCGGCGGCAGGCTGTTGCGCTGCCACAACCCGGTGCAGCCCGAAGTGCCGCAGGAGGTGTCGGCATGACCGCTCCACTGGTGTCCATCGAGGGCATCAAGGTGCACTTCCCGATCAAGCGCGGTGTCGTGCTCGACCGCACGGTCGGCCACGTGTACGCGGTCGACGGCGTCGACCTGGAGATCCACCGCGGCGAGACCTACGGCCTGGTCGGCGAGTCCGGCTGCGGCAAGTCCACCCTCGGCCGGGGCGTCCTCCGGCTGACCGAGCCGACGGCGGGCCGGGTCGTCTTCGACGGCACCGACCTCACGTCGCTCTAGGGTGAAGAGCTGCGCAAGATGCGGCGTCGGATGCAGATGGTGTTCCAGGACCCGATGTCCTCGCTGGACCCCCGCCAGTCGGTGGAGTCCATCCTGGTCGAAGGCCTGCACGCGCACGGCTTGGACAAGGACAAGGTCGCCACCAGCAAGAGGTTGCGGTCGCTGCTGTCCTCGGTCGGCCTGCCGTCGACGTCGCTGCGCAAGTACCCGCACGAGTTCTCCGGCGGGCAGCGGCAGCGCATCGGCATCGCGCGGGCGCTGGCGGTGGAACCGGACCTGATCATCGCCGACGAACCGGTCTCCGCACTGGACGTCTCGGTGCAGGCGCAGGTGGTGAACCTGCTGGAGGACCTCCAGGAGGAGTTCGGCCTCACCTACCTGGTGATCGCGCACGACCTCGCGGTGGTGCGGCACATCTCCGACCGGGTCGGCGTGATGTACCTCGGCGGACTGGTCGAGGAGGCCACGTCCGACGACCTCTACGCCGAACCGATGCACCCGTACACCAGGGCGCTGCTGTCGGCGATCCCCGTGCCGGACCCCGAGATCGAGGACCGGCGCGAACGCATCCTGCTGCAGGGCGACCTCCCGTCGCCCGCGAACCCGCCGACCGGCTGCCGCTTCCACACCCGGTGCCCGTGGAAGCAGAACACCAAGTGCGACACCGAACGCTCGGTGCTGCGCGAGGTCGAACCGGGCCACAAGGTCGCCTGCCACTGGGCGGAGGACATCCGCAGCGGCCAGATCCGCCCGCACGCGGTGGAAGCGGTCCTCGTCGAGGAGGACGGCATCTCACCGGACATCCCGCTGGTGGGCCCCGTCTCCGTCACCGAGGCGCTCAATCCCTGAAGCCTGCGGCTTCAGAATGCAACCTCGCGCCAAGCATCCCTACGCAATCGCGGCGCAACGGCACTCACCGAGGAGCCCCCGAAGCCACTGCTTCGGGGGCTCCCGGCGTTCTCAGGCAGGCCACCGGGGCGACCGCCCCAGCCGGGCCACCAACCGATCCGTCACCGACGCGTCCTCACCCACCGACACCGGCGGCGCGAAAGCCGCGATCCCCGCCGGGTAGTTCCGCACGATCCGGAGCGCCGCCGAAGCCATGTCCTCCTCGAACACGTACTCCTGCCCCACCGCCCGACCCAGGTCCCACGCGTGCACCAGGTTGTCGACGAAGTGCGCCGCGACCAGGACCCGGCCGCTCTGCCTCCCGAAGCCGGGGAACTCCCACTCCCCGTCCAGCATCCCCGCCCTGTCGAACGCCACCCAGGCCTCCTGCACGGCGGCCTGGTAGACCCCCAGCGGGTCATCGCCCACCGGCTCCCCGACCACGTCCGTGGGCAGCCCCCGCGCCCCCGCCGTGAACCCGGCCGTCGAGTCCACCTGGTGCTGCAACAACCCCAGCACCGTCCACTCGACGCACGGCGTGGCCATGTCCAACTCGGCCGCGCTCAACCCGTCGATCAGCGACACGTTCAACTCACAAGCCCGCCGGTCCAACTCCAGCAGATCCACAGCGCCCCCATCCAAGTAACTATACGAACGGTCGTACTATTACTTCCACGGAAGAACCTGTCAACAGCCGGGGAGCTACCGTGAACGACGTGACCCGCGTGGACGGCCGGATCGAACGAGGCGAGCAGACCCGACGGCTGATCCTGCGCCGAGCCGCCGACATCGCCTCCGTGGAAGGCCTCGAAGGGCTGTCCATCGGCCGCCTGGCCACCGAGCTGGAGATCAGCAAGAGCGGCGTCTTCGCCCACTTCGGCTCGAAGGAGGAACTCCAGCTGGCGACGATCCGCGCCGCGAGCGCGATCTTCGTGGACGAGGTGGTCAAGCCCGCGCTCACCCGACCCGCGGGCCTCCCGCGGCTGACCGCCCTGTGCGAGGGCTGGCTCGACTACTCCGAGCACCGCACGTTCCCCGGCGGCTGCTTCTTCGCCGCCGTGCAGCCGGAGTTCGGCTCACGGCCGGGCCGCGTCCGCGACGCCGTCGCCGAAGCGGGCAGCAAGTGGACGAACCTGATCCGGGACTCCGCCGCGAAGTCGGACCTGGACGCGGACCCCGACCAGGTGGCCTTCGAGGTCATCGCACTGCTGGAGGCCGCCAACGTGCAGTCGGTGCTGCACGACTTCCCCGGCGCCTACGGCCTCGCCCGCACGGCCGTGCGAGCCAGGCTCACACCGCGAGCGGCACAGCAGGCGCAGCCGCCTCCACCACCCGCCGCTGAGCCGCGCGAATCACCATCCCCGCGGGCACGCTGATCATCAGCGCCACCCCCAGCGAGATCACCATCGCCAGCACCGGCTCCGTCACGACCTGCCCGCCGACGTACCCGAGCAGAGCCGCGTACGTGCTCCACAGCGCCGCCCCGACCACCGCGACCGGCACGAACCGCCGCCGCGGCCACTTCAGCGACCCGGCGAGGAGCGCCCCGACGATCCCTCCGCCGGGCACGAACCGGATCGCCACCAGGATCGACTCACCCCGGTCGGCCAGTTGACCAGCGGTCCACGAAACCAGCGCACGTGAGCCGCTGCTCCGGTTGAACCGCCGCAACGCCCGCATCCCCAGTCCGCGGCCGAGGCGGAAGTTGAGGAAGTCGGCGAGCGTGCAGCCGACCGCCGCCACGACGATCACCCACCCGAGGGGCAGCTCGCCCGCCGCCGCCAGCACGCCGTACCCGATGAGAACCGCCTCGGTGGGCGCCAAGGGCACCACCGCGACCACGAACAGCACCAGGAGGCTGGCATTTGCGGCGTTCATGACCCGTGCAACGCACGTCGCGTGGAATCGACTTCGATGCTGAGAGAACTTCAGCGTTTCCACAGGTAGTGGCGTCCGCCACCGGCCACAGAGGACCGAACGCGGTGCGGCAGACCGATCAGGACCTTCAGCATCCCTTCAGCTCCTGGCAGGATTCGGTCGTGCACATCAACGAGTGGCTCCAGACGATCCCACCGCTGGCGATCATCCTGCTGGTCGGGTTCGTGATCGGCCTGGAAAGCCTCGGCATCCCGCTGCCGGGCGAGATCGTGCTGGTCAGCGCCGCCCTGCTGTCCGCGCAGCACGTCGTGAGCCCGGTCGCGGTCGCACTGGCCGCCATCACCGGCGCGATCGTGGGTGACTCGATCGGGTACGCCATCGGCCGCCGGGGCGGCAAACCGCTGTTCGTCTGGGCGGGGAACAAGTTCCCGAAGCACTTCGGGCCCGCGCACCTGGCGACCGCCGAGAGGGCGTTCGAGCGCTGGGGCATGTGGGCCGTTTTTTTTGGCCGCTTCATCGCGCTGCTGCGCATCTTCGCCGGCCCACTCGCGGGCGCGCTGCACATGCGCTACTGGAAGTTCCTCACGGCGAACGCGCTCGGCGGCATCGTGTGGGCGGGCGGCACCACCGCCGTCATCTACTACCTGGGCATCGTCGCGGAGACCTGGCTGAAGCGCTTCTCGTGGGTCGGGCTGCTGGCGGCCATAGTCTTCGGCATCGGCACCGCGTGGTTCATGAAGCACCGCGCCGCGAAGACCGCCGCAGCCTTGGAGACGGAGTCCGAACCGGACCCCGTCTCCAAGCTGGTTTAGCGGTTGGCGCGGTTCACGGCCGACACGATGCCCGTGAGGGCAGCGGCGGTCGTCGAGTGGTCGATGCCGACGCCCCACAGGACGCGGTCGCCGACGGCGCACTCCAGGTAGGCGGCGGCGCGGGCGTCGTCACCGGCGGTGAGGGCGTGCTCCACGTAGTCCAGCACCCGCACGTCGTAGCCGATGGACGCCAGCGCGTCCACGAACGCGGCGATCGGGCCGTTGCCGTTGCCGCCGATCTCGACCTTCTCGCCGTCGGCCCAGATGGTCACGGTGATCTCGGCGTGGCCGTTGTCGTCGCTGGAGATCCGGTGCCCGACCAGCTTCAGCGGCACGGCCGGGTTCAGGTACTCCTCGGAGAACGCGTCCCACATGTCCTTCGGGCCGATCTCGCCGCCGTGCGTGTCGGTGACCTCCTGGATCACCCGCGAGAACTCGACCTGGAGACGGCGCGGCAGGTCCAGGTGGTGCTCGGTCTTCATCAGGAACGCGACGCCGCCCTTGCCGGACTGCGAGTTGACCCGGATCACGGCCTCGTAGTTGCGGCCGACGTCCTTCGGGTCGATCGGCAGGTACGGGACCTCCCACGGGTAGGAGTCCACGTGCTGGTCCGCGGCCTTCGCCTCGTCCTCCAGCGCTTCCAGGCCCTTCTTGATGGCGTCCTGGTGGCTGCCGGAGAACGCGGTGAACACCAGGTCGCCGCCGTAGGGGTGGCGCTCGGGCACGGGCAGCTGGTTGCAGTACTCGACCGTGCGGCGGATCTCGTCGATGTCGGAGAAGTCGATCTGCGGGTCGATGCCCTGGCTGAAGATGTTCATGCCCAGCGTCACCAGGCACACGTTGCCGGTGCGCTCGCCGTTGCCGAACAGGCAGCCCTCGATGCGGTCCGCGCCCGCCAGGTAGCCCAGCTCGGCGGCGGCGACGCCCGTGCCGCGGTCGTTGTGCGGGTGCAGCGACAGCACGATCGAGTCACGCCGGGCCAGGTTGCGCGACATCCACTCGATGGAGTCGGCGTAGACGTTCGGGGTGGCCATCTCGACGGTGGCGGGCAGGTTGATGATCATCGGCAGCTCGGGCGTCGGCTGGATGACCGCGCTGACCGCGTCGCACACCTCCAGCGCGTACGACAGCTCGGTGCCGGTGTAGGACTCGGGGGAGTACTCGTAGCGGAACTCGGTCTCCGGGTAGTCCTTCGCGATCTCCAGCGCGTACACCGCGGCATCGACGGCGATCTTCTTGATGCCCTCGCGGTCGGACTTGAACACGACCCGGCGCTGGAGGATCGACGTCGAGTTGTAGAAGTGCACGATCGCGCGGGGAGCGCCGTCCAGCGACTCGAAGGTCCGCTTGATCAGCTCGGGGCGGCACTGGGTCAGCACCTGGATGGTCACGTCGTCCGGGATCGCGCCGTCCTCGATGATCTCGCGGACGAAGTCGAAGTCGGTCTGCGACGCGGCCGGGAAGCCGACCTCGATCTCCTTGAAGCCCATCCGCACCAGCAGGTCGAACATCTTGCGCTTGCGGGCGGGCGACATGGGGTCGATCAGCGCCTGGTTGCCGTCGCGCAGGTCGACCGCGCACCACTGCGGGGCCTTGGTAATCGTCTTCGACGGCCAGGTCCGGTCCGGTACCGACACGGGTTCCACGGCTTCGGTGAACGGGCGGTAGCGGTGGAACGGCATGGAGCTGCCGCGCTGGGTGTTCCACTTCGGCTGGTCGGCGGGCGCGGGCCGGGACGGCGGGCGCAGGCGGCTCGTGCCGGAGGTGTACGCGTCAGGGCTGGTGGTCATGATCGGAAGTCTCCTGCTGGTCGCTGGATAGGCAGACGACCGGCGGCATTGCTCGACTCCGCGACGGGGGGCCGGTCTGGTCAGACCCCGTCACGGCAGCGAAGCAGGAGGGCACGCGCCACGTCCGACACTGTAGCCAGAATTCCGCCTGAGTCCGAACCAATGGACCACATGGTGGAACTTCACCTGAAAGTGTTTGGCGGTTGACCCCCACGGGAACTTCTTTCACATGTCCAGATGGCGTACAGGAACTCGCAGCGGCAGCTCGACGGCTGCCAGGGTGATCAGCGGTGTTGGCGCGCTGTTCGCGATCATCGAAATCATCTACATCTTGATGATCGTGCTCGGCGCTAACCAGGCCAACGCGTTCTTCCAGTTCGTGGGGTCGCTCGCCGAGCCATTGGCGCTCTTCTTCCCGGGCCTGTTCAGCTTCGCGAACTACAACCTGGGCGTGATCGTCAACTACGGTCTCGCCGCGGTCTTCTGGCTCGTCGTCACGGGCCTCATCGCCCGCCTCATCGCTCGCTAGCTACTGGCCGGTAAGGCTGTGTCACACTGGATGACATGGCCGAGAACCAGAAAACCGCCGGTCACGGCGTCCGCGCGAAGGTCGTGGGCGCCGTGGCCGTCGTCGTTGGGTGGACGGGGCTCGCCTTCGCGCTGGTCCTCGTCGCCCACGTCGTGCTGACCGTCGGCGAGGCGAACCCCGACAACGGGATCACGTCCACGATCCGCGAAGCCGCCCAGCCGTTGGCGCTCGGCTTCCACGACCTGTTCGCCCCGCAGGACCCGACGCTCGCCGTGATCGTGAACTACGGCATCGCCGCGCTCTTCTGGCTGTTCGTCAGATCACTCGTGCTCAGGCTCGTCCGCAGGCTCGGCTGAGAACGCCGCCTCGCCCCACGCCCCGCTGAAGACCGTCTCGGTCAGCGGCCGCCGCCTGCGTGGCCGGTTCTCCCTGGCCTGCAGCTCCTCCGGCAGGTCCGCCACGTCGCCGAGGTGCCCGACGGCGATCGCCACGACCGGCTCGGCGTCGTCCGGCAGCCCGAACTCCGCCCGCACGGCGTCCTTGTCGAACCCGCCGATCTGGTGCGCCACCAGCTCGAGGTCCACCGCCTGGAGCACCAGGTTCTGCACCGCCAGCCCCAGCCCGTACACGGTGTTCGGCAGAGGGCCGCGCTCGTCCGAGGTGACCACCGCGCCGATCAGCAGCACGGACGCGTGGCGCGCCCAGGCCTGGTTCTTCGGCCGCAGCGTCCCCAGGACGCGCGTGTGCGTGTCGTCGCCGCGGAAGCCCAGCAGGAACCGGGCGGGCTGGGTGTTGCCGTGCGACGCCGCCCACCGGGCGGCCTCCAGCAGCACCCGCACCTGTTCGGGTGACACCTCCGCCACGGGGTCGAACGCCCGTGGGCTCCACCGCTGCTCGATCGCCGGGATCATCAGATCGCGTACTGCCAGGCCGTGATGGCGTACGCGCCGAACCAGGCGCTGAACACCGCGAGCCCGCTCAGCAGTGCGACGGCCGTCGTCGTCCGCCGCTTCGCGATCGCCAGCGCGGCGGGGATCAGCAGCGTGAACGCGGGCAGCAGCA
>JBDSAJ010000646.1:0-2973 GCA_039922235.1 Umezawaea sp.
CAGTCGCCAGTCCACCGCGCTGGAGGCGTGGTCGTCGACCAGGTGCACGCTGACCCCGACCTGGCAGATACCGGTCTTGCCCAGCGCGCCGCAGTACATGCGTGCGACTCCCGGCGAGTTCTTCCCGCCCTTGGGGAAGCCCACGTCGTCGATCACGTGGGCCACGGGGTCGACCAGGTCCTGGGCTCGGGTCGCCAGTCGTTGCCGGACCTCGGTGTGGTCCCAGGTCGAGGTGGTGACGAACTGCTGCAACTGCTGGTGATCAACCCCGAGATGCTCGGCCATGGGCTGCATGGACTTGCGTTGCCCGTCCAACATCAGCCCACGCAGGTACAACTCTCCTTGGCTCGTTGATCCGCGCGGGCGAAACCGGCGAACATCTCCGCTCGCACTACCCTCCCATCCACGGCGCCGGATTCCGGGTGCCGTGGAGGGAGAGGAAGTCGCTGATGCGACATGTGCTCAGGGGCGTGGTGCTGTTCCTGCTGATGGTGGTCCTGTCACCGTCGCAGGCGAGCGCGGCGCCCGCGCAGGACACCGGACAACCCGTGGTCCGGGTCGGCACCGAGGGGACCTATCCGCCGTTCTCGTTCCACGACCCCGCGTCGCAGGAACTCGGCGGCTACGACATCGAGGTGATCAAGGCGATCGCCGGCAAGGCCGGCTGGAAGCTGGAGTTCGTCGAGACGCAATGGGACGCGATCTTCCCCGCGCTGGACGCCCAGCGGATCGACGTCATCGCCAACCAGGTCTCCCGCAACGAGGAGCGCCAGGCGAAGTACGGCCTGTCCGACACCTACACCTACTCCCACGGCGTGGTCGTCCGGCGCGTGGGCGACGACAGCATCAAGACGCTGGCCGACCTCAAGGGCAAGACCACAGCGCAGTCGACCACCACCACCTGGGCGAAGATCGCGCGCGACGCCGGGGCGAACGTCGAGGCGGTCGAGGGGTTCACGCAGGCGGTGGCACTGCTCGCGCAAGGACGGGTCGACGCGATCGTCAACGACAACATCGCCGTGCTCGACTACCTGGCCAGCACCGGTTCCAAGGACGTCGAGATCGCCGGGAACGCCGGTGAGGAGGGCGCGGAGCAGGTCCTCGCCTTCCGCAAGGGCGACAGCGCCCTGATCGACCAGGCGAACCAGGCCATCACCGCCCTCAAGGCCGACGGGACCCTGGCGGGCATCTCGCGGAAGTACTTCAAGGTCGACGTCTCCGTGCCCGACGGCGGCAGCGCGGACCTGTCCGAAGGCCGGGGCCACCGCAGCACGTGGGAGGTACTGCGGAGCACTGCCTGGCCGATGTTCGTCGGCCTGGTGAAGGTGACGATCCCGTTGACGGCGTTGAGCTTCGCGATCGGGCTCGCGCTCGCGCTGCTCGTGGCCCTCGCGCGGATCTCGTCGTCCAAGGTCCTCGCGGGCGTGGCCCGCGCGTTCATCTCGATCATCCGCGGCACACCGCTGCTGCTCCAGTTGTTCATCGTGTTCTACGGGCTGCCGCAGATCGGACTGAAGTTCCCGCCGTTCACGGCGGCGGTGATCGCGTTCAGCCTCAACGTGGCGGGCTACGCGGCGGAGGTCGTCCGGGCGGCGATCCTGGCCGTGCCGAAGGGCCAGTTCGAGGCGGCGGCGACGATCGGGCTCGGCTACGCCTTGACGCTGCGCCGGATCGTCCTGCCGCAGGCGGCCAGGACCGCGGTGCCGCCGTTGTCCAACACCCTGCTCTCGCTGCTGAAGGACACCTCGCTGGGATCGGTGGTGCTGCTCACGGAACTCTTCCGCGAGTCGCAGCTGGCGGCGGCCGAGAGCAACGAGTTCCTCGCCCTGTACGCCTTCGCCGGGCTGTACTACTGGGTGATCTGCGTCGGGCTCTCCGCCGCGCAGAAACGACTGGAGACCCGACTGGACAGGTATGTGGCCAAATGACTGACACCACGGAGCAGAACCCCGAGCCCACCCGCATCCGGGTGAGCGGGCTGGAGAAGTCGTTCGGCGACCACAAGGTGCTGTGCGGCATCGACTTCGAGTCCCGCAAGGGCACGTCGACCGTCCTGCTGGGACCGTCGGGGTCGGGCAAGACCACCGTGCTGCGCTCGCTCAACGTGCTGGAGACGCCCGACAGCGGCGTGATCGGGATCGACGACGTCGAGATCGACTTCTCGCGGCTGCCCCCTGGCAAGGCGGGGCGGCGGGAGAGCGCCAGGCTGCGGGCGCAGAGCGGGATGGTGTTCCAGGCCCACAACCTGTTCCCGCATCGCACGGTCCTCGAGAACGTCATCGAGGGCCCCGTCGTGGCGCAGAAGCGCACCCGCGAGGAGGCCGTCGCCGACGCGAGGACCCTGCTGGAGCAGGTGGGGCTCGGCGACCGCGCCGACGCCTACCCGTTCCAGCTCTCCGGCGGCCAGCAGCAGCGCGTCGGGATCGCGCGGGCGCTGGCATTGAAGCCGCGGGTGGTGCTGTTCGACGAGCCGACGTCGGCGCTGGACCCCGAGTTGGTGGGCGAGGTGCTGGCGGTGATCAAGGACCTGGCGTCGGAGGGGTGGACGACGGTGATCGTCACCCACGAGATCCGGTTCGCCGAGCAGGTGGCCGACCAGGTGCTGTTCCTGGACGGCGGCGTCATCGTCGAGAAGGGCACGAGCGCCCAGGTGATCGGCGACCCGACCGAGGAGCGGACGCGGAAGTTCCTCAAGCGCATCCTCGATCCCGGCTGACGCGAGCGATTCTGCGGCACACCGGCCACGCACTGGAACTCCGACGGTCCGGCGCGTGGCCGGTTTCGGTCTACCCAGGACCGGGATCACCCAACAGTAGTCGCGGAGTTCTGGGAGCAGGTGCGCGGATCGCGAACGCGCCGCGCTGCTCCACGAGTTCCGGGTCGACGAGGACCTGACGGGACAGACGGTGCTCCTCGTGGACGACATCTACCACACCGGGAGCACGATGGCGGGAGTCGCCAACGCGACAAGAC
>JBDSAJ010000647.1:0-16335 GCA_039922235.1 Umezawaea sp.
GCCCGCGCAGGCTGCACCTGACGGCGGGCGTGCTCGGCCTCGTGGCCGCCGCGAGCGCCCTCGGCGGTGTCCTGGGCGCGCAACTGATCGTCCCGGACGGCCTGCCGCTGCCCGTCGGCTACGCCGAACGCCTGCTCTGGCCCGCACTGATCGTCGTCGCGGTCCTCTCGGCCACGCTGATCGGCAACCAGGCGGCCGCCCGGCCCGCCTTCATCGTCGCGCTGGCCACGCTGCCGCTCGCCGCGGGCGCGGCGCTGGACGCGGTGTTCGCGGCCACCCAGATCGGCTCGGTCAAGCCCGGCGGCGGCGTGTGGTTCACCGTCCTGGCCGTCGTCGTCGCGATCGCCGCCGCCGTCACCGCCGCGCTGGCGGGCGCGCTCGAACGCGAAGAGGTCGAGCAGGTCAAGTCTCAGGCGCCGATGCCGCTGGTCGCGGTCGTGCTCATCGGTGGCCTGCTCGCGCTCGGCGCGTTCGCGCTGCCGGTCCTGCGCGCCCCGGACTTCACCCCGGTGGGCGTGCTGGACTTCCGCGTCGGCTCGTGGGGCCTGCTCGCGGGCCTGCTGGCCGTCGTGGCAGCCGCAGGGCTCGCGCTGGTGGCGCGGCCGTCCCGAGCGGCGTCCCTGCTGCTCGGCGCGGCGCTGGTCATGGCCGTGCGGGCGCTCGAATACCCGCTCACGTCGGCCCGCGTGGCGCAAGCGGCACCTGGTCCAGGGCTGTGGCTCGCGGTGGGCGCGGTGGTGGCGTTGCTCGTCGGTACGGCCCTGTCGGCTTCCCGCCGCTGAACCGACGGCCTAGTCTGCGATCGCGGGCGATCCCCGCGACGACGAACGGGAGACAGCCATGAGTGGTCGGATCCGCGTGGTGGTGGCCAAACCAGGACTGGACGGCCACGACCGCGGTGCCAAGGTCGTGGCGCGCGCGCTGCGCGACGCGGGCATGGAGGTCGTCTACACCGGACTCCACCAGACACCCGAACAGGTGGTGGAGACCGCCCTTCAGGAGGACGCCGACGCCGTCGGCCTGTCCGTGCTGTCCGGCGCGCACATGACCCTGTTCGCCAGGGTGATCGAACTGCTCAGGGAGAAGGGCGCCGAGGACGTCGTCGTCTTCGGCGGCGGGATCGTCCCGGAAGAGGACATGCCGAAGCTCACCGAGATGGGTGTCGCCAAGATCTTCACCCCCGGAGCGACCACGACGGAGATCGTCGACTGGGTGACGGAGCACGTCGGCCAGCCCGTCTGACCGCCTTGTCGTGATCGACCTCACCGTCGTTATGACCGACCTCACCGGGTACGGCGTGCGGTGGGTCCACGCAGGTCGATAATCTCTTGCGCAGCCGCGTCCAGCCGGTCCTCGAACTGCTCCGCCGGCGTTCCAGGTGGTACCTGGTGCGTGTGAGCGCCTGAAGACCGTGCCCTGGGTTCCACCTGGAGCGCCGGACCTTCGAGGACCACCCCCGGGACGCGGTGTCCGACCCCGACGTCGCAGGAGACCCGAGTGGACCTGTACGAATACCAGGCGAAGGACCTCTTCGCCGCCCACAACGTTCCGGTACTCCCGGGCGATGTGGCCAGCACCCCAGCCGAAGCCAAGGCGCTCGCTGAGCAGTACGGCACCACCGTGGTCGTGAAGGCCCAGGTCAAGACGGGCGGCCGCGGCAAGGCCGGTGGCGTCAAGCTCGCCGAGACCCCGGACGAGGCCGAGGCGAAGGCCGAGGCCATCCTCGGTCTGGACATCAAGGGGCACATCGTCCACCGCGTGCTGGTGGCGACCGCCTCCGACATCGCGGAGGAGTACTACTTCTCCTTCCTGCTCGACCGCTCCAACCGCACCTTCCTGGCCATGGCGTCGGTCGAGGGCGGCATGGAGATCGAAGAGGTCGCGGCCACCAACCCCGACGCGCTGGCCAAGATCGCCATCGACGCCATCAAGGGCGTCGACCTGGCGAAGGCCCAGGAGATCGTCGCGGCCGCGAAGTTCCCGGCCGAGGTCGCCGACCAGGTCGCCGACGTCATCGTGAAGCTCTGGGAGACGTTCGTCTCCGAGGACGCCACGCTGGTCGAGGTCAACCCCCTCGTGCGCGACCCCGCTGGCAAGATCATCGCCCTCGACGGCAAGGTCACCATCGACGAGAACGCCGCGTTCCGGCACCCGGAGCACGCCGCGCTGGTCGACGAGAAGGCCGAGGACCCGCTCGAGGCGAAGGCCAAGGCCAAGGGCCTCAACTACGTGAAGCTCGACGGCCAGGTCGGCATCATCGGCAACGGCGCCGGTCTCGTCATGTCCACGCTGGACGTCGTCGCGTACGCCGGTGAGAAGCACAAGGGCGTCAAGCCCGCGAACTTCCTCGACATCGGCGGCGGCGCGTCCGCCGAGGTGATGTCGAACGGCCTGGACATCATCCTGAACGACCCGGACGTGCGCAGCGTCTTCGTGAACGTCTTCGGCGGCATCACCGCCTGCGACGCGGTCGCGAACGGCATCGTGCAGGCGCTGGAGATCATCGGCGACGCGGCGACCAAGCCGCTCGTCGTCCGCCTCGACGGCAACAACGTGGAGGAAGGCAGGCGGATCCTCGCCGAGGCCAACCACCCGCTCGTCACCGTCGTCGACACCATGGACAACGCGGCCGACAAGGCCGCCGAGCTCGCCGCAGCGGGGGTCTGACCGATGGCCATCTTCATCAACCAGGACAGCAAGGTCATCGTCCAGGGCATGACCGGTGCCGAGGGCACCAAGCACACCAAGCGGATGCTCGCCTCCGGCACGAACATCGTCGGCGGCGTGAACCCCCGCAAAGCAGGCGAGAAGGTCGACTTCGACGGCACCGTGCTCCCGGTCTTCGCGACCGTGGCCGAGGCCATCGAGGCGACCGGCGCGAACGTCACCGTGATCTTCGTCCCGCCGAAGTTCGCCAAGGACGCCGTCATCGAGGCGATCGACTCGGGCATCGGCCTCGCCGTCGTGATCACCGAGGGCATCCCGGTGCACGACACCGCGAAGTTCTGGGCCCACGCCGTCGCGACCGGCAACAAGACCCGCATCATCGGCCCGAACTGCCCCGGCCTCATCAGCCCCGGCCTGTCGAACGCCGGGATCATCCCCGCGAACATCTCGGGCGCGGGCAAGGTCGGCCTGGTCTCCAAGTCGGGCACCCTGACCTACCAGATGATGTACGAACTGCGCGACTTCGGCTTCTCCACCGCCATCGGCATCGGCGGCGACCCGATCATCGGCACCACGCACATCGACGCCCTGGAGGCCTTCGAGGCCGACCCGGAGACCGTCGCCATCGTGATGATCGGTGAGATCGGCGGCGACGCCGAGGAGCGCGCGGCAGCGTTCATCAAGGACAACGTCACCAAGCCTGTGGTGGGTTACGTGGCGGGCTTCACCGCTCCTGAGGGCAAGACGATGGGCCACGCAGGCGCCATCGTGTCCGGCTCGGCGGGTACCGCGCAGGCGAAGAAGGAGGCCCTTGAGGCCGCCGGTGTCAAGGTCGGCAAGACGCCGTCCGAGACCGCCGACCTGATGCGGGAGATCATGCAGTCCATCGGCTGATTGGTCGCTGGAGCTGACGCATGGGCCGGGCCCCGGTACGGGGGTCCGGTCTTTTGCGTTTTCGGGGTGACTTGCGGGGGTGGGCGGTGGTTGGGTGGTTCTGCTGGCTTTGCCTTGGCCCAGGGTCTTCCGGGGCACGACCGGGGCTCTGGACCTGCCGCTTTCCAAGCGGCCCTCGGCCCTAAGTCGGCGCTGGGCCTGCTGGCTTCCTGAGCGGCCCCCGGCCCGAATCCTGCCCACCACTCAGCCGGTGCCCGGCCCTAACTAGGCCCCAGACCTGCTGGCCTCCCAAGCGGGCCCCTGGCCTCAACCCGGCCCCGGACCTGCTCGGGGCCTGGGTAGTTCGAATCCATTTCCCGGCCTGACCCCGATCCTGAGCGCTTTTCATGCGGCATCGAAACAATCACGCGATCGGGGTGAGACCGGTGCTTGTCGGCTGTGCCCGCGGGTCCCGGTATACGGCGAGCGGTAGCGCAACGGTGATCGGAGGGGTGTCGGGCACGCTCAGTCCGTGGTGGGTCGCCCGTGCGCGCTGGCCTGTGGTGGGTCGCTCGTCGGTGTCGGTCCGTGATGCGCCACCCGTGAGTGCCAGCCTGTGTTGATCACCCGAAAGCACTCGCGCTACCCCTCCGCAACCCCCGCTCAACCACGTTCCGTGATCTATTCACACCCTCGAGTGGCGGAACCAATCCGATCCGGTCATCGTCTGACTACTCGGATCGGCTAGCGTTTTGCTGCCGCTCGTCGTCCCTCGGTGGAGGAGGAACCTCACCATGTCCGTCCCGTACGGCGCCCCTCAGCAACAGCCGGGTGCACCCGGTCCGGCGCAGCCGGCGATGGGCCTGAACCTGGCCTTCATCCTCCCGCTCGTCGCGGCCGGCCTTGCGTTGATTTCGTTCCTGCTTGCTTTCGCTGACGACGTTCCGCTGCTCAGCGCCGTCGAGTTCATCTACGCGACCGGTGTCCTGGCGGGTCTGTCCGTGCTGCCGAAGGCACCTCGGCTGCTGTACGCGGCCGCGCCGCTGACGGTGGTGTCGACGCTGCTCATCCTCCAGGGGATGATCAAGAGCAGTGCCGACATCCAGGGCATGCAGATCGTGCTGTTCATCGTCTCGCTGCTGCAGACCGCTGCGGTCATCGGCAGCATCCTGGTGGAGGCGGGCATCCTCAAGTTCGAGCCCAAGCCCGCGAACCCGTACGGCCAGCAGCAGCCCGGTACCTGGAACCCGCAGAACCCCCAGAACCCGCAGACCGGCGGTTTCCCTCCCCAGCAGCAGTACGGCCAGGCCCCGCAGCAGCCGCAGCAGCAGCCCCCGACCGGTGGGTTCGGCGCGCCGGTCCAGCCGCAGCAGCCCGGTGTCCAGGCCCCCGGCCCGACGTCGTACCTGCCGCAGCCCGGCCAGTTCGGCCAGCAGCAGTCGCCCGGCACGCCGCCCGGCGGCTTCGGTGGTCCGCCGCAGCAGAGCTGAGCGAACACCAACGAGAGGGGTGGCACCGGGTGATCCGGGGCCACCCCTCCCGCATGTCCGCGGCACCTCACCTGGTCGGCCCAGTACGGTGGGGCGGTGCCGGTGCTGCAACCCTCCACGCACGGCGGAACCGACGTGCGCCCGCCTGTGTTCTCCCGCTCGGAACGAGCGCGGGTCCTGGTGATGACCGCGGCCGGGTCCGTCGTGATCGGCTACGCCGCCGTCGCCGCCCTGCTCGCCCTGATCGCCGCGACGGCCACGAACGCGGCCTTCTCCACGACCGGTGTGCTCATGGCCGCCGCTCCCGGCTGGCTGGTCGCGCACCACGTGCCGCTGCGCTTCGAGGGCTCGGCCCAGCTCGGCGTGCTGCCGCTGCTGCCGACAGCGCTGCTGATGCTGCTGGCCGGTCGCGCGGCGGCCGGTGCGGCGGACCGGCTCGGGCTCTACGAACCCCTCCAAGCCCGTGGCGTGGTGTTCTGCATCGCCGGGGCGCACGCCATCACCGGCGGGACGATCGCGCTGCTGATGGAGGACGGCCCGGTGCGGGCGACGCCCGCGGTGGCGTTCTTCGGCTGCGCGGCGGTGTCCGGTGTCGCCGCGACGATCGGTGTCGCGCAGCGCTGCGGGCTGATCGAGGTGCTGATCGACCGCATCGACCCGGTCGCGCGCCGCGGGATGCGGGCTGCGCTGCTGGCGCTGTTCGTGCTCGGCGGGCTGGGTGCGCTGCTGGTGGCGCTCGGACTGGTGTTCTCCTGGTCGACCACGAGCAGCCTGTTCGCGGGCGCGGACTCCACGTTCGGCGTTGGTCTCGGGATGTTCCTGCTGTGCCTCGGTTACCTGCCGAACGCGGTGATCGGCGCCCTGTCGTACGTGGTCGGCGCGGGCTTCTCGATCGGCCCGGTCTCGATGACGCCGATGCGCTTCACCGGCGGCGACGTGCCCGCGGTGCCGCTGCTGGCCGCGCTGCCCGAGAAGCAGCTCGCCTTCCTGCCCGCCCTGCTCCTGCTGCCGCTGCTGCTCGGCGGCGTGGTCGGCTGGTACTGCCGCAAGGTCTCCGACCGCCCGTCGACCCGCCTGCGCGCGGTGCTCGTCGCGGGTGTGACGGTCGCGGTGGTCTCGCTGGTCCTCGCCGCGACGGCGGGCGGCAACCTCGGCAACGGCGTCTTCAACCCGGTCACCGTGCCCGCGGGTCTGCTCGCGGTGCTCGTGCTCGGCTGGATCGTGCTGCCAGGGTCGTTCGTCGCCTGGTTCGCCGGTCCGCGGCCCAAGCGCGTGCGCACCGCCGAAGCGCCCGCGATCGAGCAGATCCCCGCCGAGGACGAGGCCGAAGCCGAGTACGCCGACGAGGAGTACGAGGACGACGAGGACTACGACGCCGAGGACGAGTACGAGGACTACGAGGACGTCGACGAGGAACTCGCACTCGAGGACGAGTTGGCGGAGGAGTTCGAGGAGTCGGAGGAGGACTTCGACGACGACCTGCCCGCCGAGGACGACGAAGAACCGGCCGAAGCCGCCGAGGACGACCTGGAAGAGGACGCCGTGGACGAGGTGCCCGCGGACGACGATCCGGACGCCGACCCCGACGACGGGTCCCCGGAACCGCCCCTGACCGGCAAGGCTCCCTAGACAGCGCCTACGATGGGGGCTGAGCTGCGGCGATGGCTGGTCCACGCCCGGCTGACGTTCCCGCACCGGCCCGCCAGGAGACCACGCTGAACGCCGCAGACCCCAACACCCTCAGGCTTCCAGTGCCCGCGAGGGTGGTCGTGCTCGTCTCGGGCTCCGGCACCCTCCTCCAGGCACTGCTGGACGCCGCGCAGGACCCCGGCTACCCGGTCGAGGTGGTGGCCGTCGGCGCCGACCGCGACGGCATCGAGGGCCTCGCCCGTGCCGAGCGCGCGGGCGTGCCCGCGTTCGCGGTGAAGCTGAAGGACCACGCCGACCGCACCGCGTGGGACACCGCGCTGACCAAGGCGGTCGCCGAGCACGAACCGGACCTGGTGGTCTCCGCCGGGTTCATGAAGATCATCGGCGACGGCTTCCTCGCCCGCTTCGGCGGGCGGATGCTGAACACCCACCCCGCACTGCTCCCCGCCTTCCCCGGCGCGCACCCCGTGCGCGACGCCGTGGACTACGGCGTCCACGTCACCGGCGCGACCGTGCACCTGGTCGACGCGGGCGTGGACACCGGGCCGATCCTGGCCCAGGAGGCGGTGGTGGTCGAACCCGGCGACGACGCCGACAGCTTGCACGAGCGCATCAAGGTGGTGGAGCGGCGACTGCTCGTCGACGTGGTCGCCCGCCTGGCCCGCGAGGGCTGCACCGTGACCGGACGAAAGGTGAGCATTCCGTGACCACTCCTGCCGAGAGGCGACCGGTTCGTCGGGCCCTGATCGGGGTGTCCGACAAGTCGGGGCTGCTGGAACTGGCCACCGGCCTGCACGCGGCCGGAGTCGAGATCGTTTCGACCGGCGGTACCGCGAAGGCACTGGCGGACGCGGGCATCCCCGTGGTCCCGGTCGAGCAGGTGACCGGGTTCCCGGAGAGCCTGGACGGCCGCGTCAAGACGCTGCACCCCGGCGTGCACGCAGGCCTGCTGGCGGACACGCGGCGGCCCGAACACCTGGCGCAGCTCGACGAGCTGGGAATCAAGGCGTTCGACCTGCTCGTGGTGAACCTGTACCCGTTCACCCAGACCGTCGCGTCCGGCGCTTCGGTCGACGAGTGCGTCGAGCAGATCGACATCGGCGGTCCCGCGATGGTCCGCGCGTCGGCGAAGAACCACGCCAGCGTCGCCGTCGTGGTCGACCCGACCCGTTACGACTGGGTCCTGGAGCAGGTCGCCGCGGGCGGTTTCACCCTCGCGGACCGGCAGCTCCTGGCGCTGAACGCCTTCCGCCACACCGCTTCCTACGACGTCGCCGTCGCCTCCTGGATGGGCGCGGCGCTCACCGGGGACGACGAGGGCACCGGCTTCCCCGGCTGGGTCGGCGCGACCTGGAACCGCTCGAACGTGCTGCGCTACGGCGAGAACCCGCACCAGAAGGCCGCGCTGTACACGCAGGGCGACGGCCGCACCGGCCTCGCGACCGCGCAGCAGCTGCACGGCAAGGAGATGTCGTACAACAACTACCTCGACGGTGACGCCGCGTGGCGGGCCGCGTGGGACCACGAGCTGCCGTGCGTCGCGATCATCAAGCACGCCAACCCGTGCGGCATCGCGGTGTCCTCCGTGGAGGGTCCGGCAGCGATCGCCGAAGCCCACCGCAAGGCGCACGCGTGCGACCCGACCAGCGCGTTCGGCGGCATCATCGCGGCGAACCGCGAGGTCACCGTGGACATGGCCGAGCAGGTCGCGGAGATCTTCACCGAGGTCGTCATCGCCCCGTCGTACGCCGACGGCGCGGTGGACGTGCTGTCCCGCAAGAAGAACGTCCGCATCCTGATCGCCGAGCCGCCCGTGCGGCAGGGCGTGGAACTGCGGCCCGTCTCCGGTGGCTTGTTGTTGCAGGGCAAGGACGTCATCGACGCCGAGGGCGACGACCCGGCCAAGTGGACCCTCGCCTGCGGCGCCCCGCTGTCCGAGGCCGAACTGGCCGACCTGGCGTTCGCGTGGCGCTCCTGCCGCGCGGTCAAGTCCAACGCGATCCTGCTGGCCAAGGACGGCGCCACCGTCGGCGTCGGCATGGGCCAGGTCAACCGGGTCGACTCCGCGAAGCTCGCCGTCACCCGCGCCGGTGACCGGGTGGAGGGCTCGATGGCCGCCTCCGACGCGTTCTTCCCGTTCCCGGACGGCCCCCGGGTGCTGCTCGACGCGGGCGTCCGCGCCATCGTGCAGCCCGGCGGCTCCGTCCGCGACCCCGAGGTCATCGCCGCAGCCGAGGCCGCGGGCGTCACGATGTACCTCACGGGCACGCGCCACTTCGCGCACTAGTCCCTTCCCGCGTCAGGGCTGCCGCTCCTCGGAGTGGCGGCCCTGACGCGTTTCACCCGAATGGTCGGCGGGCATTGACACCGGGCAGGCCGAACCCGATAGGATCGACACGTCGTTCGAACACATGTTCGATAGACGGCAAGCCGCCGACTTCCCACGGCGGTCCGTGTTCAGGGGTGCTCACGGACGGTGGGAGGAGGCTGGGTGTCCAGGTCGGCAACGGCGATGTCGGTCGCGCTCGGGGTAGACGCGACCGGCGGGCTGACCACTCCAGCCACCGAGATCACGGGGCGGGTCCTGCCGGTTCGCGGGGAACTGGCCGATCTGCTCCCGTGGGGCGGCTTGAGGCGCGGCAGCACGGTGTCGGTGCGCGGATCGACATCGTTGCTGCTCGCGCTGCTCGCCACAGCAACAGCCGAGGGCTGTTGGGCGGCGGTGGTCGGCCTACCGCACCTGGGCGTACTGGCTGCGGCGGAACTGGGGGTGGCCGTCCACCGCCTGGCCCTCGTACCACAACCGGGCACCGACCCAGCGGTGGTCGAACGCACGGTCGCCGCTCTGCTGGACGGCATCGACCTGGTGTCGGTAGCCGTACCCGTCACACCACACACCGCCCGCAGGCTCTCCGCCAGGGCCCGCCAACGCAAATCCGTCCTCGTCCCGTTCGGCACGTGGCCAGGAGCAGACGTCGAACTCCACCTCGCCGACGGCCGGTGGAGCGGCTTGGGCGCCGGTCATGGTCTTCTCACCGAGCGTGAGGTGGCGGTGCACGCGACCGGTCGCGGCGCGGCTTCCAGGCCGAGGCGGGCTGGCCTCCTGCTGCCTGCCGTGGGCGGCGGTGTGGGTCCGACTCGACCTGTGCTGCGGCCGGTTGTGGCGGTGGCTGGGTGATGCGGTGTGGGTGGGTTGAACTCTGTCTCGCCGATGGTCGGTGGAGTGGTTTGGGTGCTGGTCATGCGGTGTACGCGACCGGTTGTGGCGCGGCTTCCAGGTCGAGGTGGGCTGGCCTCCTGCTGCCTGCCGTGGGCGGCGGTGTGGGTCCGACCCGGCCTGTGTCGCGGCCGGTTGTGGCGGTGGCCGGGTGATGCGGCGTGGGCGGGTGTGGTTGGGGGTTGCCGCTCGGCGGCTTCGGGCTGGGGCGCCCTGCGGGCGGGCAGGCTGTGGTGGGCCGGGGTTTCGTTGTGGGGGTTGGGTTTCGTCAGGTGGTCGGGTCGTGGCTTCTGCCGGGCACTGCCAGCGGTGTGTCTGGTTGTGGCGGTGAAGCGAGAGTGCGGGCGGCTGGTGGAGTTCCAGAGCACCACGTTCCAGAACAGCGTTTCTCGACCGCTCGTCCTCGACCTCACACGGCGAGAACCCGCCATCCGTGCTGTTGGTCCGAGCCGTTCCCGTTCCACCCGCGTATGTCGGGGGTGGAAGTTGTGCGGATGTTGACGGTGTGGTGCCAGGACTGGCCGGTGGTTGCCGCGGCCGTGGTGGCGTCGGTGTCCGCGCAGGTGCCCGCGGCTGTGGTGCTGGGCAACGAGGTCGTCCACTGCTCGGCGACGGCTCGTGCCGAAGGGGTGCGGCGGGGGCAGCGGAAGCGGGCCGCGCAGGCGCGGTGTCCGGGAGTGGTGCTGTTCGACGACGACCCGGAGCGGGACGCGCGGGTGTTCGAGCCGGTCGCCGCTGCGGTGGAGCACCTGGCGCCGGGCATCGAAGTGGTGCGGCCGGGGCTGGTCGCGGTGCCGGCGCAAGGGCCCGTCGGGTACTTCGGCGGGGCTGAGGCTGCTGCGGAGAAGCTGATCGACCACGTCGGCGCGGTCGCGGGCGTGGAGGTGCAGGTGGGCGTGGCGGACGGGTTGTTCGCGGCGACGCTCGCGGCGCACCGGGGGCTGATCGTGCCCGCTGGGCAGGTTTCCGAGTTCCTCGCGCCACTGGGGATCGCGGAGCTCGACCAGCCCGCCGAACGGCGCAGGGGCCGGGCCGAGCTGGTGGACCTGTTGCGGCGGCTGGGATTGCGGACGCTCGGGGCGTTCGCGGCGGTGCCGGAACGGGACGTGGCGTCGCGGTTCGGCGCGGAAGCCGTGCTCGCCCACCGAAGCGCGCGCGGGCTGGAGGAGCGGGCGCACGATCGGCGCACGCCGCCCTCCGAGTTGTCCGTGGAACAGCCGCTCGACCCGCCGGTGGAACGGGTCGACGCGGCGGCGTTCGTGGCGAAGGGGCTGGCCGAGCGGTTGCACGTGGGGCTGGTCGGCCGGGGGCTGGCGTGCACGCGGCTGGGGATCCGGGCGACCACCGAGAGCGGCGAAGAGCTGAAACGGGTCTGGAGGTGCGCGGAACCGCTGACGCCGCAAGGGATCGCGGACCGGGTGCGGTGGCAGCTCGACGGGTGGCTGACCACCACCCGGCTCACGGCGGCCCTCACCGCGTTGCGGCTCGACCCCGAGGAGGTGGTGGGGGCGGCGGCCCTCCAACTGGGGCTGCTGGACCACGCCCACGGTGACGTGGCCGACCGGGCAGCACGGGCACTGGTGCACGTCCAGGGGCTGCTGGGCCCGGAGGCCGTGGTGACGCCGGTGCTGGGCGGCGGGCGGGGGCCCGCTGAGCGGGTGCGGTTGGTGCCGTGGGGGGACGAGCGGGTGCCGAGAGCGGACCCGGACGAGCCGTGGCCCGCACGGCTGCCCGCGCCGTCACCTGCGACGGTGCCGGTCGAGCCGGTGCCCGCCGCGCTGGTGGACGAGACGGGCGCGGACGTGGGGGTCACCGGCCGCTACGAGCTGACCGCGCCACCGCACCGGGTCCTGCTCGGCGGCAGGGCGCGGGACGTGCGGGGCTGGGCCGGTCCGTGGCCGGTCGACGAACGGTGGTGGGACGCCGAGGCGGCTCACCGGGCGGCGCGCCTCCAGGTGCTGACCGTCGGGGAGAACGGGTCGGAGCAAGCGTTCCTGCTGGTGCGCACGGGCGGCCGGTGGGCAGTGGAAGGGGTTTACGACTGATGGCTGACGACTACCAGGGCATCGTGGACTGGCTGCGCGAGATGGGCGAGATCGACCAGGACGGGCAGCAGGAGGTGCCCGCCTACCTGGCGTGGTTCGGCTGGACGCCGCCGCCGGTGCTGATCCCGCTGCCGAGGCGGGCCCCCGACGAGCTGTTCTGATGGGCTGGAACAACCCGCCGGTGCGCTGGTCCGACCTGGAACGCGCCCTGTCGGGCAAGCCGTACCAGGGCGACGGCGGTGACAGCCCGGCCTGGACGCACCACCGCGAGCGGTACACGGCGTCGCCGGAGCGGGGGCTGCGGGTCGACGAGCTGGGTGCGATGCAGGCGCGCACGCCCTACGTCGAGCTGCACGCCCACTCGAACTTCAGCTTCCTGGACGGCGCGAGCCACCCGGAGGAACTGGTGGAAGCGGCGCAGCAGCTCGGGCTGGACGCGGTCGCGCTGACCGACCACGACGGCATGTACGGCGTGGTGCGGTTCGCCGAGGCGGCGAAGGAACTCGGCGTGCGCACGGTGTTCGGCACCGAGCTGAGCGTCGGGCTCACCCAGCCGCAGAACGGGATCCCGGACCCGGAGGGCGAGCACCTGCTGCTGCTCGCCCTCCGCGAGACCGGCTACTACGAGCTGTGCCGCACGATCACCAACGGGCAGCTCGCCAAGGACGCGGAGAAGGGGCGGCCGGTCTACGCCCTGGAACAGGTGGTGGCCGACACCCGTGCGAACTGCGTCGTCCTCACCGGCTGCCGCAAGGGCGCGGTGCGCCGCGCGCTGGACCGCGAAGGCCCCGAAGCGGCGTTCGCGAGCCTGCGTCGACTGGTCGACCTGTACAGCGCGGAACGCGTCTTCGTGGAGCTGACCGACCACGGCTTTCCCGGTGACAGCACCAGGAACGACCTCCTCGCGGGCATGGCGGCCGACCTCGGCCTGCCGACGGTCGCCACGAACGCCGTGCACTACGCGACCCAGTCGCGGGCCCGGCTGGCCGCGGCGATGGCCGCCGTTCGGGCCCGGCGCAGCCTGGACGAGATGGCCGGGTGGCTGCCGCCCGCCGCGGCGGCGTGCATGAGGTCCGGCGAGGAGATGGCCCGCCGGTTCGTCCGGTACCCCGGCGCCGTGCACCGCGCCGCCCTGCTCGGCCTCCAGTGCGTGTTCGACCTCAAGCTGGTGGCGCCCAAGCTGCCGCCGTTCGACACCCCGCCCGGTGAGACCGAGATCAGCCACCTGCGCACCCTCACCCGAGCGGGCGCGGCCCGCCGGTACTTCTCGGTCGGCGAGAACCCCAAGGCGTTCCAGCAGATCGAGCACGAGCTGCGGATCATCGAGGACCTGGGTTTCCCCGGTTACTTCCTCGTGGTCCACGACATCGTGACCTTCTGCCGCAAGAACGACATCCTCTGCCAGGGCCGGGGTTCCGCGGCGAATTCCGCGGTCTGCTTCGCGCTCGGCATCACGAACGTCGACGCGGTGCGCTTCGAGCTGCTGTTCGAACGCTTCCTCGCCCCGGCCCGCGACGGGCCGCCGGACATCGACCTGGACATCGAGTCGGACCGCCGCGAGGAGGTGATCCAGTACGTCTACACCAAGTACGGCCGCAGGCACGCCGCCCAGGTGGCGAACGTGATCAGCTACCGCGCCAAGTCCGCGGTCCGCGACATGGCGCGGGCGCTCGGCTACTCGCCCGGCCAGCAGGACGCGTGGAGCAGGGAGATCGACCGCTGGGGCCCGCTGCGCGACACCGTGGCGGACAGCGGGATCCCGTTGCCCGTGGTGGAACTGGCCGCGCAGCTGGAGGGTTTCCCGCGCCACCTGGGCATCCACTCCGGCGGCATGGTCATCTGCGACCGCCCGGTCAGCGAGGTGTGCCCGGTGGAGCCCGCGCGGATGGCGAACCGCACCGTGCTCCAGTGGGACAAGGACGACTGCGCGTCGATCAACCTGGTCAAGTTCGACCTGCTGGGGCTGGGGATGCTGTCCGCACTGCACTACGCGATCGACCTCGTGCGCGAGCACCACGGCGTCGAGGTCGACATGGGACGGATCGACCTGGCCGACTCGAAGGTCTACGACATGCTGTGCCGCGCGGACTCCGTCGGCGTCTTCCAGGTGGAGAGCCGCGCCCAGATGGCCACCCTGCCGAGGCTCAAGCCACGCGAGTTCTACGACCTCGTGGTGGAGGTCGCGCTCATCCGCCCCGGCCCGATCCAGGGCGGCTCCGTGCACCCGTACATCAGGCGCCGCAACGGCAAGGAGAAGTGGGAGCACGACCACCCCCGGCTGGCGAAGGCGTTGCAGCGCACCTACGGCGTGCCGCTGTTCCAGGAGCAGCTGATGCAGATCGCCGTGGACGTCGCCGACTTCACCCCGGCCGAGGCGGACGAACTGCGCCGCGCCATGGGCGCCAAGCGGTCCACGTACCGGATGGAGCGGTTGCGCGACCGCTTCTACGAGGGCTGCGCGAACCACGGCATCGAGGCGGACCTGGCCGGTCGGATCTACGCGAAGCTGTTGGCGTTCGCCAACTTCGGCTTCCCGGAGAGCCACGCGCTGAGCTTCGCGCACCTGGTCTTCGTCAGCGCCTGGTTCAAGCTGTACTACCCGGCCGCGTTCTGCGCGGCGCTGCTGCGGGCCCAGCCGATGGGGTTCTACTCGCCGCAGTCGTTGGTGGCCGACGCCCGGCGGCACGGCGTGACCGTGCTCGGGCCGGATGTCAACGCGAGCCTCCCGCACGCCGGGCTGGAGGTTCGCGAGGGGCGGCAGGCCGTCCGGATCGGGTTGGGTTCCGTGCGCGCGGTCGGGCAGTCGGTCGCCGAGGCGCTGGTCGCGGAACGCGTGGAGCACGGCCCGTTCCGCGACCTGGTCGACGTGGGCGCCCGGCTGCGCCTGACCACCCCGCAGGTCGAGGCGCTGGCGACCGCGGGCGCGTTCGGCTGCTTCGGCGTGGCCCGGCGGGAAGCCCTGTGGGCGGCGGGGGCGGTGGCGAACACGCGCCCGGACCGCCTGCCCGGCACGGTGGTCGGCACGAACGCCCCCGCACTGCCGGGCATGGACGAGGTCGAGGTGGCCGTCGCCGACGTGTGGGCCACCGGCCTGTCCCCGGACAGCTTCCCGACCCAGTTCGTCCGAGACCGCCTCACCGCGCTCGGCGCCCTGCCCACCGCGGGTCTCGCCGACCTGCACCCCGGCACCCGGATCCTGATCGGGGGAGCGGTGACCCACCGCCAGCGCCCGGCCACCGCGGGCGGCATCACGTTCCTCAACATCGAGGACGAGACCGGCATGGTCAACGTCGTTTGCTCACAGGGGTTGTGGGCTCGCTACCGCCGCGTCGCTCTGAACAGCCCGGCACTGCTCGTGCGCGGCACCGTGGAGATCGCCGAGGGCGTGGTCAGCGTCCTCGCGGACCGCTTGCAGCACCTGGACCTGCGCATCCCGTCGCGCTCGCGGGACTTCAGGTAGGCGAGTTCACCCGATCCAGCTACCCGTAGGGCTGGTTCAGGGCCGAGAACTGTCGTACCCCGGTCGTAGCGTGTGCGTCGGGGGACCTTGATCTCGGGGGGACGCCTGGTTCGTGCCGGCCGAGATCGGGTGGCTTCGGCGCGGGAACCGCTCAAGCCACGGGTCCAGACCGGCGGTGGTGCACGAACTCAGCCGCCGAACGTCCTCAGCCCGGCGTCGAGCAGGTCGGCGGCGCGGTGGACGTCGGCGATCACGGCCTTCCGCACCCCGGCCGAACTCCGGCCGGGGTCGAGGTGCCTGCCGAGGGACTGGAACTGGATCTGCCACAGGCCGAGCAGGGCGGTCGCGGCGATGCGCGGTTCGGGGGCGTCGGGGGTCAGGCCCGCGCGAGCGGCCAGCAGCGCGGAGGCCGTGGCGACGAGGTGGTCCGTCTGGTCGCGCTGGTGGGCGCGCAGCGACGGGGTGGTCTGGATCAGCCTGCCGAACCGGCGGAACCTGCCCGCGGCCTCCGCGGGGTCGTCCTGCTCGGCCAGCCACGACGTGATCGCCGTCAGCTGGTCGTCGAGGATCCGCAGGACCGCCTCGACCGGGGGGACCGCCGGGTCGGCGAGGCCGGCGCGCAGCGCGTTCATCGTGGCGTCGCTCAGGTCCAGGACCAGCGATTCCTTGGTGGGGAAGTAGTTGAAGACGGTCTTCTCCGACACGCCGCAGGCGTCGGCGACCTCGGCCACCCGGACCGCGTCGAAGCCCCGTTCCACGAACATCTCGGTCGCCGTGTCGGACAGCTGCTGCCGCATGAGCCGCTTCTTGCGCTCCCGCAGCCCTTCGGTGGAAGGGGGCTCCGTCGGGTTGCGCAGCGCTGTCCAGTTCACGGTTCGAGCGGCCATGACCCCATCGTAGTCCAGTCCCAGTAGTTTTTCTGTTGCAGTAATT
>JBDSAJ010000648.1:0-9529 GCA_039922235.1 Umezawaea sp.
GGCCGCCGACCTGTGCCTGCACCTGGTCCGGCGCGACCACGGAGCCGAGGTCGCCACCACCGTGGCGAGGCGGATGGTCATGCCACCGGTGCGGGAGGGCGGCCAGCGGCAGTACGCGGAGCCGCCGATGCCCAGCCGGGCGGCCAAGTCCGGCCTGGCGTCCACAGTGGACTGGGCGATCGGTCGGCTGGCCGAACCCATCGGCGTCGGTGATCTCGCCCAGCACTCCGGGTTGAGCGAACGGACGTTCCACCGGGCGTTCGTCGCCGCCACCGGCAGCACACCGGGCCGGTGGCTCCAGACCCAGCGGGTCCGGCTGGCGCAGCGGTTGCTGGAGACCACCGATCTGCCGGTGCACCGGGTGGCCGAGCGGTCGGGGCTCGGCACGCCCGCCAACCTGCGCCGCAGGCTGCGGGCGGAACTCGGGGTCGGGCCGGACGCCTACCGGCGGACGTTCCGGGTGGCGGTCTAGACGCCTTCCAGAGCTACCCGGACGCCGAGCGCGACCAGGACGACGCCGGTCACGCGCTCGAAGGTGGTGCGGACCCGCTGCTTGGACAGCACGCGGCTCAGCGCGGAGATGAGCAGGGTGAACACCCGCCACCACACGACCGCGACCCCGAGGAACACCGCAGCCAGCACCGCCGCCGTCGCGTGGACCGCGATCCCCGCGCAGCAGCCGAGTCCGGTCCACCAGGCCAGTCGGACGCCGCCGCGCACACCGTTGCGCAGCACCAGTGCCATGTCAGGGCCGGGGGTGACGGTCAGCACCGCTGCGACGAGCAAGAACGGGATGAGCTGCTGGGGCATGGCGGTCACACTAATGTCGGTGCATGGCCGACTACCAGCACCTGCTCGTCACGCACACCGATGACGTCGTGCGGATCACGATGAACCGGCCCGCGCGGCGCAACGCCCTGTCCTTCGAGCACCTGACGGAGTTGTTGACCGCCTTCCACGAGGCCGCCGCCAGCGGGGCGTCGGGGATCGTGCTCGGTGGTGGCGGGCCGGTGTTCTCCGCCGGGCACGACTTCGCCGACGTCGACGCACGTGACCTCGACGGGGTGCGGGAGCTGCTGACGCTGTGCACGGACTTGATGCGGACCATCGAGTCGGTGCCGCAGGTGGTCGTCGCTCGGGTGCACGGGCTGGCCACCGCTGCCGGGTGCCAACTCGTGGCGTCCTGCGATCTCGCCGTCGCGGCCGAGGAGGCCGGCTTCGCGCTGCCCGGCGGGAAGGGCGGGTGGTTCTGCCACACGCCCGCCGTGCCGGTGGCTCGGGCCGTGGGGCGGAAGCGGTTGATGGAGATGGCGTTGACCGGGGACGTGGTGGACGCCCGCACGGCTGAGCAGTGGGGGCTGGTGAACCGGGTCGTGCCCGGCGAGGAGCTGGACGCGGCCGTGGACGACCTGCTGGGGCGGGCTACTCGGGGCAGCCGGGCCAGCAAGGCGGTGGGGAAGCAGACGCTGTACGCGCAGCTGGACCGGCCTGAGGCGGATGCCTACGCCATCGCCGTGGAGGTGATGGCCGCTGCCGCGGCCACCCCGGCGGCTCGGGAGGGGCGGGCGGCGTTCCTGGGGAAGAGGGCACCGGTGTGGACGGACTGACGGGGTCCGGAAATATGTAACAGCACTTGTATAAGTGCTGTTACAGTAGCGCGGTGAACGATCCGACAGAGGTGAGCCACTGGCGGCCGTTGTGGCTGCTGCAAGCCGCCATGGAAAAGGACATCGAGCGGCTCTACGGCGAGGCCCGGATCGAGGGGCTCAAGCCGACCTGGGTGATGGAGCTGATCCGGCTCCACCTGCGCGGGCCGATGACGATCACCGAACTGGCCGAGGCCGTGGAGCGCACGCATTCGGCCATGAGCCAGAAGGTCGCGGCGATGCGGGCCGCCGGGTTCGTCTCCACGGTGGCCGGGCCCGACGCGCGGAGCAAGAAGGTGGTGTTGACCGCCAAGTCCGTCGCGATCGTCGACCGCTTGGCGGCCGAGTGGCGGGCCACCGAGGCCGCCGTCGCCGAGATCGAGTCGGAGATCGCGTACCCGTTGACCCGAGTGGTCCGGGACATCGAGGATGCGCTGCGGCGCAAGAGCTTCCACGACCGGATCGCGGAGAAGCTGGCCGAGGACGACGCCTGGTCGTGAGGCGGGTGTGCCGCCTTGCTGCTGAAGTCATGACCGCGTCTTGCTGATCGAGTGGGTGAAAGCCCGCCGGTTTCTTTGTGCTGCGCGAAAAACCTGCGTATGGAACTGGAGGAGTCGTGCTGGGTCGAGTGCTGGTGGACGTGGCGCCGTTGCGGTCGGTGATGTTCCGGCGGTTGTTCGTCGGGCGGGTGTTCTCCGGGTTCGGCAGTCAGATGACGCTGGTCGCGGTGATGTTCCAGGTCTGGCAGATGACCGGCAGCACGGTGTGGACCGGTGCTGTCGGGTTGGCGCAGGCGTTGCCGATCATCGTGTTCGGGTTGTTCGCCGGGTCGTTGGTGGATCGGGTCGACCGGCGGAGGTTCTACCTGATCACCTTGATCGGCCAGGCGTTCTGTTCCGCTTTGCTTGCTGTGCAGGGGTTCCTGGGCCATGTTCCGGTTGGCGGGGTGTTGCTGCTGGTGGCCTTCCAGTCCTGTTTCGTGGCAGGCGGTGGGCCGGCGTCTCGGACGTTCATCCCGCGCTTGCTGCCGAAGGAGCAGGCCGCCGCCGGGTTGGCGCTGAACCGGATCGGGTTCCAGGGGTCGATGTTGTTGGGGCCCGCGCTGGCTGGGGTGCTGATCGGGTGGATCGGTGTCGGCGGGTGCTACCTGGTCGACGTGGTGGCGTTCGGCTTCGCGTTCTACGGGGCGTTCGGGCTGCCGCCGATGCTGCCGGAAGGGGAGCTGTCCCGTCCTGGGGTGCGCGGGGTGGTGGACGGGCTGGCGTTCCTGGTGCGGGAGCCGGTGGTGCGCGGGGCGTTGCTGACCGACCTCGCCGCCATGGTGCTGTCCATGCCGCTCAGCCTGTTCCCGCTGGTCAACGCCGAGCGGTTCGGCGGGGAGCCGCGCACCTTCGGGCTGTTCCTCACGGCCATCGCGGTGGGAGGGGTGGTGGCGTCGGTGTTCTCCGGGACGTTCACCCGCAGTGCGCGGCCCGGTGTGGTGATGCTGATCGGGTCGGTGGGCTGGGGTGTGTCGCTGGTGCTGTTCGGGATCTCCACCAACCCGTGGGTGGGACTGGGTTTCCTGGTGCTCGCCGGTGCGGCGGACACGCTTTCCGTGGTGTCGCGCGGGGCTCTGATCCAGGTGCACACGCCGGACTCGATGCTCGGCCGGGTGGCGGCGGCCGAGCAGATCGTGGGGCAGGCAGGGCCGGACGTGGGGAACATGCGGGCTGGGCTGGTGGCCAGTGCCACCTCGGGGACGGTGTCGTTGGTGAGCGGCGGTTTGCTGTGCGTCGTGGCCGTGGTGCTGGTCGGTGCGACGACTCCCCGGTTGCGCCGAGCCGTGGTTCAGGAACCGGTGTAGCTGCGGTAGCGGAGCAGGACCCGGTCCACCAGTTGGCCTGCCGCGCCCGTGTAGTTGGCCGGGTCCAGGAGGTCGTCGAGGTCCGCGTCCGCCAGTTCCGGCAGGTCGCGCAGGGCGTCGCCGAGGGAGGTGCCGCTGGTCGACGCCTCGGCGGCGGCCTTGGTCAGCACCGCCTTGGCGTTCGCCTTGCCCAGCAGCGGGGTCAGTGCCACGGCCAGGCGCTCCGCCACCACGGCGCCTCGGGTCATGGCGATGTTGGCGCGCATCCGGTCCGGGTGGACTTCCAGGCCCTCGGCCAGTTCCACGGCGGTGTGGGCGGCGCCGCCCGCCAGGCGCAGCGCCTCGCGCAGCGCCTGCCACTCGGCGTGCCACGCGCCCGCCGGGCGTTCGTCCTCGGCGACCATCGACTGCGCCAGCACCAGCGACAGGGCGGGGACCTGGCGGGCGGCGGACGCGATCAGCGTGGCCAGCACCGGGTTCCGCTTCTGCGGCATCGCCGACGAAGCGCCCCTGCCCGCGGCCGCCGGTTCGGTGACCTCGCCGATCTCGGTGCGGGACAGGGTTTGCACGTCCACCGCGAACTTGCCCAGTGCGCCCGTGACGAAGCTGAGCACCGCGCCCAGGTCGGCTATCGGGGTGCGCACGGTGTGCCACGGCAACACCGGCTCGGCCAGTCCCAGTTCCTCGGCGAACGGGGCGATCAGCTCCACGCCGTAGTGCGCGGGCCTGCCCTCCAGCTTGGCGAACTCGCCGTAGGCGGCCAGGGTCCCTGCGGCGCCGCCCAGCGAGGCGGGCAGGCCCGCGGAGGCCACGGACCTGACCCGTGCCAGCGCGTCCAGCACCAGTTGCAGCCAGCCCGCCGCCTTGAGGCCGAACGTCGTGGGCACGGCGTGCTGCGCCAGCGTTCGGCCCGCCACGAGGGTGTCGCGGTGCTCCTCGGCCATCGCGGCCAGTGCGGCGGCGACCTTGCTCAGGTCGCCGTCGACCTGCGCCAGCACCCGGCGGGCCACCAGCATCGCGGCCGAGTCGAGCACGTCCTGGCTGGTGCAGCCGCGGTGCACGTGCTCGGCGGCCTCCGGGTCGACGGTGGCCACCAACCTGGTGAACGCGGGAACCAGTGCCACCACGGGGTTCGCCGCCGCCCGCGAGGCCCGCGCCAGCGCCACCACGTCCAGCCCGCCCGCCTCGGCGGACTTGGTGATCACCTCGGCGTGCGCCGCGGACATCAGGCCCAGCCGGGCCTGTGCGCGGGCCAGTGCCGCCTCCGCCTCCAGCATCGCGCTCAGCCAGGCCTCGTCACAGGTGATGCCCTCGACCGGGGTGCCTGCCCAGGTCGGGGCGAGGAGTCCGGAATCGGTGTGGCTCAAGCGATCACGCTCCTGTACTGGGTGTGGACGGTCAGCACCGCTCGGGCGATGGCGTCGGCGTCCTCCAGCGTCACCGAGCCGACGCCGGGGCGGATGCCCGCCGCGGTCACCCAGTGCACGCCCTCGGTGGGCACGCCGAACGCGAACCTGGCCGGGTGCGCCAGGCCTGCGCGGTCCACCAAGCGGTACGGGCGTTCGGTCACGGCGAGGCCGCCGCTCTCGTAGCCACCCACGTGGTACGGCTGGGAACGGCCGGTGGTGAGCAGGTAGCGCAGCAGGGGGTTGGCGCTGCGCCGCAGGTCGATGTCCGGCAGTCGGGCCTCGATGAGGCCGCGGCAGCGGACGGGTGGGCCGGGGACCGTCTCGGAGTCCACCAGGAACACGCCTTCGGCGGTGGAGCGGTGGACCCTGATCCGCGGGCCGACCACGTGCAGCACACCCGCCTCCATGAGGGCGATCATCTCCTCGACGCGCCGCACCGGCGGGCCGATCGAGGTGAACGCGTTGAGCGGGTTGTACCAGCCCTCCAGTTCGTCGCGGTAGGAGTCGCCGCTGATGCCGCTGTGGTCCACCACGAGCCGGATCTCGTTGCGCAGGTCGCGCAGCACGTCCAGCGCCGACTTGAGCGGGCTGGACAGGTTGCCCAGCCTCGCCTCCCGCACGTCGTGGCGCAGGTGGTCGAGCAGCCAGTCGCGGAAGTCGTCCCGGTCGGTGAACGCGCGGTCGCCCTGCGGCCGTTCCACCCGGTCCCAGTCCCACCGCTCGGTGACGCCGTACCGGTCCAGCAGGCGGTCGTCGTCAGCCGGGCTTCCCTCCACGAAGGACTGGAGGAACGCCTCCGCGTCCCCGTGGGCGGACTTGACGAGCAGGCTGTAGTAGACGGCGCGGACCTCCCGGTCCACCAGCGGCCACACCGCGTCGCGGAAGCCGACCGGCTCACCGGACTCGGCGCGCTTGCGCAGGCCCGCGACGACCGTCTCGGTGAGGAAGTACGGGAGGTGCCTGCCGTGCGCACCCTTCTGGTTCTCGCCGCGCGCGTGGTACGGCACGCCGCGGCGGGAACCCGCGTACAGCACCGGTTCCAGGCCGGACGGGAGGTAGCGGAGACCGCCCGCGACCCGGTCGAACTCGCCGCCGCGGCCGACCGTGAGCAGCGCCAGGTAGTCGAAGAAGTTCAGGCCGATGCCCCGGACCGCGACCGCGGTCCCCGGCGCGATGACGCTCAGGTCCACGTCGGCCGGGTTGGCTGGCTCGACGTGGACGAGCTTGTGCCGCGCCGCGAACCGGCGGTTCTCGTCGTGCTCGCGGCTGCGCGCGAGCGGACCGTGGCCCAGCGCCAGCACGACCGCGTCCAGGCCGGTCAGCACGGTGCCGTCGAGCAGCGTCACGGTCTGCCGACCGTCGTCGGTGTCGTCGACCGCGACCGCCGTGCCGGGGTGCACGACGACGGTGACCGACGCGGGCGCGGTGGTGACCAGCCGGTGGAACACCCAGGCCAGGTAGCGCCCGTAGAACGCCCTGGTCGGGTAGTCGTCCGGGCCGAGCGCGCAGCCGTCCACCGCCATCCGCGCCCACTCGTACAGGCTGGGACCGGGCACGACGGGTCCCTCGCAGGGCACGCTGTCGTCGGTGAACAGGCTGATCTGCGAGGCGACCGTGTTCATCAGCAGGTGGTCGGACTGGTGGGTGCGCCAGACGCCACCCGGCCCCGGCGGGAACGGGTCCACGACGTGCACCTCGACCTCGCGGCCGTCGGTGGCGTTGGCGAGGATCCGTTCCAGCACCGAGGTCCCGCGCGGGCCGGCCCCGACCAGGCAGATCCGCAGCTCGCTCATCCGGACGCCAGACCCCTCCGCCAGGACACCGTGGGCTTCCACCCCAGTTCCGTGCGCGCCCGGTCCGTGCGCGCGCCCCGCATTGCGGTGAGCTGGTAGTTCGTGAACCACCCCAACACCTTCTCGGCCATGTCCGACGGGAGTGCGCGCGGCGGTGGCGCGTCGAGCAGCCGCGCGTACTCGGGCAGCCACGTCGAGCCCTCCGCCGGGTCGTCGTCGGCGATGTTGAACACGCCGGTGGCATCACTGTCCACAGCGGACAGCGCGGCCAGCGCGGCGTCCTGGACGTGCAGGAACGACGTCACGCCCGCCGCGGTCTCCGGGATGGGCATCTTGCCCCGGCCGATCCTGGCCCCGAACGGGCCGTCGGGGTCGTACTGGGTCTGCGCGCCGAACAGGGTGCCGTAGCGCAGGATCGTGCCCGCGATGTCCGGCGTGCCCAGCACCAGCCGTTCCATCTCGGCGACGGCCTGCACGGTCCGCGTCCACGACGGGTCCGGCGCGTCCAGGTACAGCGGCGCGTCCTCGGCCAGGACGGGAGCGCCGAGCGGGGCCGTGGCGAAGCTGATGCTCTGCACCACCATCTTCCGCGCCCCGACCTCCCTGGCCGACATGATCAGGTTCGCGGTGCCCTCCGTGCGCAGCCGCGCCGTGGTCTCCAGCGCCTCCACGCTCATCTGCCGCAACGCGGTCAACTGGTGCATCACGACGTCCGGCCGGGCGGTGCGCAGCGCGTCGCGCACGGCCACCGGGTCGAGCGCGTCGGCGACGACGACCTCATCGGCGGTCACCGGTTTCGACTCGTCGCGCACGAGCGCGACCACGTGGTGCCCCCTGTCCCGCAGCAGCGGGAGCAACGCGCGCCCGACGAGTCCGGTGGCACCCGCGACGACGACCCTCATCAACTGACCCCTTCCGGTGCGACGCGCATCAGCAGCCTGCACGCCGGGTCGCCCTGCCGCAAACACCCAGTCGAACAGTTCTCCGCGAGCACCACCCCCAACCCGTCCGACCAGCCCGCGTGGACCTCGGTGCACGGGCACTCGTAGCCCTCCATCGAGCCCGCCATCCGGACCATCGTGACCGCGAAGCTCTGCCGCATCACGACCTCCACCGCGCCGTCGTCGACGACGACGCACCGGAGGTCGCGCAGCTCGTACGGGAACGTCCGGTCCGCGCAGGCGTCGTAGCGCCGCCGCAACTCGTCCATGTCCCCCGCGGGTTTCCCGCCGAACTGGCGCAAGACCTTCCGGCCGATGTTCGTGGCGACGTAGCGCAGCGCCTCGGCGTTGATCTCGTTCGCGACGGCGGGCCCGAACCTCTTCGCCACGCCCTGGTACCAGCGGGCGTCGTGCAGCCACCAGGAGCGGTAGACGTCCAGCACGTCCGCACGGGTGGGGGCGTCGGTCTCGACCGCGGTCATCCCCGGCTCCCGCCTGCGAGCTGTTCCTGGAACCGCTCGCGCATGAGCCGCTTGAGCACCTTGCCGGTCGCGCCCTTGATCACGTCGGCCGCGTCCATCCGCAGTGCGCGCGTCACGGGCGGGAAACCCTTGGCGTGCAAGGTGTCGTTGACCAGCTCGGTCCACTTGGCATCGTCGGTGGGGTCGTCCGCGTCGGCGAGTTGCAGCAGGACGTACGCGTCCGCCACGCCGTCACCGTCCCAGTCCGCCCGCACGCCCTCGGGCGCGACGCCGACCACCGTGCAGTCGGCCAGCGCGGGGAGTTCGGCCAGCAGCAGCTCCTCCGTGCGGGTGCTGAAGACGACGCCCTCCGCCGTCCGGACGGCGTCCGGCGCGCGGTCGAGGTGGTAGAAGTTGCCGTCCTCGTCCTGCATGGACAGGTCACCGGTCAGCCAGTAGCCGCCGAGCCGCAGCCGGTGGAACGTCAGCGAGTCGTTCCAGTAGCCCGGTGTCAGCGTAGGGGAGCGCACCCCGAGCCTGCCGACCTCACCGACGGGCAGCGGCCGGCCGTCCTCGGACAGCACGGCGGCCTCGGCGAAGCTGATCGGCTTGCCGATGCAGCGCCCGTACGCGGAACTGCCGAGCTGGTGGCCGTTGTGGAAGATCGAGTAACCGGTCTCCGACGAGCCGAGGCCGTCGGTGAACACCGAGCCCGGCACCCGGACGCGCTGGAAGTCCTCGTCCACGGTCACGTGGCTGCCCCGCGCGACCAGCTCGCGCACGTGCGCCTCGTGCGCCGCGTCCCCGGTGTTGTACCAGGCCTCCACGCTGGCCAGGTCGCGCGCGGACAGGTCCTCCGCGGCCATCTCGCCGTAGGTGCCCGCGAATGCGAAGATGGTCGTGGGCTTGAACTCCTCCGCCGCGTCCAGCACGTCGACGCCGCGCTGGCTGGACAGCAGGTGCACCGGCGAGCGCAGCAGGAAGCCGAACATCATCACCGACACGGCCGCGTTGTGCGAGCCCGGCAGCGCCACCAGCAGCCTGCCCATCGAGCCGCCGACCGACAGCTTCAGCCGGTGCAGCTGGGCGTACAGCAGGGTTTCGTGGGTGTGCGGCACGCCCTTGGGCATCCCCGTCGTGCCGGACGAGTGCGAGATGATGATCGGGTCGGTGGAGTGGTGCCGGTACGGGTAGCCCTCCGGCAACGGCCCGGCCGCGGTGATGTCCGCCGCGGTGACGAGGAACCCGAGTTCCAGGTCGCCGTCGGCCAGGGTTCGGGCGTGCTCGCCGTCGGCCACCGCGCCGACCACTCCCTGACGGCGGATGTACTCGCGGGCGATCTCCGGGCGCAGGTTGCCGTTGACGAACGACGGGATCGCGCCCAACGACGTGAGCGCCAGGTAGTTGACCGCGAACTCGGTGCTGGACCTGGT
>JBDSAJ010000649.1:0-24845 GCA_039922235.1 Umezawaea sp.
CGGGGTGCACGCGCCCAGCACGGCGATGATCTCCTGGCCCGCGCCGGGGTCGAGGCCCGCGGCGAGTTCCTTCCGGTGGGACGGCTGGAGCGCGGCCAGCGAGTCCAGCACCACGGAGTCGCTGTGGCCGCCGTCGCCGGAGCCGCCCGCGAGGACGCGGCCGTCCTCGGCGACCAGCTTGACCTGGTGGCCGAAGCGGTGCAGGTGCAGGCAGATGCTGGCGGTCAGCGACACGGCCCACTCCAGGCTGGCGCTGGGGCCGCTGCCGCGGTGCGCGCTGAGCCGGTGGTCGAGCAGCACGGTCGTGCCGCCGCGCCACGGGCGTTCCTCCACGCGCACCATCAGCTGGTCGCGGCGCGCGGTCGAGCGCCAGTGCACCTTGCGCAGGTCGTCGCCGTGCCGGTACTCGCGGACGATCGCGTCGTCCTCGCCCTGGCCGCTGCGCAGCCGGATCGAGCCGTCGTCGCCCGCGCCCATGCCGGAGCCGCTGGGCAGGCCGGTGAGCCCGGTGATCCGGGGCACCACGACCAGCCTGCTGCGGCCCGCGAGCTCGCGGTCGTACTCGACCAGCCCGAACGGGTCGGTGATGCGGGCCATCAGCGGGCCCACCTGCTGGATGCCGCGCATGACGGGCTTGAGCGGGTAGCGCAGCGCGGTGGCCGTGCTGCGCGGCAGCCGCTCCACCACGAACCGGGGCCTGCTGCCGAGCGAGTACGGGACGTTGTCCTCCAGGAGCAGGCCGCCGGTGGGGAGCCTGCCGGTGCTGCGCAGTTCGACGCGCACCTCGGTGGCGGAGCCGACCGGCACCCGGCTGGGGTGCAGGAAGCGGGACGCGTGCAGGCCGACGCGGGCTCGGGTGGCCAGCCAGGCGGCCAGCAGCGGCAGCGCGACCACGAAGGCCGACACCCGGAGTAGGTCGCGCTCGTTGAGGACGAGCGCGCACAGCCCGGCCGCGAAGCCCGCGGCGAGGAGACAGCGGCCGCGGGTGGTCAGGCCGGAAAGGGCTCCGCGCATCTCAGCGGATCGTCCCTGCGTTCTGGGTGTACTGGCCGTTCGGCGACGGCGTCGCCTGCGGCACGGGTACCCGCTGGATGAGGGAGCGGATCAGGTCGGCGGGGGAGCGGCGGGCGGCCTGCGCCTCGGCGGTGAGCACCAGGCGGTGGGCCAGGACGGGGACGGCGATGGCGTGCACGTCGTCCGGGACGACGAAGTCGCGGCCCGCCAGCGCGGCCTGCGCGCGAGCGGCTCGGACCAGGTGCAGCGTGGAGCGCGGGGACGCGCCGAGCCGCAGCTCGGGCAGCCTGCGCGTGGCCGACACCAGTTCCACGGCGTACCGGCGGATCTCCTGCGACAGGTGCACCCGGCGGACCGTCTGCACCAGCTTCAGGATCTGGGCGGCGTCCGACACCGGGCGCAGCTCGTCCATCGGGTTGTTGCCCGCGTGCTCGTCCACCATCGCCAGCTCGGCGGCCGGGTCCGGGTAGCCGATGGAGACGCGCGCGGTGAACCGGTCCCGCTGGGCTTCGGGCAGCGCGTAGGTGCCTTCCATCTCGATCGGGTTCTGCGTCGCGATCACCATGAACGGCGCCCCGAGCGGGTAGGTCTTCCCGTCGACCGTGACCTGGTGCTCCTCCATGCACTCCAGCAGCGCGGACTGCGTCTTGGGGGAGGCGCGGTTGATCTCGTCGCCGACCACGATGTTCGCGAACACCGGGCCGGGCCGGAACTCGAACTCGTTGCCCTGCCGGTTGTAGATCGATGAACCGGTGATGTCGCTGGGCAGCAGGTCGGGCGTGAACTGGATGCGGCTGACCGTGCAGTCGATCGACCTCGCCAGCGCCTTCGCCAACGACGTCTTGCCGACACCGGGCACGTCCTCGACCAGCAGGTGGCCTTCGGCGAGCAGGGCGACGAGGGAGACCCGGACGACGTCGGGCTTGCCGACGAGGACCTTCTCCACGTTGGCGGCGATCCGCTGGACCGCCGCGTGCAGTTCGCCGAGCACGTCGTCAGGCCGCGTCTGCGGGGTGTGGGCAGCAGTGCTCACCGTGGGTTTCACGGCCTGCGCGCCCTGCCCGAACACGTGGTCCGGGAGTGCTGCTGGCTGGGTACTCGGGGTCACTCGACCTCCTGGAGCGGGGCTCACCCGCGACCGTTGCACGGAAGCGGTGAGCGTTTCACGCAGTGTGTCAAACCAGGGCGAAGTGCCCTACCCCCGATTCGACAAGACCTGACGGTAGTTACGACGTGCGGGGTTGCACAGCGGTTCATTTTCCCCTCATCTCCACGATTCCCCACCACGGGCGTTCGTGAACCTGTTTTCACCGATTTTGCTGCTCCAACCGGGTGGCAAAACGGCCTTCAGGACTCACTCGGAGAGGTGGGTGTCGCTCGCTTCCCCCACCTCGGTCCACGCTGCCCCCAAGCCTTCTACCTGCGGTGATGCTGATCGACATGCGGTGGAAACACCCGTTTCAGCGTTGACTGTGGTGAAAAGTGGGGTACTGTGGCGCCCGGTGGGGCTGACGGGGGCTCCACTGCCGCTCGAAGTCGGGTCGGCAGGGAGGTGGAGGTGCCATGTTCCTCGGCACACACCTTCCCAGGCTGGACGACAAGGGACGGCTGACGCTGCCCGCGAAGTTCCGGGATGCGCTAGCGGGGGGTGTCATGGTCACCAAGGGCCAGGACCACTGCCTGTTCGTGTTCCCGCGAGCCGAGTTCGAGCAGATGGCCACCAAGGTCGCGAGCGCCTCCTTCACCAACGAGTCGGTTCGCGCCTACCAGCGTTACCTGTTCGCCAGCACGGACGAGCAGCGGCCGGACGGGCAGGGCCGCATCTCGATCGTCCAGGAGCTGCGCAACTACGCCGGGCTGACCAAGGAGTGCGCGGTCATCGGCGCGGTCAACCGGTTGGAGATCTGGGACTCCCAGGCCTGGCTGCGCTACCTCGAGGCTCATGAGGGCAGCTACGCCGAAGCGCGGGAGGAGGTCCTCCCTGGAGTCTTCTGATCGGCCGTGAGGAGAGCACAACGTGGTTCGGGTGCCGTGAGGCCTCGGTCCGCTCGGCTTTCGGCCCTGGCGCACCTTCCCCGGCGCCAGGTTCGACGGGCGGGCGGGGACCTGACGACACCCGACCTCCACGTTCCTGGCGGTCGATCACGAAGCAAGGGAGGGGCTTGAGATGGCGGAGCGACCACAGCACGTACCGGTCCTGCTGAACCGCGTCCTCGAGCTGTTCGCCCCCGTGCTCGCCGACCGGCCTGCCGTGCTGGTCGACACGACCCTGGGGCTCGGCGGCCACTCCGAGGCCCTGCTGCGGGCGCACCCCCAGCTCAGGCTGATCGGACTGGACCGCGACCCGCAGGCCATCGAGCTGTCGAGCAAGCGGCTCGCGGACTTCGGCGACCGCGTCACGTTCGTCAACGTCACCTACGACCGGATCGCCGAAGCCGTCGAGGACCTCGGCCTGTCCCACGTGGACGGCGTGCTGATGGACCTCGGCGTGTCCTCGCTGCAGCTCGACGCGGAGGAGCGCGGTTTCGCGTACTCCAGGGACGCGCCGCTGGACATGCGGATGAGCGCGGGAACCGGCCAGACCGCGGCGGACGTGCTGAACACGTACCCGCCGGGCGACCTGGTGCGGATCCTGCGCGACTACGGCGAGGAGCGGTTCGCCAAGAAGATCGTCAGCTCGGTGGTCCGGGAACGCGAGCGCGAGCCCTTCACGAACAGCGGACGGCTCGTCGAGCTGCTGTACGCGGCCGTGCCCGCGGCGACCAGGCGCACCGGTGGCCACCCGGCCAAGCGGACGTTCCAGGCGCTGCGCATCGAGGTGAACGAGGAGCTGGAGTCGCTGCGGCTCGCGCTCCCCGCGGCGCTGTCGGTGCTGGGCGTCGGCGGGCGGATCGTCGTGGAGGCCTACCAGTCCCTGGAGGACCGGATGGTGAAGCGGGCGATCGCCGAGGTGTCGGTGTCGCGCAGCCCGCAGGGCCTGCCGGTGGAGCTGCCGGGCTACGGGCCCGAGTTCAAGCTCGTCACCAAGGGTGCCGAGCTGGCGAACGAGCAGGAGATCGAGGAGAACCCGAGGGCGGCGCCGGTTCGCCTGAGGGCCGCCGAACGGATCAAGGAGGCGTCATGACCGCACCAGCAAGAGCGGGTGACACCTCTCCGTCGCCACGTCCCCGCCCCGACCAGCCGCGTGAGCGGGCGCTGAAGTCGGTGCCCGCGGGTTCGCCGCGCCCCCGGTCCGCCGCGACCGAGCGCGCCTACGCCCGGCGCGCGCAGCGCACCCAGAACCTGCGCGGTGGCGCGACCACGCCGCAGCGCCAGCCCAGTGCGGTGGCCAAGGCGCCGTTCGTGGTGATGGTGATGGCCGTTCTGATCGTCGGCCTGGCCGCGATCATGTGGCTGTCGACGCAGGCCGCCGCGGACTCCTACAAGCTCCAGGAAGCGCACAACCAGGCGACGCAGCTCTCGCTGCGGGTCGAGCAGCTGCGCCAGGAGGTCGCGCTCGGCGAGTCGCCGACCAAGCTCGCCGAAGCCGCGGCGAGGCTCGGGCTGGTGCTCGCGGGCGACCCGGCGAAGCTCAAGCAGCTCCCGGACGGGACGATCGAGGTCTACGGCAAGCCGTCGGCGGTGGAGGCCCCAGCGCCCCCACCGCCGCCCTCGCCGTCCACGCCGCCGCCCAGCACGACCGCGCCCGCCGGTTCCACGACCGCCGTGCCTCCGCCCGCTGACGGGCCAACCCCTGCAGACCAGCAGAACCAACAGCAGCAAGTGGTGCCAGGAGGTTAGTCATGCCGGGGCCCAGCAGCGGCAGGCCAGCTCGACGTCCGCTGTCGGTGCGGGCGACCCGTCCGGCCAAGCGGCGTGGAGCCAACGCCCGCGTCCGCCTCACCGTCGGTCGGCTGCTGCTCGTCGGCGCCCTCCTGCTGGCGGGGATCAAGCTCATCCAGGTGCAGGGCTTCGAGGCCGAGGCCCTGTCGCTCAAGGCCGAGCAGCAGCGCGCGACGCCGATCCGCATCCCCGCCGAGCGCGGGGCGATCCTCGACCGCAACGGCAACCAGCTCGCGTTCAGCATCGCGGCGAAGGCGCTCTACGCCGTCCCGAAGCTGATGCGCAAGAACTGGGCCGAGGCGCAGGCGAAGGACCCGAAGACGAAGGCCATCAGCTTCGAGGACCACACCAAGGCCATCGGGGAGGCGATCCAGCAGGTGCTGGGCACCGAGGTCGACGGTCAGAAGACCGATGCCAAGACCATGACCGACAAGCTGCTGCTGGACACCACCTACGTCGAGTTGGTGGACAACGTCGACCCGACGAAGGCCGCGGCGATCCGCAAGCAGTTCTCCGAGATCGGCGCGGAGAACCGGGCCGTGCGGGTGTACCCGAACGGCAGGCTGGCGTCGAACATCGTCGGCGCGGCGAACTGGCGCAAGGACATGGTGCCCTCCGCGACGCACGGTCAGCTGGGGCTGGAGAGCTCCCAGGACAACCTGCTCGCGGGCCACGACGGCCGCCGCGTGGTGGACACCATGCAGGGCAACGACTCCGTGGTGATCCCCGGCCCGGACCGCGACCGCGAGCTGGAACCGGCGACACCGGGCAAGAGCCTGGAGCTGACGCTCGACATCGACACCCAGTACGTGCTGCAGAACATGGTCACCGACTACACGGCCAAGAGCGGCGCGAAGAGCGGGTCGGCGGTCGTGCTGGACAGCAAGACCGGCGAGATCCTGGCGATGGCGAACGACAAGACGTTCGACCCGAGGGACTTCGGCAAGGCCACCGAGGACGAGAAGCGCAACATCGCCGTGACGTCGGTCTTCGAGCCCGGCTCGGTGAACAAGATCATCACCGCAGCCGGCGCGATCGAGAACGGGCTGTTCAAGCCGGACGAGGTCATCACCGTGCCCGGCAGCATCCAGGTTTCCGACCGCAAGATCAACGACGCCTGGCCGCACGGCGACCTGGACATGACGTTCACCGGGGTGTTCGCCAAGTCCTCCAACGTCGGCACGCTGATGGCCGCGCAGAAGCTCGGCGAGGACAAGTACGCGGAACTGCTGCGCAAGTTCGGTCTCGGCAAGCGCACCGGCTCCGGCCTGACCGGCGAGGAAGCCGGCCTCGTGCCGCCGCGCCAGCAGTGGTCGGGCTCCACGTTCGGCAACCTGCCGATCGGCCAGGGCCTGAGCATGACGCTGCTGCAGATGACCGGGATGTACCAGGCGATCGCGAACAACGGCGTGCGCATCCCGCCGCGGATCATCCGCGCGGAGGTGGACGACCAGGGGGCGCGCAAGGAGACCGAGCGGCCGGAGGGCGTCCGGGTGGTGAGCCCGGAGACGGCGAAGACGGTGCGGGAGATGTTCCGCGCGGTCGTGCAGGACGCACCCGGCCAGAGCGGCACCGGCAAGGCCGCCGCGCTGTCGGGGTACCAGATCGCGGGCAAGACGGGCACGGCGCAGCAGATCGACAAGGACTCGGGTCGGTACAGCAACTCGCAGTACTGGATCACGTTCGCGGGCATCCTGCCCGCCGACAACCCGCGCTACGTGGTCGGCATCATGCTCGACGCCCCGTCCGGGACCCAGTTCAGCGCCTCGGCCGCACCGCTGTTCCACGACATCGCGTCGTACCTGTCGCAGCGCTACCAGGTGCCGCTGTCGGCCGAGCAGTCCCCGGTGGTCACGCTGACGCCGTGACCTCGCGCGAAGTCGATCCGGCCGCACGAGTTCCGGCAGGATCGACAACCTTCGCGGCCGGTGAACGTCCAACCCATGGGCACGGGTACGGGCAGGACGTGATCTCCGTCCCACCACCGCGCCTCGCCGACCAGGGCGCGCCACGCAGACCGACCGGTCCGTGGCGGCGCGCTCGGCCGTGACGTGGTGAGGTGACCGGATGTCCCGGTCAACCGGTCCCACCATCCGATCAGGACGGCGGGCCGCCGCGTTCGGCCGGAACGGCGAGGTGGGCGCCGAAACCGTTGTGGCACGGGGACGACCACCAGCGGCCGCCCGTGTCATGGCGGTCGTCCCGAGAGTACCGGGACACTGTTTCCGGTCCGGTGGGTGAGATGTCCACCTTGGACGACCTGGCGGGGAAGGAGTTCGATCTTGGCTGATCATCCGCCGAACGCGCATGCGCCGGCCGGCCGCACTCCGTGCGCCGGTAGCCTTCCGCGCGTGCCTGCCAAGCTCCAGGGCAAGGTCGCGACCGCCCCGCCTCGCCCTTCCCGCATCCAGCCTGTCGCCGTGTCCGAGCTCGCCTCGGTCGTCGACGCGCACCTGACCACGCCCACCTACGCCCACGTGTTGGTGAGCGGCGCGACGCTGCGCGCCCAGCACGTGGTCCCCGGAGACCTGTTCGCCGCCCTGCCGGGCGCGCGGGCGCACGGCGCCGACTTCGTGGAAGGCGCGCTGGCCGCGGGGGCCGCCGCCGTCCTCACCGACGAAGCGGGCGCCTCCCGGCCCGCGCTGCGCGACGCACGCGTGCCGGTGCTGGTGCACCCGGACCCGCGCGGCGTACTCGGCCTGCTGGCCGCCCGCATCTACGGCTACCCGTCCACGAAGCTCGCGATCTGGGGCATCACCGGCACGTCCGGCAAGACGACGACCAGCTACCTGGTCGAGTCGGCGCTGCGCGCCGCGGGGCACCGCACTGGCCTGATCGGCACGGTCGAGACCCGCATCGCCGGCGAGCGGCTGGACAGCGCGTTCACCACGCCGGAAGCCCCTGACCTGCAGGCACTGCTCGCCGTCATGGTCGAGCGCGAGGTGCTCGACGTCGTGATGGAGGTGTCCAGCCACGCGCTCGACCTCGGTCGGGTCGCGGGCACCGAGTTCGCGATCGGCGCGTTCACCAACCTGTCGCAGGACCACCTGGACTTCCACCCCGACATGGAGGACTACTTCCGGGCGAAGGCGCAGCTGTTCGACGGCCGCGCGCGCACCGAGGTGGTCTGCGTGGACGGCGAGTGGGGCCGCCGCCTGGTCACGCCGGACACGGTGACCGTGGCGATGGCGACCGATGCCGCGTGGACCTCGGGCGAGGTGGCCGTCACGCCGACCGGCGAGCAGTCGTTCACCGCGTACGGCCCGGACGGCCTCGAACTGCCGATCACGCTGAGGCTGCCCGGCTCGTTCAACGTCGCCAACGCGCTGCTGGCCATCGGCTGCCTGCACGCCGCCGGGATCGCGCCCGCCGACATCCGGGAAGGCCTCGCGGCCGTCCGGGTGCCCGGCCGGATGCAGCGGGTCGACGAGGGCCAGGAGTTCACCGCCGTCGTGGACTACTCCCACAAGCCCGCCGCCGTCGCGCTGGCGCTGGACGCCGTCCGCAAGCAGGTCAGCGGCCGGGTGATCACCGTGCTCGGCTGCGGCGGCGACCGCGACACGGCCAAGCGCCCGCTGATGGGCGAGGAGGCCGCGCGCCGCAGCGACCTGCTGGTCGTCACCGACGACAACCCGCGCAGCGAGGACCCGGCCGTGATCCGGGCGGCCATGCTCGCGGGGGCGCTCGCGGTGCCGGATGGCGAGCGTGGTGAGGTCGTGGAGATCGGCGACCGGGGTGCCGCCATCGAGCACGCTGTCGCCAACGCCCGCCCCGGTGACGTCGTCGTCGTCGCGGGCAAGGGTCACGAGACCGGTCAGGAGGTCGCGGGTGTGATCCAGCCGTTCTCGGACGTGGACGCGCTCGCCGCCGCGATCAGGGGAGCCCGCAAGTGATCCAGCTGAGCCTCGCCGAGATCGCCACGATCGTCGGTGGGACGTTGCACGGGCCCGATGGGACCGTCACCGGTTCCGTCGAGTTCGACACCAGGAAGATCGGGCCCGGCAGCCTGTTCGTCGCGCTGCCCGGTGTCCGGGTCGACGGCCACGCCTTCGCCGCCGACGCGGTCGCCGCGGGCGCGGTGGGCGTGCTGGCCGCGCGCGAGGTCGACGGCCCCGCCGTGGTCGTGCCGCCGGTCGACGACGCGCACACCCGCTCCGTCGCGCTGACCGGCGACACCGACGGCTCGGGTGCCGCCGTGCTCGCCGCGCTGGCGAAGCTGGCCCGGCACGTGACGGACCGGCTGGCCGAGCAGGGCCTCGCGGTCGTGGGCGTCACCGGCTCGTCCGGCAAGACCTCGACCAAGGACCTGATCGCACAGCTGCTGGAGCACCTCGGCTCGACCGTCGCGCCGCCCGGCTCGTTCAACAACGAGCTCGGCCACCCGTGGACCGTGCTGCGCGCGACCGAGGACACCAGGCACCTCGTGCTGGAGCTGTCCGCCCGCGGCCCCGGCCACATCGCCGCCCTGTGCCGCACCGCGCCGCCGCGCATCGGCGTCGTGCTGAACGTCGGCACCGCGCACCTGAGCGAGTTCGGCTCGCAGGAGGCCGTGGCGAAGACCAAGGGCGAGCTGGTCGAGGAGCTGCCAGCCGACGGCGTGGCGATCCTCAACGCGGACGACCCGCTGGTCGCCGCGATGGCCGACCGCACCAAGGCCCGCGTCGTGTTCGTCGGCCAGAAGTCGACGGCCGACGTGCGCGCCGAGGACGTCGAACTGGACGACCAGGCCCGCCCGCGCTTCACGCTGGTGACGGCGGAGGGCAGCGCGCCGGTCGAACTCGGCCTGCACGGCGCCCACCACGTCGGCAACGCGCTCGCCGCCGCCGCGGTCGCGCTCGAACTGGGCGCCACGACCGCGCAGGTCGCCGACTGGCTCTCCACGGCCCAGCGGCGGTCCGACCGCCGCATGGAGGTCACCACCCGTCCCGACGGCGTGACCGTGCTCAACGACTCCTTCAACGCCAACCCGGAGTCGATGAGCGCCGCACTGAAGACGCTCGCCACGATGGCGCGCGCGGGCAACCCCAGGCGGCGTGCCTGGGCGGTGCTCGGCGTCATGGCCGAGCTGGGGGACAACACCGTCACGGCGCACGACGAGATCGGGCGCTTGGCGGTCCGCTTGGACATCAGTCGTTTGGTTGTGGTCGGCGAGCAGGCGAGGCCGATGCACCAGGGCGCGAGCCTTGAGGGTTCGTGGGGAGAGGAGTCGGTGCTGGTGCCGGACGTCGAGGCGGCCATCGCGCTACTGCGCGAGGAGCTGCGGGGAGATGACGTTGTGCTGGTGAAGGCATCGAAGGCCGCCGCGTTGTGGCGGGTCGCGGACGCGCTGCTGGAGGCGGGCACCAAGTGAAGAGCATCCTGATCGCCGCGGCCATCGCGCTGCTCGTCTCGATCATGCTGACGCCCTACCTGATCAAGGTCTTCTCCCGGCAGGGGTTCGGCCAGGAGATCCGCGAAGAGGGTCCGCAGAGCCACAAGACCAAGCGCGGCACGCCCACCATGGGTGGTGTGGCGATCCTGATCGCCATGTGGGCCGGCTACCTCGGCGCGCACGCGGTGAACGCGATGTCGGACTCCGCGCAGGGCCAGACGCCCAGCGCGTCCGGCCTGCTGGTGCTGATGCTGACGACGTCGCTCGGCGTCGTCGGCTTCCTCGACGACTTCATCAAGATCCGCAAGCAGCGCAACCTCGGCCTGAACAAGACCGCCAAGCTGGTCGGCCAGTTCGTCGCCACCATCATCTTCGCGATCCTGGTCATGCAGTTCGTCAACCGCGAGGGCATCACGCCCGCCTCGGTGAACCTGTCGTTCGTCCGCGACATCCCCGTGGTGTCGTTCGGCGTCGTCGGCTTCGTGGTGTTCTGCTACGCCGCGATCTCCGCGTGGTCCAACGCCGTGAACCTGACCGACGGCCTCGACGGCCTCGCGGGCGGCAGCTCGGCGATGGTGTTCGGCACCTACGTCGTGATCAGCTTCTGGCAGTTCCGCTACAGCTGCTCGAACCTGCCGGTCGCGGGCTGCTACGACGTGCGCGACCCGCTCGACCTCGCGCTCGTGGCCGCCGCCGCGATGGCGGGCTGCATCGGCTTCCTGTGGTGGAACGCGGCCCCGGCCAAGATCTTCATGGGTGACACCGGCTCGCTCGCGCTCGGCGGTCTGGTGGCGGGTCTGTCCATCACCACCAAGACCGAGCTGCTGATGGTCGTCATCGGCGGCCTGTTCGTGGTCGAGGCGCTGTCGGTGGTGCTCCAGGTCGCGGTCTTCCGCTCGTCCCGACGGCGGCTGTTCCGCATGGCCCCGTTCCACCACCACTTCGAACTCGCCGGGTGGGCCGAGACCACGGTGATCATCAGGTTCTGGCTGCTCGCCGGGATCTGCTGCATGTTGGGGCTCGGCCTGTTCTACAGCGAGTGGCTGACCGCGGTCGGGAGCTGACCGGGTGGCGACCTTCCTCGACGGCAAGCACGTCCTGGTGGCCGGAGCGGGCGTCACCGGCCGCTCCGCCGCCGAAGCCCTGCTCGCCGCCGGCGCGCAGGTGACCGTCACGGACGGCTCGGCCGACCGTCTGCTCGCACTGGAGACGCTGCTCTCCGGGGTCGCGCTGGTGCCGGGGCTGACCGAGCCGCCGCAGGGTACGGACCTCGTGGTCACAAGCCCCGGCTGGCGTCCCGAGAGCCCACTGCTCGCCGCCGCCACGGCCGCGGGCATCGAGGTCATCGGCGAGGTCGAGCTGGCGTGGCGGATGGCCGCCGAGCTGGCCGACCCGCCCGCGTGGCTCGCCGTCACCGGCACCAACGGCAAGACCACGACCGTGGGGATGCTGGAGTCGATCCTGCGCACCGCGGGCATCGACGCGGTCGCGTGCGGCAACGTCGGCCTGCCCGTCGTGGACGCCCTGCTGGCGGGGCACCGGGTGCTGGCGGTCGAGCTGTCCAGCTTCCAGCTCTACTGGTCGCCGTCCGTGCGGCCGTTCGCGGGCGTGCTGCTCAACCTGGCCGAGGACCACCTCGACTGGCACGGCGGCATGTCGGCGTACGCCGACGCCAAGGCCCGCGTGCTGTCCGGCGAGATCGCCGTCGGCGGCATCGACGACCCGCTCGTGGCGGCGCTGCTCAAGGCCGCGCCGTCGGTCAAGCACGTCGGCTTCACCCTGGACGAGCCCGCGGAGGGCCAGCTCGGCGTCGTGGACGGGATGCTGGTCGACCGCGCGTTCGGCGTGGCCGAGCCGCTGATCGCCGTGGCCGAGGTCCGCCCCGCCGGTCCGCCGGGACTGGCCGACGCGCTGGCCGCCGCCGCGCTGGCCCGCGCCTACGGCGTCCCGGCCTCCTCGGTGCGCCAGGGACTGCTGAACTTCCGGCCGGGTGCGCACCGCGCGGTCGTGGTGGCCACGTCGGACGACATCACCTACGTCAACGACTCCAAGGCCACCAACCCGCACGCGGCCATCGCGTCCCTGCGGTCGCACGCCAGCGTCGTGTGGCTCGCCGGTGGCCTGCTCAAGGGCGCGTCGGTGGACGACCTGGTCGCCACCGAGGCACACCGGCTGCGCGCCGTGGTGCTGTTCGGCGAGGACCGCGACGAGATCGCCGCCGCACTCGCCCGCCACGCCCCGCACGTCCCGTGCGCCATCGTGGACGCGGCGGACTCCCGAGCCATGACCTCGGTCGTGCACGCCGCCCGCGACCTGGCCAAGCCGGGCGACACCGTCCTCCTCGCCCCCGCCGCCGCGTCGATGGACATGTTCACCGACTACGCCCACCGCGGCCACGTGTTCACCGAAGCCGTGCTGGATCTGGTCGAGCACGAACGGCCTCGCGCCTGACCGCTTTGTGGGAACCACGTGAACTTTCCATCCCAAGTCGGGCAGAAATCTGGTCACCTCTACGATTTGGCGCATGATCGCCGTCGCGGAGCTGCGACACGCGCCGGATGTCCGGTTGCTCGTGGCTGACGCGAGAGACCATGAATCCATGACTGCGGTGGTGGGGGCATGACGGTGGTGGACCGGCCGGCAGAGGCGATCAAGGCTGCCAAGCCCCGGCGGCGCGTGGTCGGGGTCAAGAGTTCGTTGACGGCGTGGCTGAGTCGGCCCTTGGCCGATTTCCACCTGCTGCTGGCGATCTTCGGCCTGCTGACGGCCATCGGGCTCGTGATGGTGCTGTCGGCGTCGGTTCCCGGCGAGGTCGCGGTGGGCGCTCCGGCGTACTCGGTGTTCCAGAAGCAGCTCATCTACGTGGGTGTGGGCTCGGTGCTGTTCTGGGTCGCGCTGAGGGTCCCGCTGCGCCAGGTCCGGCACCTCAGCACGATGACGATGCTGGTCTGCGTGCTCCTGCTGGTGCTGGTGCTGACGCCGTTGGGCAAGGACATCAACGACACCCGCTCCTGGTTCGTGGTCGGGCCGGTGTCGTTCCAGCCGGTCGAGGCGGCGAAGCTCGCGCTCGCCCTGTGGGGCGCGCACGTGCTGGTGACCAAGCGGGCGCTGCTCAACCAGTACCGGCACCTGCTGGTGCCGGTCGTGCCCGTCGCCCTCGGCGTCTTCACGCTCGTCATGCTCCAGCCCGACCTCGGCGGCACGATCACGCTCGCCGTGGTGCTGCTGAGCCTGCTCTGGTTCGTCGGCGCTCCGATGCGGGTGTTCGGCGTGATGGTGCTCGGCGCCGTCGGCGGCGCCATCGTGCTCGGCATCGGCGCGGCCTACCGGCTTGAGCGGTTGGTGTCGTTCCTCGACCCCGAAGCCGATCCGACGGGCGCCGGACTCCAGGTGCAGCAGGCGGAGTACGCGCTCGCCGAGGGCGGGCTGTTCGGCAAGGGGCTCGGCCAGGCCAGCTCCAAGTGGGACTACCTGCCCAACGTGCACAGCGACTTCATCTTCGCGGTCATCGGCGAGGAACTGGGCTTCGTCGGCTGCGCCGTGGTGCTCGGCCTGTTCGCCATGCTCGCCGTGGTTGGGCTCCGCATCGCCGCCCGCAACACCGACCCGTGGATCCGGGTGGTCGCCTCGACGCTGACCGTGTGGCTGGTCGCGCAGGCCGCCATCAACATCGGCTACGTCGTGAGACTGCTGCCGGTCACCGGCATCACGCTCCCGATGATCTCCTCCGGCGGCACGTCCGTCGTCACCACGATGATCGTGTTCGGGATCCTCGCGAGCTGCGCGCGGCACGAGCCGGAAGCGGTGTCCGCGTTGCGGCACATCGGTCCCGGCCGGGTCGGCGGCGTGCTGCGGCTACCAGCGCCGGAGGCGTACAAGCCGCCGCCCAAGCGCAAGCCGGTGCGTCCCTCGACGCCGCCGCGCGCACCGGGCAGGCGGGCCGCCGCGCCCCAGCCGCCGGACGAACGGCGGATGGCAGGCAGGTCCGCGCCACCGTCGGAGTACCGTCGCCGCGAATCGCGCAAGGCGACCCAGGACAGATCAGCCCGCAACCGCCGAACCGGCAGGGACGGGCGCTAGTACGGTGACCACAATCCTCACCGGGTTTCGCGCGGCCCAGGTAGACCCTCGCGGCACCGCCCCCACGCCCCCGTGCTACCAGTACGAGGACGGTGCCGGTGCCTCTTCGCCGGCAGGCGTGGGGAGGCGGCACCACGATGAATCACCCTGAACAGCACGAAACCCGGCAAGGGTTAGCGCCACCGCACTAGTCAGCTTTTTCGTGCAGTCGATCTAGGAGGAAACGCGTGACGGGGCAGGACCGGGTTCCCCAACGGGGCGGACCGTGCGTGGTGGTCGCCGGAGGCGGCACCGCGGGGCACATCGAGCCCGCACTGGCCCTGGCCGACGCGGTCATGAGGTTGCGGCCGGACGCGCGCGTCATCGCGCTCGGCACCGAACGCGGCCTGGAGTCGAAGCTGGTGCCCGCCAGGGGTTACCAGCTCGAACTCATCCCGCCGGTGCCGATGCCGCGCAAGCCGACGACGGACTTGCTGAAGCTGCCGCTGAAGGTGCGCGACTCGGTGCGGCAGACCAGGGAGATCCTGGAGCGCTACCACGCGGACGTCGTGGTCGGCTTCGGCGGCTACGTGGCGCTGCCCGCGTACCTCGCGGCGCGCGGCCGGGTGCCGATCGTCGTGCACGAGGCGAACGCGAAGGCGGGGCTGGCGAACAAGGTCGGCGCGAAGTTCGCCGAGCGCGTCGCCGCGGCCGTGCCCGACTCGGGGCTGGCGAACGCCGAGATCATCGGCATCCCGCTGCGCCAGTCGATCACCGGCCTGAACCGGATGGCGCTGCGCGCGCAGGCCCGCCAGTACTTCGGCCTGCACCCGCACGCCCCGACGCTGCTGGTGTTCGGCGGCTCGCAGGGTGCGCAGTCGCTCAACAAGGCCGTGTCCGGTGCCGCGTCGGCGTTCGCCTCGGCGGGCATCGGCGTGCTGCACGCGCACGGCCCGAAGAACACCCTCGCGGTGCAGACGATGGCGGGCGCCCCGGCGTACGTCCCCGTGCCGTACCTGGAGCGGATGGACCTCGCCTACGCCGCGGCCGACGCGGTGCTGTGCCGCTCGGGCGCGATGACCGTGGCCGAGGTGTCCGCGGTCGGGCTGCCCGCGGTGTTCGTTCCGCTGCCGATCGGCAACGGCGAGCAGGCGCTCAACGCCGGTCCCGTGGTGGCTGCGGGTGGCGGCTTGATGATCATGGACGCCGACCTGACCGCCGAGCGGGTCGCCCGCGAGGTCGTGCCGCTGATGGCCGACCGCGCACGGCTGGCCGCGATGAGCACCGCCACGCTGGGCACCGGCCGCCGCGCGGCCGACGAAGTTCTCGCCAGGATGGTCCTCGAGGTGATCAAGAAGTGAGCACGCTGGAGCGGGTGCACCTGGTCGGCATCGGCGGGGCGGGGATGAGCGGCATCGCCCGCATCCTGCTGGCGCGCGGCCACCAGGTGTCCGGAACGGACGCCAAGGACTCGCGCACGGTGCTCGCGCTGCGCGCGCAGGGCGCCCGTGTCGCGGTCGGCCACGACCCGAAGAACCTGGACCAGCTCGACGGCGGTCCGACGGCCGTCGTGGTGTCCACCGCGATCCGCGAGGACAACCCGGAGCTGGTCGAGGCCCGCTCCCGCGGCATCACCGTGCTGCGTCGCGCCGAGGCGCTGGCCGCGCTGATGCTCGACCACCGGGTCGCCTGCGTCGCGGGCACCCACGGCAAGACGTCCACCACGTCGATGCTCACCGTCGCGCTCCAGCACTGCAGGCTCGACCCGTCGTTCGCGATCGGCGGAGACCTCAACGAGTCCGGCGCCAACGCCCACCAGGGCACCGGCGGCGTGTTCGTGGCCGAGGCCGACGAGAGCGACGGCTCGTTCCTGTACTTCTCGCCGTCGGTCGCGGTCGTGACGAACGTCGAGGCCGACCACCTCGACCACCACGGCACCGTCGAGGCGTACGTGGCCGTGTTCGACTCGTTCCTGGAGCGCATCGAGCCAGGCGGCGTGCTGATCGTGTGCACGGACGACCCCGGCGCTGCGGCGCTGGCCGACCGCGCGGGCAAGCTCGGCATCCGGGTCCGCCCGTACGGTCGCACCGCGTCCGGTGAGGGCGCCGCCCGGCTCACCGACTTCCGCCCGCACGGCGGCGGGGGCTTGGCGACCGTGGAGTTGGACGGCCAGACCTTCGACGTCGAGGTCGCCGTCCCCGGCGAGCACATGGCGGGCAACGCCCTCGCGGCGCTGCTCGCGGGCCTGGAGTTGGGCGCGGACCGCGAGGGCCTGCTGGAGGGGCTCGCGGCGTTCGGTGGTGTTCGGCGGCGGTTCGAGTTCAAGGGCCGCGAAGCGGGCGTGCGCGTCTACGACGACTACGCCCACCACCCGACCGAGGTGGCCGCGCAGCTCACGGCCGCTCGGCCGGTCGCAGGCGAGGGCAAGCTCGTCGTCGTGTTCCAGCCGCACCTGTACTCGCGCACCCGCACGTTCGCGACCGAGTTCGGCGCGGCGCTGGGCCTGGCCGACGAGGTCGTTGTGCTGGACGTCTACGGCGCCCGCGAGGACCCGGAGCCCGGTGTGACCGGCGCGCTGGTCACCGGAGCCGTGCCGCTGCCGCCCGAGCAGGTTCACTACGAGCCGTCGTTCGACCGGGTTCCCGCGCTCGTGGCCAGCCTGGTCGCCGACGGTGATCTGGTGGTCACCATGGGTGCCGGCGACGTCACGATGCTGGGCCCGGAGATCGTCAGCGAGTTGGGGCAGAAGGCATGAGCACGCCGGTTCGCGGTCGGCCACCCCGCACCGCCGGGAGGATGTCGGCCGCGGACCGGGCCCGCGCGCGTCGAGCCAGGCGGGTGCCGGGCCGGGTGAGCCGCCGGACCGTGGTGCGGCGGCGAGTTGTCGCCCTCCTGGTCCTGCTGTCGATCGTCGGCCTGGTCGTCGGGGTGTTCTTCACCCCGCTCCTGGGCGTGACCGACGTGGACGTCCGGGGCGCGAAGGAGTTGACGGTCGAGCAGGTCAGGGCCAAGGCCGCGATCAGGCCCGGCTCGCCGATCGTCCGGGTCGACGTGCACGGCATCGCCGACCGGGTGCGGGCACTGCCGCGCGTGGAGACGGTCGAGGTGTCCCGCATCCTGCCCGGCACGGTCCGCCTGACCATCGTCGAGCGCTCACCGGTCGCCTTCGTGAAGTCCACCGACGGCGTGCACCTGGTCGACGCCACGGCGGTGGACTACGCGACCGTCGCCATGCCGCCGATGGGCCTTCCCGAATTGCTGCTGCCCGTGGACGCGAAGCCCGCGCTGAAAGCGGCGGTGGGCGTGCTGACGCAATTGCCGGAAAAACTGCGGACCGAGGTACTGACGATCGCGGCCCAAACCGGTGCCGACGTGAAACTGTCCCTGGCGGCGGGCCGCGAGGTGCGGTGGGGCAGCCTGAACGACACACCGCGCAAGGCAGCCGTGCTCGAAGTGCTGCTGACCAGGGATGGAACCGTTTTCGACGTGTCCAGCCCCGAATTGCCCACGGTGTCCTGACGGATTTCGGAAAACCCGTCGTGAACCGATGGACGACCATTGATACTAGCTGGCATGGAAATCACCGACAACCGTGTCGAACTGCCCCTCACCGGTACCGAGCGCGGTCTGCTGACCGGTTTTCTCGACTTCCTCCGCGGCACGATCGTGTACAAGTGCCAAGGCCTCACGGACGAGCAGGCGTCCAGCTCGACGCTGCCCTCACCGCTGCTGACGGCGGCCGGAATCGTGAAGCACCTGAGGTGGGTCGAGGCGTACTGGTTCGAAACCGTCCTGCTCGGCAAGCAGGACGGTGGGCCCTACACCGACGAGGATCCGGACGCGGATTGGCGCGTCGAGACGGGCGAGACGATCTCCGGATTCCTGAACGACTACGCTGCGCAGTGCGAGGTGAGTCGCGAGATCGTCACGGGCCTGGAGTTCGACCACGAGGTTCCGTTCCGTGACAAAGGCACGGTTTCCGTGCGCTGGGTGCTGATCCACATGATCGAGGAAACCGGTCGGCACGCGGGGCACTTGGACGTAGTGCGCGAGCTGCTGGACGGTCTGACCGGCGAGTAGTGGTAGCGCACAGTGCTGATAGGTGTCGCGGCGTACGGCGTGGCTGCTGGACCGACGCACCACTGGTGCATACCGTCCAGCAACAACATACGGGGTTGACATAACTCTGGACCTCTGGTTGAGGTCGAGGGTTTCAATCCGGGTGGAGGTCCTTCCGGGCTGACCCGGCGACCACCATCCAGCGCATGGGCACGAACACGATCAGGAAGGCGGATCCGATGACGCCCCCGCACAACTACCTCGCGGTGATAAAGGTCGTCGGTATCGGTGGAGGCGGCGTGAACGCCGTCAACCGCATGATCGAGGTCGGGCTCAAGGGCGTCGAGTTCATCGCGGTCAACACCGATGCACAGGCACTGCTGATGTCCGACGCCGACGTCAAACTGGACATCGGCCGCGAACTGACCCGCGGACTCGGCGCCGGGGCGAACCCCGACGTCGGCCACAAGGCCGCTGAAGACCACCGCGAAGAGATCGAAGAAGTACTCAAGGGCGCCGACATGGTGTTCGTCACCGCTGGTGAAGGTGGCGGCACGGGCACCGGTGGCGCGCCCGTCATCGCCGCCATGGCCCGCAAGCAGGGCGCACTCACGATCGGTGTCGTCACCAGGCCGTTCTCCTTCGAGGGCAAGCGGCGCGCGAAGCAGGCTGAAGAAGGCATCCAGCAGCTCCGCAACGAGTGCGACACGCTGATCGTCATCCCCAACGACCGCCTGCTCCAGCTGGGCGACATCGGCGTCAGCCTCATGGACGCCTTCCGCTCCGCGGACGAGGTCCTGCTGTCCGGCGTCCAGGGCATCACCGACCTGATCACGACCCCCGGTCTGATCAACCTCGACTTCGCCGACGTGAAGAGCGTCATGTCCGGCGCAGGCAGTGCCCTGATGGGAATCGGCTCAGCACGGGGAGAAGGCCGAGCGGTCACAGCCGCCCAGAAGGCCATCAACTCCCCACTGCTGGAGGCATCGATGGAAGGCGCCCACGGCGTCCTCCTGTCGATCGCCGGCGGCTCCGACCTAGGCCTTTTCGAGATCAACGAGTCGGCCTCGCTGGTCCAGGAGGCAGCCCACCCCGACGCGAACATCATCTTCGGCACGGTCATCGACGACTCGCTCGGCGACGAGGTCCGGGTAACGGTGATCGCCGCAGGCTTCGACAGCGGCGGCCCCACCCACAAGAAGCTGGAACCACAGGTCCTCAGCTCCCCGCAACGCGGAACAGTCGTGTCCGCACAGTCGGGCCAACTCAGCCAGCCCGCACCACCGGTCGCCCCCCAGCAACCAGTGGAACAGGCACCCCCACCCATCCAGCCACGCCCCACAACCGTGCCGCAACAGGCCCAGCCCGTGCAGAACACCGGGTCGTTCCAGACGCCCCAGCCGACGATGCCTCGGACGTTCTCGCAGAGCAACCTGCCCAACCAGCACGGCTCAGGCACCTCACTGCCCAGCCGCCCCCTACCGGTAACCGACGACCCGGACGACGAGGTCGACGTGCCACCGTTCATGCGGCGGTAACAGCAACACACAGCACTTGAGGAAGGCCTCTCGCGGAAACGCGGGGGGCCTTCTTCGTTGGAACCGTTGGAAACGTTGGAACTGATCAAGTTTTGAAGCCGTTTGACCAGCCAAGCGCCACCCACCCGACCCGCGCAGCGGCCGATTTTACTTGGGGATTTGACCCTTAAACCTGTCGATCGGGCAGGCTCTTCCACGCCTGCCTTTTAGCCCGATCAAGGGTCAAATGAGGGGCCCCAAGTCAAATCGCAATGCCAGTAACTTAAGACCGTCCAAGATCAACACTCAGGGCGGTGGCCTGCGTGGGCGTGACGCACGAAGATCAACTTTGATGCTTAAGTTACTGGCATTGAGTCAAATCGGCCACCCCCCAACCACCCCCAGCGCTACCGCCCTACGCCCGCCCAATCACCCACACCGCTACCGCCCTGCGCCCAACGAAACACCCCCGCCACGTGAAAAGCTGTACCCCGTGCGCATCCGCCGAGTACTGACCACCCGCGACGGCGGCGTCTCCAAGCCGCCCTACGAGTCCTTCAACCTCGGCGACCACGTCGGCGACGACCCGACCGCCGTCCAAGCCAACCGCAAACGCTTGGCCGAAGGCATCGGCCTGGACCAAAACCGCTTGGTCTGGATGGAACAGGTCCACGGCCGAACCGTCACCACCGTCACCGGCCCACAAGACACCCCAGCCGAAGCCACCGACGCCCTGGTCACCGCCGAACCCGGCCTCGCACTGGTAGTCCTCACCGCCGACTGCGTACCAGTACTCCTGGGCGACCCGACAACAGGCGTAATCGCCGCAGTACACGCAGGCCGAGTAGGCGCCCGAGTAGGCGTAGTCCCAGCCGCCGTCAAGGCGATGGTCGACCTGGGCGCCACCATGGACAAAATCGAAGTCCTCCTAGGCCCAGCCGTCTGCGGCAAGTGCTACGAGGTCCCCCAGCCGATGATGGCCGACGTCGAGAAGCACCTCCCCGGCAGCGCCTCCAAGTCCCGCGCCGCCAAACCCGCCCTCGACCTACGCGCAGGCCTCTGGGCCCAACTGGCCAACCTGGGCGTGGGCAAGCTCGGCATGGACCCCAGGTGCACCTTCGAGGACCGCACCCTCTTCAGCCACCGCCGCGAGCCCGGCACCGGCCGCCTGGGTGGCGTCATCTGGGTAGACCCCTCATGACAGACCGCCGGGAGGAACTAAAGGCAAACCTGACCGAGGTCCGCGCCCGCATCGAAGCCGCGTGCAAGGCCTCAAACCGCCCACCGGGCGACGTTGAGCTACTTGCCGTCACAAAGACCTTCCCGGCCTCCGACGTAGCCCTCCTGAGCGACCTGGGCCTCACGGCGTTCGCCGAGAACCGCGACCAGGACGCCTCCGCCAAGGTCGCCGAGTTCGCCACCCTGCGCCCAGGAGCCACAGTCCGCTGGCACATGGTCGGCAACGTCCAACGCAACAAGGCCCGCTCCGTCGCCTCCTGGGCAGGCCGGGTGGACACGGTGGACTCGGTCCGCCTGGCCGACGCCCTGGCCAAAGCCCGCCAAAACGGACCATTGGAAGTCCTCATCCAGGTGAGCATCGACGGCGACCCAGCCAGAGGCGGCTGCCCACTCCCGGACCTAGCAGCCCTAGCCGACCACGTAGCCGGATCGGGTGAACTTCTCCTACGAGGTGTGATGGCCGTCGCACCGATCGGGATGAACCCGGCAAGCGCGTTTTCCGTGCTAGCGGATGAGGTATACCGCTTGCGCCGTGATCACCCCGCTGCGACTGTTGTCTCAGCGGGGATGAGCGGTGACCTGGAAGATGCGATCGCGCACGGTTCTACCTGCGTGCGTGTCGGAACGGCGCTGCTGGGAGGCCGAAGGCTAGCCTCGCCGTAACTGGATGGAACCTCAGGGGTGGCCGCACCGTCCTTGGTGGTGGGAATCGCGGAGGAAGGGTCCCCTGGCAATGAGTGGATTTCACAAGCTGAAGGCCTACTTCGGCATGGTTCCCGCCGAGTACGCGGACGACCCTGGGGCGTACGAGGACGAGCGCGGTCGCTACCAGGCCGACTACCGGTCCGAGTACGGCGCCGAGGCGGAGGAGTACGACCCGTACCCTGAGAGGGGCGGTCGTCGTCGCGTGTTCAGCGGGACGAGGTCGGAGTACCGGTCCGAACTGGACGAGTCCGACGACTTCGAGCCGGAGACCAGGTCGCGGTCCACTCGCCGCAGCTGGAACACCGACGCACCCGTCCACGGTGCACTGGCCGTCGAGCCGGTGCGCGACCCGATCAGCAGGCCCCGGCCTGCGGCAGAGCAGACGGGTCACCCCTTGGGGCGCATCATGACGTTGAACCTGCGCAGTTACAACGAGGCGCGGACCATCGGCGAGAACTACCGCGACGGCACCCCGGTGATCATGAACCTCACCGAGATGGACGACGCGGACGCCAAGCGGCTCGTCGACTTCGCGGCGGGTCTGGTCTTCGCCATGCGCGGCTCGATGGACAAGGTCACCAACAAGGTGTTCCTTCTCTCACCACCGAACATCGATGTCACCGCGGAGGACCGCAGGCGTCTTGCCGAGGGTGGGTTCGGAAGTCTGACCTGAGTGGTGGCACAGTTGGGGGGTGGATGTCCTCCTGTTCGTGCTGTACTACCTGCTGTTCTCGTTCTGGCTGCTGCTCACGGCACGTGTCGTGGTGGAGCTCGTCCGGTCGTTCGCCAGGGAGTGGCGTCCGGCTGGAGGGGTCGCGGTGGCCCTGGAGACCGTGTACACAGTGACCGATCCACCGATCCGCTTGTTCCGTCGGGTCATACCGACAGTGCGGATCGGGGGCATCGGGCTGGACTTGTCCATTATTGTGCTGTTGCTGCTCGTTATCATTCTGATGCGAACGGCAGATCCCAGGTGACGGGGACCAGGGATGCCAACAGCCCAGGAGTGCGTGAGGTGATCTGATGCCGTTGACCCCCGCTGACGTGCACAATGTTGCATTCAGCAAGCCACCGATTGGCAAGCGGGGCTACAACGAGGACGAGGTGGACGCGTTCCTCGACCTGGTTGAGGGCGAGCTCGCCCGCCTGATCGAGGAGAACAACGAGCTACGACAGCAGGTCGAACAGCTCGACCAGCAGGTCGAGACCGCGCGCGCCGACCTCGACGACGCACGTGCCAAGGTCGCGGCCGGTCCCGTCGGTCCCAGCCGTGTCGTGGAGGAGCCCCGTCGCCTTGCGCCGGTGCCGCCGCCCTCGGTCATGGAGCAGACCTCCCCTGGCGGCGGTGGCGACCACCACGTCCAGGCGGCCAAGGTCCTCGGACTGGCGCAGGAGATGGCCGACCGGCTGACGGGCGAGGCGAAGGCCGAAGCCGACGGCATGCTGTCGGAGGCCCGGACCAAGTCCGAGCAGCTCCTGTCCGAAGCGCGGTCCAAGGCGGACACCATGGTCAACGAGGCGCGCACGCGTGCCGAGACCATGTTGAACGACGCCCGGACGCGGTCGGAGACGTTGGAGCGGCAGGCCCGTGAGAAGGCCAGTGCGCTCGACCGGGACGCCCAGCGCAAGCACGCCGAGGTGATGGGCAACATCACGTCGGAGAAGAACGCGCTGGAGAAGCAGATCGACAAGCTGCAGACGTTCGAGCGCGAGTACCGCACGAGGCTCAAGACCATGTTGGAGTCCTCTCTGCGCGACCTGCAGGACCGCGGCCCCGCCGCGCCGTCCGACGGTCGGGCCGGTGGCCAGCAGGGCTACTCGTTCGGGGCACGCGCCGAGGCGGGCTGATCCACGTACGACATGCCGCGCTGAACTAGGGTGCGGAATGTGCTCTACATCGTTCTACTGTTGGTTCTGGCAGCCCTCGGGTTGCTCGTCCCTGCGCTGATCACGTCCCAGCACGTCTGGGCGTGGTTGTCCGTGGGTGCGAGCGGAGCGGCCGCGTTCGTCCTCGTGCTCGACTGGTGGCTCCGCCACCGGTCGAGCCGCGGGGTCGCGGTCGTCCCGATGGCTGCCGGGCCTGCGGCTCTTGATCAGAAGATTAGCGCTGATGATCAAGACGAGCTGGACCGGGGGCCCACTGGCGCCCCCATTTCGCCCGATCAGGGCACCGAGCCCGTCGAGGAGGACACCGACGCGGCCGATCTGCTCATCGTCACCGACCTCACGGCGGAGGTTCGCGTACTCGACGAGCGCCCCCGGTACCACCTGGCCGGGTGTACCTGGCTGGCCAGTCGCCCCACTCTCGCGCTGCCGATCAACGAGGCCCGTCAGCTCGGCTTCACCCCTTGCGCCGCCTGCAGGCCGGACAACACCCTCGCTGAGGCCCATCGCGCTTCCACTCGGCCCTGACACGTCCACCGCCCTCGGCTCCGTTGTCCTCGGTCGTCTTGGACACGAGCCTGACGGACAAACGGTTCACTCGATCGTGTGAAGAGTTTGGGTGGGTTGGCGGGTGGTCGGTTTGTGACGGGCGGTAGTGCTGTGTGTGACGGGCGGTAGCGCTGTAGGTGGTTGTGTGTGACGGGCGGTAGCGCTGTGGGTAGTCGGCGTGACAAGCGGTAGCGCTGTAGCTGGTCGGAACTTGGTGGCCGATTTGACTTGGGGACCCCTCATTTGACCCTTTGTCGGGCCAGAAGGCAGGCGTGGAAGAGCCTGCCCGATCCACAAGTTCAAGGGTCAAATCCCCAAGTAAAATCGGCCACAGAGTCGGGCGCATGACACCAGGCAGTCAAACGGCTTCAAAGCGCTGAGGCCGACTGAACAGCGAAGATGAGGCTAGTGCCACGAACGTGGCCGATTTTACTCGGGAGATTTGACCCTTGAACTTGTCATCGGGCAGGGCTCTAACACCTGCCCTTTTTGCCCGATGAAGGGTCAAATCAAGGGGTCCCCGAGTCAAATCGCAATGCCAGTAAGTTAAGCATCCAAGTTGATCTTCCGATGCCGCGCACGTGCAGGTCGCCTGGCTACGTGTTGATCTTGAGCGGCCTTAACTT
>JBDSAJ010000650.1:0-11903 GCA_039922235.1 Umezawaea sp.
CGGTTTGGCGAAGTACGTCGAGCCGCCGTTGACGCTGAAGTAGCCGAGCAGGTCGACGTTGTCGAACGCGTGACCGGCGCCCGCGCGCAGGCGGATCGCCCGGTCCTCGCCGACCTTGGCCACCACCATCGTCGAGACGAACCCGTCCTCCGGCCGCACGCGGACCGTGGTGGCCTTGCTCGTGGACGCCGACGGGTCACCGGGGAACACGTCCATGCCGGTGGCGACGTTCGGACCCGCCGACGGGTTCGTGCGCACCGCGAGGTTGAGCACGACCGCCGTGGTGTCGTTGGGGACGTTCGGGATCGCCAGCGTGAAGACCTCGTTCGGCGCGAACGCGCGCGCCTGGATCCCCAGCGGTTTCGGCAGGGCCGTGTACCCGGCGCCGGTCACGACCGGAACGGTGTCCGGGGTGCCCATCGCCAGGACGCCCGTGCCCCAGAGGTTGTCGGACTTGCGCGGGTTGGTCCGCGTCTGGAGCGCGGTCTGGATCTGCGCCGCGTCCAACTGCGGGTTGGCCGACTTGAGCAGCGCGGCCGCGCCCGCCACGTGGGCCGCCGCCACCGACGTCCCCTCGAACGGGGTGGTGGTGTAGGTCGACGTGGTCACCTTGTCGAACGCGGTGATGTCCGGCTTCACCCGGCCGTCGATCGTCGGGCCCTGGCCGCTGAACGCCTCCACCACACCAGAACCGGGCTGCGTCGCGCCCACGGCCACCGCGTACGGCGACGTGGCGGGCTCGGTCACGCTGCCCGCGGCCGTCGCGAACTGCAACTGGTCGGTCGGCCCGGACACGAACAGGTCGAAGCGCGTGGTGAAGCGGGCCGTGTTGTTCTTGACGTACACGTAGTACTGCGCTGCCGAGGCTGACGGGTTGGTGAAGGTCACCTCCTCGGTCGGCCTGCCACCGCCCACCACGTCGCGCTGGTTGTTCGCCGACGAGGCCACGATGCGGCTGTCGGTCGGACCGGTCGGCGGCTGTGCGGACGACATCACGTAGACGTCGAGGTCCTCGGTCGTCCTCGGCCACGCGTCCCACCGCAGGCCGACGGTCGCGACCGCGCCGCCCGCGAGGTTGATGCCGTTGTTCTGGGCGGTTCCGCTGAACTCGACGAACTTGTCGGCGTTGGCGTCCACGGCCTTGCCGGAGAAGTGCCGGGGCGCCAGGTTGCCCGCGGCGATCGACCAGAACACCCCCGCCTCCCTGGTCTTCCTGACCACGTCGGGCGGGCTGCCCACCTCACCCGTGCCGTCTCCGCGACCGGAAGTCAGGAACCCCACCGCGGCGGTGATGACCTGAACTCCCTGCTGCCGCAGCCATTCCGTCGCGGGCGCGAAGTCCAGCGGCCCGTCGACGCACGCCAGGAACAGCTCCGCGCCTGGTGCCATGTCGTGCACGACCTCGGCCACCGCCGTGCCGTGCGACGAGTGCGTCGTGACGTCGTGGCAGTTCGCGTTGTTCACCACCGCACCCGACGGCACCTCCCCCCGCCCCTGCGCGTCCTCCACCTCGTCGAACCCGACGTCGATGAGCCCGACCTTGACACCGGCCCCGGACTTCCCGTCCCGGATCCACCCGTCGGCCCCCGACGCCGACACGCCCTCGGACGTCACCGCCATGGGAATGGCCCGCTCGGGACGCCGGATCTCCTTGATGGCAGGCACTTCCGCCAGTTCGTCGACCTTGTCCGGCGGCACGGCCACCTGTACCCGCCCGCCTTGGGCCGCTGACACCTCACCACCGAGCTCCGCCACGGCGTCCCGGACAACGGACTCCTGTCCACCGTCCACGTACAGCAGCACCCGCCCCTCGGCGTCCTTCGGCACTGCCTCCCCCGCACGCGGACTGCCCACGGCCGCGGCCAGGTCGGGTCTGGACGCCTCCGCCCCCACCGGCCCCGCGACGCCGGACACCACCAACGCCACCCCCACGGCCAACACTGCCGCACGTCGGAAAGTTCTCATCGTGATCGGTTCCCATTCCTCGGTGTTGCGACGGAAGAAAAGCGGCTCCGGCCACGTCTCATACCGGGACGTCCAAGGCCGGGACGAAGACCGGTGGTCCCACGTCCGACCGCCGGATCACCGCGAGCGGTCCCCCCGCACCGGCGAGGTGGCCCAGCAGCACGGCGCTCGCCGGCATCAAGAACCGGTTCAGGCCACCGCTCCCCGACGAGGTCATGACGACCGGCCACCTGTCGGGGTCGTCGTGGACCTGCGCCCAGGAGAAGATCCGTCCGGTCGACGTGAAAGCCCACGGGAGCAGTCCACCCGGTTCGGGGAAGTACGGAGCCCGCGGGGACAACCGCGTGCGCACCGCCACCTCGTGGACGCCCAGTGCCAGACCGGCGAGGTCGAAGGTGGGCTCCCGCGCTCCGGGAACCGCGACCCGGATCTCCCCGAACATCCCGGCTCCGAACGTGTCCACGAGTTCCCGGTAGTCGGCGGGCAACCCCACCCCCAGGCGACGTTCGGCCGCGGACCAGTCGACTGGCGGGACCGGCGAGGGCGGGGTGACGAGGCCGAGGATGTCCTCGACGTGGCCGTCATCCGAGTGCCCGTTCAGCAACTCCTGCCAGAACGCTGGGTCGGTGGGCTCGTCCTCGGGCGGCGCAGCGGTGTCGAGGACCGGTCCGATCACCTCGAACGCGGGTTCACCGGACGGGGTGTACTCCAGGGACTCGCCGACGATCCGTCCGCGCACGAGGTCGAGCAGGAACTCCGTGAGCGTCCCGTCGTAGGCACCCCACGTCGAGTACGAGTCGTCGCAGAACACGATCGTCCACGTCGCGGGAGAGGGCCCGCTCGGCAGCCAGAAGAACACGTCGCCGTCGGCGCTCACGGCCCACGGGAGGATCCCGCTCTCCTCTGGGGGAAGGGGGTGGGGCACCGCGTTCGAGTCCGCGCGTCGCCACTCGCCGGCGTACTCGACGTACTCCGCGGACTCCCGCACGAACCGGGACAGCGTCGACTCGTCCTGCACCGGGCACAGCAGTTGCACGAAGTCGTCGAGGATTCCCGAGCGCCAGGTCGACATCAGCCGCCGGTAGTCCGGCGGGAGCGAGGTGCCCAGTCGTTCCTCGACGGCGGTCCAGTCCAGTGCCGCGTCACCCGCCCCGGACCACGCGACCACGTCGAGCAGTTCGTCAACAGACCGGTCGTTGCGCATTTCCGCCCTTGATGTTGTTGATCACGACGTCGCAGTGGAATCCGTCGCTGCCGACGGCGTAGATGTGCACGAAATCGGGGACCGGGTTCTCCGTGCCGTTCTTGTCCGGACCGGTGAAGTGCGGGACGACCTGGTAGTAGACCCGCTCGCGGCCCTTGACGGCTCGCTTGACCGTGTTCTCGATGGCGAGCATGTCGGGGCTGTTGACCTTGTCGTAGAGCGGGACCATGTTGTCCCGCGCGTTGGAGCCGTGGAACATGTGCGCGACGAGGTGCCCCTTGCGCAGGTTGGCGTCCTCGTTGATCCCCGCGGGCTCGAGGGGTGTGTTCCTGGGGCCGTGATTGATCCCCTCGAGGCACACGTCGGCTCCTGTCGCCCTGGTCGCCCCGTCCTTCGGTCGACCCACGTAGCCACCGGGGTACTTGATCGGCTTCATCGGTCCGTACCGGGGGACGTTCTCCTCCATCCCCATGTCGGCGCAGAAGTCGTCGTCATCGTCGTCCTCCTGCTGGAAGACGAACGGCAACGCGATCCCGATGCTGTTGACCACGGCCTGGATCCCGGTACTGACTGCTGTCGCGGTCGCCGTGCCCGCGGTTCCCACAGCGCTCGTCACAGCCGTGGCGGCACCGACGAGCGCCTCGCCCAGATCGGTGATGACCGTGAACGGGCTGGTCGCGTTGTACGTCGGAGCGACCGGGATGATGTCTCGGCCGAGCGGCGGTTTCGGGAGCGGCTTGTAGATGTTGACGACCCACGGCGGCGGCGGTGGTGGGATCGGCTTGCGCACGACGGGCTTGTGCACGCCGGGTTTGTTCGCCGGGGTGTGCTTGCCGGGAGTGGTCGGTCGGACGGCATCGCGGGAGGCGCAGCCGCCGGTGAAGTACTTGCAGTTCCCGACCGGGATCGGTTCCTCGTTGCCGCCGTTCCAGATGTATTTGTTGTTGGGGCAGGGACGGCCGTGGTCGTCAAGGCGGGTGGCAACGCAGACGCCTGCGGTGCGCGGGGCGTTGCAGATCATCTGGTTGAAGAACGTGCCGAAGAACGCGCCCACCTTGGCGAGGAATTTGACGGGGTTGTTCTTGCCGCCTCCGGCGTTGCAGACGTTGTCGACCGCGTCGTGCCCGCTGGGGTCGGAGTTGGTGATCGGGTCGCTGTTGCCGTAGGCGTAGCGGTTCGTGGCGGACGACGGGGTCGGGTTCAGGGTCCAGTCGTCGCGGGAGGTGAACGTGCCGGTGCCCGGTTGGTACCAGCGGGCGGACATGTTGACCGCGCCGGTGTCCTGGTCGGTCCAGTCGCCCTGGTAACCGATGGTCGACGTGTCGCCGTTGGCGGCGGTGACCTTGCCGAACGGGTCGAAGGTGCGTTGGCCGTCGACGCTGTTGCCGAGGTAGCGGCCGGTCACGTCGCCGTGGTTGTCGGCGTAGAGCATCCTCGCCGAGGTGGCGCCCGTGGCCCTGTCGGAGAACGCGGTGCCGTCCGGGAGCCGGCTGACCAGGCGGCGGCCGTCGGTGACGGCCTCATTGGACATGCCGGCGTACTGGAACGCGACGCCGTTGCGGTCGGTGACGCGGTCTAGGCCGTCGTAGCCGTAGTTCCCGACGCCGTTGGTGGTCATGCGGTCGAAGGCGTCGAACTTCGTCCTGGTCTCGACGCCGTCGCGCGTGGTGGACGCGAGGGTGCCGCGCGGCGTGTAGGTGTAGGTCGCGCCGTCGCCGGAGAGCAGCCTGTTGTGCTCGTCGTAGGTGGACGCCTTGTCCCCCACCGAGGTGCGGTTGCCCGCGTCGTCCCAGCCGTACGCGGTGGTCTTGGTTCCGGCGGTCCACGACGTGAGGCGTCCCGCGCCGTCGTAGCCGTAGCCGTTGGTGGTGGAGCCGACCGTGCTGGTGGACGTCCGGGCCGTGCGCTTGTCGTCGAGGTCGTACCCGTACTCGTCGCCCACGAGGACTCGGGGCGGCACGCCCGCGTCGACGAACTGCTGCACCTGGTCGGACTTCAGCCTGCCCAGGTCGTCGTAAGCCAGTCGGCGCGCGGTGCTCTTGGCGTACGAGCGGTCCGCGACCTGGCTGAGCCTGCCCGCGGCGTCGTAGCCGTAGTCGGCGGTGCGGCCGGACAGCGGGTCCACGACGGCGGTGAGCCTGCCCGTGGTGTCGTAGCCGAAGGTCGCCGTCCCCGTGGCGTCCGTGCGCGAGGCGACCGTGCCGTCGCCGTCGTAGGTGTAGGTCGAGTCGCCCGCCGCGCCGCGCGCCTCCAGCAGGTTGCCCCGGTCGTCGTAGCGGTACGTGCTGTCGCCGCGCGGGCCGCCGACGCGGTTCAGCCGACCCGAGCGGTCGTAGCCGAAGGTGCGGTCGGCCGTCACGCCCTCGGCGCCGGTGCCGCGCTCGACGGTGGGCCTGCCCTGCGCGTCGAACTCCGCGGTCGTGGAGACCCCGCCCGGCTTCGAGACCCGCACGGCCTCACCCGCCGCGTTGTACGACGTGGTCCAGGTGGAGCCACCCGGTTCCACGATCGACTCCGGCAGCCCCCAGGGGTTGTACGTGTAAGTGGTCGCGCGGCCGTTGCCGTCGACGAACCTGCTGCGGTTGCCCAGCTTGTCGTACCCGGTCAGGGTGGTGATCGACCTGGTGTCGTCCACCTTCTCCACCTGGCGCACCAAGCGGTTCAGCTCGTCGTGGGCGTAGCCGACCGTGCGCCCCTCCGGCGAGCGGGTCGAGCTGACGTTGTCCACCGCGTCGTACACCGTGGTGGCGACGCGCTTCTCTTGGCCCGCCACGACCTGCGCGGTGCGCACCGAACGTCCCAGCAGGTCGTGCCCGGTGGTCGTGGTGATCCCGCTCGGCCCGGTGGCGCTGACGGACCTGCCCGCGATGTCGTAGCCGAACGTCGTGACCCGGTTGGTCGCGTCCTTCGTGGACAGCGGCTCGCCCGCGGTGTTGTAGGTGGCGGTGGTCGTGGCGCCCTGCGGGGTGCGCACCGTCCGCGTGTTGCCCGCGTCGTCGTAGTCGGTCGTGGTGGTGAAGTAGGCGAGGGCGCCGGACGACCGGTCGACCACCGTCCGCGTGGTGGGGCGACCGAGGTCGTCGTATGTGGCACGGGTTTCCGCGCCGCTCGGGTCGGTTGCCGGCACCTGCTCGCCGAGCTTGTCGTACCGGAACCCCAGCACCGACGGGAGTTCGCCGACCTGCGGCAACGTCGTGGTCAGCACCCGGCCGTACGGGTCGTAGGTGCTGGTGGTGATCCGGTCCAGCGGGTCGGTGGTCTTCACCGGGTTGCCGAGGCGGTCGTACTCCGTGCGTGTGGTGGCCTTGACCGGCCGCCCACCGGGAGGCGTGTAGTCGGGCAGGGTGCCCGCGACCACGCGCCCCCGCACGTCGTACTCGGTGGTGCTGACGCCGCCGCTGCCGTCACGGGCGTGCGTGACCTCGCCGAAGGTGTTGTACCCCAGCACTTCGGTGCGCTTGAACCCCGGTGAGGCGGTGCCCGCGACCCACGCGTCGGTCGGCGGGTGGACGGTGAGCACCACCGCGCCCGCCGCGTCGTGATCGAAGCTCGTCGTCAGCCCACGCCGGTCGACGGATTCCCGCACGAGGCCGCGTTCGTCGCGCCTGGTGGACGAGGACAACGCCGTCGTGCCGTCGAGGTGGGCGTCCTCGCGGACCGGCAGGTTCGCGACGTCGTAGGCGTAGGTCGACACCTCCACCCGGTTCGGGTCGGCGGCTCCCCTGCGCTCGATCCTCGTCGTGTTGCCGTCGGCGTCGTACTTCGCCGTCGTGGTGCGCGCGAGGCCGCCGGGGTCGAACGTGGACGTCGTGACGAACCCTGCCGGGTCGTAGGTGTTGACGGTCTTGCGTCCGCCCGCGGCGACCTGCTCCACGAGCTGGCCCGACGGGTCATAGGAGCGCTGGTCCAGCAGCACGTCCCTGGTGGTGCCGTCGCCGTTGCCCACCGTGCGACGGGTCGTCGCGGGCAGGTCGTCGTCGTAGTAGGTGTAGGTGGTGAGCCGACCCATGGCGTCGGTGGTCGTCGCCAGTCTGCCCGCCGGGTCGTAGGCGTTGACCTCCAACGTCATCGAGGTGGCCGAGGGGTTCTCCGGGTTCACGCCCGCGCCGGACGCGGTGCTGCCCAGCTCCCGGCCCAGCTCGTCGTACCGGGTGCTCCAGGTGGTGCCGTTGACGTCCGTCACTGCCAGCGTCAGCCCGGAATCGGGGTAGGACCGGCTTTCCCGGCCGTTGTCGGCGAACGTGGTGAGGACGAGCCGGTCGCTGCCGTCGTAGCCGAACGTCGTCCTCCGCGCCTGGTCCCCGCCCTTGTCCTGCGGGGTCAGGTCGGAGACCGTCGTCGCGGTGGTGTTGCCGTTGCCGTCGTACTCGTAGGCCGTGACCGGGGTGTGCGCGATCCCGGTGACGGCGTTGACGACGGCGGGTCCGGTGACCTTCGCGAGCTGCGAACGGGGCGTGTAAGCGTACGCCGTGGTGGACAGCACGGCGTTGCCGCTGGTGACCTGCGACGCCGAGGTCTGCCTGCCCAGCAGGTCGTAGGTGTACCGCAGGACCAGACCCGTGGGAGTGGTGACCTCGACGAGGTCGCCGTTGGCCCGGTACGCCCTCAACGTCGCCTGGGCGCTTCTGCCGGTTTCGCGGATCAGCAGCCCGGCGGGCACCTTGCCGCCGCCGACCGCGTCCTCGGTGCCGGTCGAGTAGGTCGTGGTCTCGGCGGGTGCCGCGGTCAAGCCGTCCGGGATCGGCCACACGACGCCCGTCGGCCTGCCGAGCGCGTCGTAGGAGTACGTGCTGCGGTAGCGGGTGTCGTCCGGTCCGGACGACCTGGCGTCCGAAGTGGACTGGAGCTTGTCGCGCCGCGGGTCCAGCACGGCGTCGGACTTCACGTAGGTGGCGTAGGCGGTGTTGCAGGACCCGGCCGCGCGGCAGGTCTTCACGCTCAGCGTGTTGCCGCGCTCGTCGGTGGTCTGCTCGGTGCGGTGGTTGTTGGGGTCGACGGTCGCGGACAGGAATCCGGCGGTGTTGTACTCGTACCTCGACGTCTTCCCGTCATGGGTCCGCGAGGTGAGCCTGCCGCCGTTGTCGGCGTCGAAGGTGTAGCCCCAGTCCCCGAACCCGCTGGGGCCGCGCAGCACCGCCGTGCGCGTGGAGTCCTGCGTCCTGGGCACGTCCACGGTCCACACGCGGTTCTCGTGGTCGGTGAGCGTGCGCACGCGGTCGTTGAGGTCGTCGTAGGTCAACGCGGCGAATCGGCGGTCGTCCTGGGGCAGCCGGATCTCAGTCAGCTCGTCGCTCGCCTCGCCGGCGAGGTGGTGGGCGCGGACCGCGTGCGGGCCGACGGCGTGGGTGTAGACGGCGACCTCGTCGATCGCGCCCTCGAAGTGGAAGTTCCCGCCGTTGGTGGCGGGCCAGTCCTTGCCGCTGCCCGCGCCCACGGTCAACGCGCCCTGCTGCCGGTGGTCCACGAACCCGCCGACGCTGCCGATGGACGTGCCGTCCAGGTACAGGGTCTGGGTGTCGATGGCGGCGGACAGCACCGCGTGGTGCCACTGGCCGTCGTTCACGGCCGTGGCGCTCACGACCTGCCGGTCGCCGCCGGTGTCCCGGCGGGCGAACCCGCCGTAGAGCAGGCCGTCCGTGCCGACGTAGAGGATCGGCGTCGACTTCGCCGTGGTAGCGGGGAAGGCCTGGTCGGCGTAGCTGAGCAGGGTGCCCTGCGAGCTGGTCTTGAACCACAGCTCGACGGCCAGTGACATCGTCGCGGTGGTGAGCTTGTCCGGCAGGGTCGCATAACTGCTGCCGCCGTCGAACGTGCCCGCTCTGTCCGTCGTTCCGGCCAGCACGCCCGTTCCGCCGAGGACCACGCCGTGCTGCTTGGCCGCGTCCGCCCCGTCACGCCGGGCGGCGGCGCTGGCGAACGTGTCGCCGCCGGTCTCGCCGAACCTCCAGTAGCCGCGAGGGTTGTCGTCCAGCACGGAACTCCGGTAGTGCGAACCGCTCTGGTGGCTGTAGGTCGTGCAGTTCGGCGCCGCACCGGGGACGCAGGCCTTGGTGAGCTTGTCGCCGACGTAGGTGTACGTCCACACCAGCGGTTGCCCGCCGGTCTCCGGCGCGGGCGCGGTGACGGACGTGACGTGGTTGCCCTGCCAGGTAAGCCGCAGCGAGCGCTTGCTGGTGTCGTTGGTGATGGTCGTGACGTGGTCGGCGGTGTCGTAGGAGAGCGTCTCCGTCAGCCCGGCCGGGTCGGTGATGACGGTCAGCCTGCCGAGGGCGTCGAACGTCCACCTGCTGCCGGTGACGTCGCGCAGCGTGTAGAAGCCCGTCGCGGTGTCGTGCACCAGGTCGGCGTTCTGGCCGGTCGGCGAGGCGTAGCTCCCGTCGGGGTTGCGGCCGAACCGCGCCTGCCTGCCGCTGGGGTAGGTGAGCACCTCGTTGCCCGACCCGTCCGAGTCGTGCGTCAACCGCATGTCGACGCGCGAGGACCAGCCGGTGCCGAACGCGGTGTCCTCGCGGGGGTCCAGGCTGTTGTAGGTGCGGCTGATCGTCAGGTCCGGGCCGACGGTCGAGACCGAGGCGTCGGTGACGACCGTGGAGTAGTTGCCGATCTGCGCGTCGAGGCCGGGACCCTCGGTCGAGCCGGGGCTGCCCGCCAGGTGCGAGGTGATCTCCGGCTGGTGCACCCTGGTGGTGAACACCAGCCGCACGCCGTCCTTCACCGACACCCAGAACGGCGTCTCCGCCAGGGTGTCGTTGACCTTCACGCCCCAGAAGTAGGACCGCCCCCAGGTCAGCGGCGCGGGTGTCCACGACTGGCCGGTCCAGCCCGACTCCTGGCACGACTGGGTGAGCTCGGCGTCGGAGCAGACGCGGAACTTGTAGGTGAGCCCCTTGCCCGGCCAGTCGTCGGTGTCGACGCCCTCGGCGTACAGGGTGGGGGTCAGCGTCTCGACGGTCGCGCCGCTGCCCGGCTGCTGCACGTTGGACGTCGGCGGGGTGTTGTTCACCTTCAGGTCGAACCGCCCGTACGGAACCTCGTGGGCGACGAAGAAGTCGAGGTCCTGCGGAGTGAACATGGTCAGGTAGAACTGGTAGTCACCCGGCGACAGCGGCGCGATGGGCACGTCGAAGGTGGCGGTGCCCATCAGGGCCACGTCCGCCGTCCACCCGGCTGCGGTGCGGACCTTGGTGTCGCCCTGGCGGATGATGTAGCCGAACTTGTAGCCGTTGCCCGTGCTCCACGCCGTCGAACCGAGGTTGGTGGCCTTGACGACCATCCGCCCCTCGCCGATGTGGGTGGGCAGCGTGACGCTGGTGACGTCGAACGACACCCCCTCCGGCGCGTAGCGCACGTCGAGGTAGGGCGCGTTGGCCGTGTTGGCCGACGCGAAGCGCATCCCGTTGCGGTCGACCTCGTTCGACGCCCGCAGGGCGAGGCCGTTGCGCAGCGCCGTGCCGTGGGTCCACCTGGTCATCAGATCCGGGTCGAGCCGCAGCCCCTCCCAGGCTGGCGCGGCACACCCGCTGGGGCCGCCGTGGGCGAACTCCTTGCTCGCCAACGACTGCCCGACTGCGGCACCCGGCCACCCCATGCCCCGGTCCCACGCCTGGGTCACCTCGAACACCGAGATCGACCGCGGCGCGCAGGTCGTGGCGTAGACGGCGTCCAACTCCAGGGTGGCCCCCAGCACGTACTGGTTGCGCAGGGAGTTCAGCGCGCCACCGAAACGCAGGTACGAGCGGGACAGCCTGCCGTCGACGTAACCGGTGGCCAGTTCGATGTTGTCCGGTCGTCCCGGCTGGCCCGCCTGGACGTAGGTGTCGTCCGAGTCGGCCTGGAAGCGGCCGGTCGACGGGTCGACGAGGACCGGGAACACCCGGCCGGGTTCGTTCAGCCAGGCCGGGTCCAGGTCCACGCGCAGGGTCCACGTCCGGTCGTCGACCTCGGTGAGCGCGTAGCGCACGGCCTCGGACCGCTGCGGGGTGCTCGCGGAGTCCTGCATGAAGCCGGGCGGGATGACGGCCACGACCTGGTCGCCGTCGACCAGTTCCACCGCGCCGGAGTCGGCGAGGCGCGGCTTCGCGCCGCGGGGCTTGAGCGTGAAGGCGTAGGAGGTCGGCGTCCGCGCAGACGCGAGCAGCAGGTCTTCCTTGACGCCGTCGGCGGTCGCCGACAGCGTCAAGTCCACACCGGGCAGCACTGCCGGGTAGGTGATCTTCGCCCCGTCCACCCGGCCGCTGACGGCCGCCGCGCCGTCGAAGCCGTAGTCGAGCCCGTGCCGGTCGTCGAAAGCGAGGCGCACCAACGACTTGTCGTCGGCCTTGCCCGCGACGTCGGTGTCGACGCCCGCCGTCCTGGGCTCCCAGCGGCCACCGGCGCCCTCGACCAGGCCGAGGTCGATCGGCCGCCACGTGCCGTCGGACCCCCGCACGTTGGACGGTCCGGAGTGGACCCTCAGCGTGCGGGAACCGTCCGGGTTGTCGAACGTCTCGGAGGTGGCGGTCCGGTCGCCCGTGCGTTCCACGGCGTCGGGGTCCAGCGCGGGCAGGTCGGCCCGCCGCTCGACCTTCGGCGTCTCGTGCCGCGGCGGCACAACGTCGGGCTGGACGTCGGCGGTGTGCCCGTCCGCCCGGTCCGCGACCGCGCCCGCCGGTCTCGCCTGGTCCCTGGCGGGCGAGCCGCCTGCCGCCGCCGTCGACTCGGCGGACGCCTCGTGACCCGCGGCGAGCGCGGTGTC
>JBDSAJ010000651.1:0-6777 GCA_039922235.1 Umezawaea sp.
GTTTGAGAGGGAGTTCGTCCGGGTAGGAACTCGAGGCCTTGGTCGAGTCCAGCACGCAGAACGCCGCCGCCGGCGACTTGCCCGGCGGCGGCGTTCTGTGGTGGTGGGGTGTCAGAGCTTGGTGATCGGGACGCCACCGATGAGCATCAGGCGAACCGTGCCCGCGCTGCCGAAGTCGATGGTGGCGGTCGCTCGCGGACCTGAGCCGTCCACCGCGATCACGCTCCCCAGGCCGTACTTGTCGTGGGTCACGCGGTCGCCGACTTCCAGGGTGATCGCCGGTGCCTCGTTCCAGCCCTTGAACTGCGAGGTGCGCATCCCCCTCGCGGCCAGGCCTGCCTGGGCCGAGTCCCCGCCGCCCCTGCGCCACGTGGTGGCCGCCGCCGGGCCCGAGCGCTCCGGTTCCACCCGCCGCCAGTCCATCAGGTCCACCGGGATCTCGTCCAGGAAGCGGGACGCCGGGTTCGCCGACGGCTGCCCCCAGGCCGACCGGACCAGGGCGCGCGAGAGGTACAGACGCTGCTGGGCCCTGGTGATGCCCACGTAGGCCAGCCGGCGTTCCTCGGCCAGCTCCTGCGGGTCGCCCAGTGCGCGCATGTGCGGGAAGATGCCGTCTTCCCACCCCGTGCTGAAGACGACCGGGTACTCGAGGCCCTTGGCGGTGTGCAGGGTCATCAGGGTGACCATGCCGTCGGAGTCCGCGTCCGGGATCGAGTCGGCGTCCGCTACCAGGGAGACGCGTTCGAGGAAGGCCGCCAGGGAGCTCTCGGTCGGCAGGCCCTCGTCTTCCGCGGGGATGTCGACGACCTCGATGGCTTCCGCGTCCGAGGAGACGGGAGCCGTGGCGGTCAGGTCGCCGAACTCGCGGGCGACGGTGACCAGCTCGTTGAGGTTCTCGACGCGCGTGTGGTCCTGGGGGTCCTCGCTGGCTTCGAGTTCGGCGCGGTACGCCGTCTTCTCCAGCACGGCCTCGAGGATGTCGGCCACGTCGTCACCGCGTTCGACGAGCTTGCCCAACTCGTCCATGAGGTCCATGAACCCGGCGATCGAGCGCTGGGAGCGCGGGTTGAGGAACTGGACCTTGCCCGCCACGGCGTCGCGCAGCGCCGCGTAGAAGCTCACGCGGTACTTCTCGGCGTGGTTCGAGACGCACACCTCGGCACGGTCGCCGATGCCGCGTTTCGGGACGTTCATGATGCGGCGCATGGACACCGTGTCGTCCGGGTTCGCCAGCGCGCGCAGGTACGCGAGGGCGTCGCGGACCTCGCGGCGCTCGTAGAAGCGGACGCCGCCGACCACGCGGTACGGGAGGCCGAGGCGGATGAAGATCTCCTCGAACACGCGCGACTGGTTGTTGGTGCGGTAGAAGACGGCGATCTCGCCGTTGGTGGCGTCGCCGCCGTCGACCAGCCGGTCGATCTCGCTCGCGACGAACGCGGCCTCGTCGTGCTCGTTGTCGGCGACGTAGCCGACGATCTTCTCGCCCTCGCCGAGGTCGCTCCAAAGGCGCTTGTCGCGGCGGTCCGGGTTGCGGGAGATCACGGCGTTCGCGGCGGTCAGGATGTTCTGCGTGGAGCGGTAGTTCTGCTCCAGCAGGATCGTGGTCGCCTGCGGGTAGTCGCGCTCGAACTCCACGATGTTGCGGATCGTCGCGCCGCGGAAGGCGTAGATCGACTGGTCCGCGTCGCCGACGACGCACAGCTCGCCGGGCGGGACGTCGTCCGCGCCGGTGCCGACGAACTCGCGCACCAGCGTGTACTGGGCGTGGTTCGTGTCCTGGTACTCGTCGACGAGTACGTGCCGGAAGCGCCGCCGGTAGTGCTCGGCGACGGCCGGGAAGTTCTGCAGCAGCTCGACCGTGCGCATGATCAGGTCGTCGAAGTCCATGGAGTTCGACTCGCCGAGACGCCGCTGGTAGGACGTGTAGACCTCGGCGACGCGGCGTTCCAGGTCGTTCGCCGCCTGCGCCGCGGCCGTCTCCGGACCGATCAGCTCGTTCTTGAGGTTCGAGATGTGGATGGAGAGCGTGCGCGCCGGGTAGCGCTTCGGGTCGAGGTCGAGATCCCTGGCCACCAACGTGATCAGGCGGCGCGAGTCGTCCGAGTCGTAGATCGAGAAGTTGGACGACATGCCGAGGGTCTTGGCCTCGCGGCGCAGCACGCGCACGCACATCGAGTGGAACGTCGACACCCACATGGAACGTGCGCGGGGACCGACCAGATCGGCTACGCGTTCCTTCATCTCGGCCGCGGCCTTGTTGGTGAAGGTGATCGCCATGACCTCGCCGGGGTGGACCCGGCGTTCGGCGAGCAGGTACGCGATGCGGCGGGCGAGGACCCGCGTTTTACCGGAGCCCGCACCCGCCACTACGAGCAGCGGGGAACCGGTGTGCTCCACCGCCCGCCGCTGCGCGGGGTTCAGGTCGTCCAACAACCGGGACGGCCGGGGGGACGGGGGGCTCGCGGGCAAGTCGAACAAGGCGCTCATCGTGGGTCCACGTTACCCGCCCGGTGCGGAACCTGGTTGCGCTCACCGGTGAGACGATGAGCGCAACCAGGTTCCGCACAGCGAAAACCGATCAGCAGAACCGAACTGTCAGCCGCTCGTGTCGTAGTGGAAAGGCACGCCGGTGTGCGCCTCCTCGGTGTCCTCACCCTGGAGGTAGATGTCCAGCGTGTCGGTGACCGACGTGTTCGCCCCGATGTCGATCGTGATCTCGGGCCACGACTGACCAGGTCCGACAGCCGTTTCGTTCAGGCAGTCGAACTCGAAGTCCGTCGTGGAGTCGTCGTCACAGTGCCAGCCGTCGCCGGAGAAGCTGCCCAGCCTGAACTCGTTCGGCAGGGACACGATGAAGTAGCCCTGCCCGTTGCCCGCCGAACCCGCCGTGGCCTTCACCGTGAACTTGAACGGGCCGTGGACGTACCACAGGCCACCCTCGAACACGGGGATGCCGTGGCCCGGCGTCAACTGCACCTGCGCCTGGTACGACGGGGTGGCGTTGGCGGCCGTGGCCGACCCCGCCAGCAGTGCGATGACTCCCGCCGTTCCGATCAACCCAGCAATACCCTTGTTGGGCAGCATGAATTCATTCCCCCCTTGCATGATCACCAACCGGAGCACCGGTCCACAGGCCCGCAACGACCACGGCCCCCCTAGGACCCGGTGCGTACCGCGACACCTTGGCACAGGTCCAGCCGGTGTGGAATGGGAATGGGAAATCCCAGATGCTGGTGCGCCCCTTGAGGTTGCGGGCCCAGCCCTGCCGGGCGGTCGCCAGGTGGGCACCGGTGTGGCACTATGGGCCCGTGCGTGCGACTCACTTCGAGTTTTTCTACGGGACCCGGACTCCGGCTCCCGTGGTCGCCTAGCGCGCACGCAACCACTGAAGCCCCGGAGTCCTCGGACGCCGGGGCTTTCGCCGCTCCGGGGGCCGGGACTCGCAGAGTTCGAGAGGCCACACCCATGAGCACCACCGAAACCCCAGCCGCCACCCCCGACATCGACGAGTTGCGCCAGGAGATCGACCACCTGGACAAGGAGTTGCTGCGGCTGGTGAAGAGGCGCGCGGAAGTCTCCAAGATCATCGGCGCTGCGCGGATGGCCGCCGGCGGGACGCGGATCGTGCACAACCGCGAGATCGACGTGCTGAACCGCTACAAGGAACTGGGCCCGGACGGCAAGGACCTGGCGATGATCCTGCTCAAGCTGGGTCGCGGGGCGATGGGGCGTTAGGCGGTCGGGGACGCTGCTGGGGCGCCGAGGAACGCGCGCCAGGCGGTCGGGGAGACGGTGAGGATCGGGCCTGCGGGATTCTTCGAGTCCCGCACGGCCACGGTCCTCACGTCAGGTTGGCGACTTCGCTGGAACCGCTTGGGCGGTCGTACTCGTTCGCGAGCTTTACGAGCCAGGCCTGGGACTCCCGCCGGTCGAGGGCAATGCGGTCGAACTCCGCCAGCACCTCCTGGTGTGCTCCGATCGAACTGTGGTCATCCATGAACAGGGTGCCGCCGATGAATTCGACGGAGACGACGGGAAGCCGCTGCTCATCCGCGTGATCCATGACGGTGAAACCGCCGGCACCGATCCCTGGGTAGGCACCGCGTTCCATCGGGATGATCCGGATCGAAACTTGATGCGCGTTTGCCATGAAGGCCAAGCGCATGACCTGGTCATTCATGGTCCGGTTGCCGCCTACCGGCAACCGGAGGGCGAACTCGTGGATGTAGAAGACGCACGCGGGTTGCAGCGGGCGGTTGAAGATGGCCTGACGAGCCAACCTCGCATGCACCAAGCCATCGATGTGCTCCGCAACGGCGAACTTGGAGCCAGTCATCAGCGCACGGGCGTACTTCTTGGTCTGCAGGAGTCCTGGCACCACAGACAATTGGAAGTTGTGGATGATCCGCGATGAGGTCTCGTGACGGATGAATGTGTGCAGTTGGTCGTGAAGGCGCACACCGTGGGGTTGGACCACGAAGCCGTCATCGCTCTGGCGGAGCATCGTCAGCAGGTTGTCGAGCACTGGGCGAGACTGGCCAAGGAGCGTGGCGTACTGGGTGACATCGACCTCGCTCGTGTTGTACCTGCCGTTCTCGATCCTACTGAGCCTGCTGCCCTCCCAGCCGAGTTTGCGGGCCATCTCGACGCCGTTGTACCCGGCGGCTTTCCGGAGACCGACCAATTCATGGCCTAGTGCACGAGTACGCATCGAGGACGGGATGTTGACCATCCTGTGAAAGTAACGTGGAATCCACTCCACCGAAACCCGCCCCACCCCAAAGAAGCACTGGTCAGACGGGGTTTGGACGGCTTCCAACGAATGCCTGCCAGTACTGCGAATGGGTGGTTCTGACCTTCTCCAGATCGGCATCGGTGCACTGGGAATCGTCCGGCACGTAGGCGAGCGGGTCGTCGAGAAGGGCTTCGGGAAGGAGCAGCAGGCCTTCCACCAATGCGTGCAGGCAGAGGGCGGAATAGCCGCGCAGGTAGCCACCCTCCTGGGTGAGGACCAGTGGGAGGCCAAGGCCTGCGACCCTCCGGCCGATCTGGCGGTAGCCGTCGGCGGTGAGGTTGTGGCGGCCGTTGGGGTCGAAGGCGGAGCCGTCGAAGCCGGAGGCGCAGACGACCAGGTCCGGCTGGAACTCGCGGAGGGCCGGGAAGGCGATTTCGTCCAAGGCGCGGAGGTAGGCCTGGTCGCCAGCGCCCAGGGACAACTCGATGTTGAGGTTGCGGCCGTCGGCACCGACCTCGTCGGGGGCTCCGGTCTGGCTGTGGTTGGTGCCCCAGGGGCCGTGGCGCATGTGCAGGGACGCGGTGAGGACGTCGGGCGTACCGAAGAAGATCTCCTGGGTGCCGTTGCCGTGGTGGACGTCCCAGTCGAGGACGGCGACCCTCAGACCCGCGCGGCGGGCGGTCTCGGCGACCAGGGCGGCGTTGTTGATCAAGCAGTAGCCGTCGGCCATCGTCGGCTGGGCGTGGTGGCCAGGGGGTCTGACCAGCGCGTAGGCGATGTCCGCACCCGCCTGGACGGCCTCCAGGGCGGCCAGTGCGGTACCGGCGGCGGCACGGGCCGCGTCCCACGAACCGGGGCCGACGACGGTGTTGACCTCCAGGGCGACCCTGTCGGGGCCGTCGCACGCCGCTCGCAGGGAAGCCAGGTAATCCGGGGTGTGGACGCGGGCCAACTCCTCGTCCGTGGCGAGCCTGCCGGTGCGCCACGTGAGGTGCTCGGCGACCGGTCCGTGCTCCAGCGCGTGGCGGAAGGTGCGCAGGCGGGCGGCGTTCTCCGGGTGCTGCTCGGGTACGTCGAGCCAAGCCCAGTCGCCCGGCAGCTCCCACAGCCCCGCGCCCGCGTCGTGCTCCAGGCAGGCGTCGTGCCAGAAGATCTCCACCAGTACCGGGATATCAGGGGGATCACCGATGGTCCAGGGCTTTTCGGCAGGCACACTGGAGCCATGAGCATCGTCATCGGCCTCATCGCAGGCATCATCGCCATCGTCGGGGTGCTCGCCGCCTTGGCGCACGACGGCTACCTCGCCATGCTCGGCTCGGCCGCCAAGAAGAAGGCCGCAGCCGGCGCACCCATCGCCCAGTACGTCCGCAGCCGGTACGTCATCGCGGGCGTCACGACCGGCGTCGCGCTCCTCGGCCTGCTGATCACGACGGGCGAGGGGTACGGCTCGGACATCATCGGCGCACTGATCGCGGGCGGTGGCGGACTGGCCGCCACGAGCGCGCTCCAGAGCAGCCGCAAGCGCCTGAGCAGCGGCGGATGAGCTAAAAGTCCTCAAAGTCCAGCAAGTTCACACTTCTGGGTGTCACCCCCCGTCACAAGGTGGCCCCGGACAGCTACCACCGATTCCTGCACCTACCCTCAGGTAGGTGTGGGTGTTCGTGGGCACCTGTTCCCAGCCCCGACCCCGCACAACGCAAGGGCGGGAGGGGTCTGGACAGCCATGGACGACGGGGTGGAAGCACCGGATTCGGGCAGGCACCGGCTGCGCGAACTGGCGGCCGGGTGGCCGCCCATAGCCGGTGCGCTGGAGCCCGAGCCGTCGACGCACGCGCGGGCGACCACGGGCCCCGGCCAGGTGCCCGCGCAGCGCGGCGGCAGGCCCGCCCCCGATCCGCTGGTCGACACCGAGGGCAGCGGGCTGCGGACGTTCAACATCGGCCTCGTCCCCGCGTCCGTCACACCGCCCCGCACGTGGAAGCGCGCCGCCTGGTTCGCGGTCGTGTCGTCGGCAGGGGTCCTGATCGGACTGGCCGTAGCCG
>JBDSAJ010000652.1:0-30948 GCA_039922235.1 Umezawaea sp.
GAGCGCCGCGCCCACCTCGTCGGCCACGCGTGGGGCGGTCTGCTGGCGTGGACGGTCGGCGCGATGCACCCCCGCCTCGTGCGCTCGGTGTCGGCGATCGCGGCACCGCACCCGCTCGCGCTGCGCCGGGCCATCCGCAAGAACCCGCGCGGCCAAGGCCGGGCCAGTGGCCACGTGTTCCGCTTCCAGGCGCCGATCTACCCCGAGCGCTGGCTGACCGGCGACCGCGCGGCCACCGTCGGCACCCTCCTGCGCACCTGGTCCGGTCCGAAGTGGACGGTCGCGCCCGAGTTCGACGAGGTCGTCCGCCGCAACCGCGAGGCCATGCTGGTGCCGGGCGTCGCGCACAGCGCGCTGGAGTACTACCGCTGGGCGGTCCGTTCGCAGGTCCGCAGCGACGGCAGGCGGTTCATCGAGGCCATCGACCGCAGGCTCGAAGTGCCGGTGCTCCAACTGCACGGCGCACTGGACCCCGTCATGCTCGAACCCACCGCCCGCCACTCGTCCTACTGGCTCGGCCCGAACTCCAAGTTCCGCCTGCTACCGGAAATCGGCCACTTCCCCCACCAGGAAGCCCCGCACACGACGAGTCGCGTGCTCGCCGAGTTCATCAGTAACACCTGACCAACCCCCACGCGAGGCCGACTCATGGCGGCCGAGCCGGAGTCTGCGGAGCAGCGACCTAACTAGCACAGCTCTGGGTCGATTCCTTGCGGACCAACTGCGACGCCTTCTGGACCTCGGCTTGGACTTCCTGTGCGGTCAGGACGAAGCCGGTCTCCTGGTCGTCGACGGCCGCGCCGAAGACCACGCCCATCACCCGGCCCTGCGGGTCCACCAGCGGGCCGCCGGAGTTGCCGCTGCGGACCTTCGCGCGGATGGTGTAGACGTCGCGGGTCACGGTCTGCGCGTCGTAGATGTCCGGGCCGCGCAGCATCGGGATGCGCTCGCGCACCCGTGCCTCCGACGCCGTGTACGGGCCGTCGAGCGGGTAGCCGAGCACGATGCCGTCCTGGCCCTGCGGGATCTCGTCGCCGCGGAACTGGAGCGGCGCGGCCTCCAGGTCGGGCACGGCGAGGATCGCGATGTCGGTCTGCGCGTCGTACAGCACCACGGTCGCGTCGAACTGGCCGCGGCCGACCTCGACGGTCACCTCGCTGGTGCCCGCGACGACGTGCGCGTTCGTCATGACCCGCTCGGGCGCGACGACGAAACCGGTGCCCTCCAGCGCCCGCGAGCACGACGGGGCCCGGCCGCGGACCTTGAGCACGCTGGGCCGCAGCTTCTGCACGATCGGGTTCGCCGCCAGCTCGGGGTTCGGCGGGCCGACCTCCTTGAGCGGGGTGCGGTTGAACGGGTCCATCGCGGCCGGGAAGCCGGACACGTCGAACAGCTTCTGCAGGTCGTCCGAGAGCTGCCGGGCGGCCGGCGGCATGGCGTCGTCGACGGTCTTGAGCAGCAGCGACTGGTTGAGCGCCTTGGCCAGCGACGGCAGGCCGGCGACGGATGTCAGCGGCAGCGCGATCATCCACGCCACGACGAACACGACGGCGCCCTGCACGAGCGCGCCGAGCATGTTGTCGATGCCCCGCAGCGGGGTGGCGTTGATCTGCGGCTTGATCATCCGGCCGATGTAGACGCCCAGCGTCTCGCCGAGCGCGACCAGCAGGATCACGATGCCGACCGCGAACACGACCTTGGTCACCACGTTGTCGAACTGCGAGACCACCAGTGGCGCGAGCTGGGTGCCCAGCACCAGGCCCACCAGCACACCGATGAACGCGGGCAGGGCGATGACCATGCCCTGCCGGGCGCCGGACACCGCGGCGAACACGGCGAGCGCCAGCACCAGCAGGTCGACCCAGTTCACGCCCACAACCTCCGACAAGCTTCTATGTAGCGCGCAGCGCTGGATCAAGGTCTCGAACGTCGGCCCCGTCCCACGGGCGTTCCCACCCGCCGAGTGCGATGAGGCCGTTGAGCAGTCCTGCCGTGAACCCCCACACCAACATGCCAGGTGCGGAGAACGCGGGTCCAACGAAGCCCGCGGGATGTCTCACGACGAACCGGTTGGCCGGGTCGGCGAGATGGGCGATCGGCACCCGTGCCACCGCTGCGGTCTCAGCAGGGTCTACGGGCTCCACCGGACATGGTTCATGCCAATGTGCGAGCACCGGGCTCACGAGGAAGCCGGACACGGGTACGAAGAGGTCCGGCAGGACGAGCACCGGGCGCACTCCTTCGGGGAGGACGCCGGTCTCCTCGCGGGCTTCGCGGAGGGCCGTCCCGACCGGTCCACCGTCCGTCGGGTCGGCCGCGCCACCGGGGAACGCGATCTGGCCGGGGTGTGAGCCCAGCGTGTCCGCGCGGCGGAGCAGCAGCACGTCAGGGCCGTTTTCGCCCTCGCCGAGCAGCATCAGCACGGCCGCCGCGCGAGTCGTCGCGGAGGCTGGCGGGGACAGCCGGGAGAACGCCTTGGCGTCGATCTGGGCGGCTGCCTTCACCAGGGTGGCCATCCACTCCGGCACGTCGGTGGGGTCGGTCAGGAGCGTCATCGAACCGCCTCGCGAACCTGGTCCGGTGAGGAGAAGACCAACGGGGATGTAACTTGGATCACTGAACCATCCGGCCGGACGACGAAGCTGGCGGGCAGGTTCGGCGGGGCCTTCAGCGCCTTGCGGAGCACGTCCGGCTCGTCGATCAACGACGGCAGGTGGACACCGAGCTTGGCGAGCAGTTCCAGCCCGTCGGCCTCGCCGCTCTGCACCTGCACGGCGATCACCGGCACGGCGTCGGGCTGCTGGGCGTAGGTGTCGAGCACCTTCAACTCCTCCTGGCACGGCTGGCACCAGGTCGCCCAGAGGTTGATGAGCGCCGGACCACCGGCGACGGTCGCGGCCACGTCAATGGACGCGCCATCACCCAGGCAGGTTGCGGTGAGGCCCCGCAGTGGTTGCGGACCGTCCGGTCCACCCTGGGGGCACGGGCGCAGCGCGGCGAGGTTGCGGGCCACGCCGAGGTCCGGTGCGGGTCTCGTGGCCGCGGCCCGCTCCTGTGGCCGCCCGTCGCCGGAGCGCGGCCAGAGGGCGATCACGCCCGCCACGACCAGCACCAGCGCCACCAGTACCCACCGCGTCGCTGTCCTCACCCTAGCTTCTCACCAGCCCGGACGCGGTCGGCCAGGTCGATCAGGTGCGGGGCCTCGTCGCCCTTGACCAGCTTCGCGGCCTTGTCGGGATCGACCTCGCCGATCCCGTACGAGGGGCACTGCGGGGCGAGGAAGCACGCGCCGCACGCGGCCTTCTTGGCGTGGCAGACGCGCCTGCCGTGGAAGATCGTCCGGTGGGACGCGATGGTCCAGTCCTTGCGCTCGATCAGCGCGCCGATGGCGTGCTCGGCCTTGACCGGGTCCTCTTCGGTGATCCAGCCCCAGCGGCGGGTCAGCCTGCCGACGTGCGTGTCGACGGTGATCCCCGGCACGCCGAAGGCGTCGCCGAGCACCACGTTCGCGGTCTTGCGCCCGACGCCGGGCAGCGTGACCAGGTCTTCCAGCCTGCCGGGCACCTCGCCGTCGAACTTCTCCACCAGAGCGGCGCCCAGTCCCAGCAGGGAGGTCGCCTTGTTCCGGTAGAAGCCGGTGGAGCGGATCAGCTCCTCCAGTTCGGTGCGGTCGGCGGACGCGTAGTCCTTCGCCGTCCGGTAGCGCCTGAACAGCGCGGGCGTGGCCAGGTTGACGCCCTTGTCGGTGCTCTGCGCCGACAGCACGACGGCGACCAGCAGTTCCAGCGGCGTGGTGAAGTCCAGTTCGCAGTGTGCGTCCGGATAGCCTAGTTCGAGCAGGCGGACCATGCGGCGGGCCCGACGAACGCGACCTAACTTGGTCTCCGTCTTGGCCGCAGGCGTTTGGCGAAACTTCGCGGTGGGCACGGAACCAATGTACGGGCGTGCACGTCCTCATACGTCAGAGGCTCGACACGCTGGAGGGACCCCCTCTTGAGCGAACCGAAACACGATGCGCAAGGATCGGAGACATCATGACTGCCTGGTTCGTCATCGCCGTTCCGATCATCATCATGTTCTTCGCGCTCTTCATGGAGCGCGTGGAAGCTCGTCTGCGGCACGTCGCCGTTCAGGAGGACGAGGTCGAGGAGTTCTTGGAGCAGGCGCGTCCCGACGAGGTCAGGGCGCTCTACGGGCACGGCATCGGCCGTGCGCTGGAGCTGTTCCGCCTACGGCGGCTCGGCGGTCGTGCCAGGAACCTGAGGCAGCGGCGCACCCGCCGCTGACAGGTCCGCACCGACCAGGTCCACGAAGCACCCTTCGTGGGCCTTTCCAGGCTGTCCGGGCCCTGACGTGGAAAGTTCGTCCTCCAGTTAGGACGGCGAGCCGAGAGGCGATCCACGGCGGAGCCCTTAGACTGCCACTCAGTGATCGACGGCACGGCGCAGGCTCCGCCAAAAGGCGGAAGGCGCACGACCATGCCGTCGCGTCTCGACAGGAGGGACGAGGTGGACGAGACCCTGGCCCGCGCGGGCATCTTCCAGGGGGTTGAACCGGCTGCAGCGGAGGCACTGGCGCAGACGCTGGAGTCCGTTGAATTCCCGCGTGGCCACGTGATCTTCGCGGAAGGTGAGCCGGGCGACCGGCTTTACATCATCCAGTCGGGCAAGGTGAAAATCGGCCGGAAGTCCCCTGATGGCCGGGAGAACCTGCTGGGGATCTTCGGACCGTCGGACATGTTCGGCGAGCTGTCGATCTTCGATCCAGGTCCGCGCACGTCGACGGCCACCACGGTGACCGAGGTCCGCGCGGTGAGCATGGACCGACCCGCACTGCGGACGTGGATCACGAACCGGCCGGAGATCGCCGAGCAGTTGCTGAGGGCCTTGGCCCGCAGGCTGCGCCGGACGAACTCCATGCTGGCCGACCTGATCTTCACCGACGTGCCTGGCCGAGTCGCGAAGGCGTTGCTCCAGCTCGCCCAGCGATTCGGCAGCCAGGAAGCGGGACTGCTCCGGGTCACCCATGACCTGACGCAGGAGGAGATCGCGCAGTTCGTCGGCGCCTCGCGGGAGACCGTGAACAAGGCGCTGGCCGACTTCGCCCACCGCGGCTGGTTGCGGCTGGAGGGCAAGAGCGTGTTGATCCTCGATCCCGAGCGGCTGGCCCGCCGGGCTCGATAAGCACCACGAGCAGGACGAAGGGACCGGGCGCCGCCCCCGACGCGGCGCACCGGTCCCTTCGCTTTGCGCAGTCCATCCCCCGACGAACCGCGCATCTCCATCTCCGGCGTTCAGGCCCCGACCCTCGTCACCGGCAGGAGGTCTGGTTACCCGGTCCGTTCTCAGCCGAAACATCTGCGTCGACCTTCACGGGTGGGCAGGTCTTCTCGCTGGTGACCCGCCGCGTACCACGATCGCACGACGCCTCCCCGCTGGCTCAAGCCCTGTCACCCTGTAAGACGTCCTGTTCAGCTGTTTCGTTGCCAATTTTCACCCGGTCATCCCATTGTTGTGACCTGATCGAAACGACCGTCTCAGCAGGTTGGCCGGTGATGAACCGCACCGGGAAAACACTGGTACGGGCGTACCAGTGTTTGGCACACTGGTACGCATGTCCCACTCTGCCCGTCTCGCCGACTACCGCGCTGCCCTGACCACCCCCGGAATGCGCGGCCCCGTGGTCGCGTCCCTGCTCGCCCGCCTCCCGATCGCGATGGTCGGCCTGTCACTGCTGCTGTACGTGCAGCGCACGACCGGCTCCTTCGCGATCGCCGGACTGGTGTCGGCGGGTTCCCTGGTCGGTGTCGCGGTCGGCGCGGTCGTGCAGGGCAGGCTGATGGACCGCTTCGGTCCCACCCGGCCGCTGCTCGGCGCGATCGTGCTGCTGGTGGTGTTCGCCACCGCGTCCATCACCGCCGTGGAAACGCACGCGCCGATCGCCCTGCTGCTGCCGCTGGCGTTCCTCGTCGGGTTCAACGAGCCCATGGTCGGCTCGGCGTCCCGCGCGCTGTGGGCCCGCATGGTCCCGCCGGGCTCGACCCGCCTCGCGGGCTATGCCTACGAGGCGATCAGCATGGAGGTCTTCTTCATCCTCGGCCCCGGTCTGTCCGGACTGCTGGTCGCGGCTCCGTGGGCGGGCACCGGCGTCGTCATCGGCGTCGTCTGCATGGTCATCGGCGCCACCTGGTTCGCGCTCAACCCCACCATCCGCGCCATCCGCCCGGCCGCCGTCAGCGACCGCAAGCTGCTCGGCGCGCTGGCCAGCCCCGGTATGCGCACGGTCGCGCTCGCCGCGCTCGGCTTCGGCGTGACGATCGGGTTCATCGAGGTCGCGGTGCCCGCGGCCGCGGCGAACGCGGGCCACCTCAGCCTCGGCGGCCTGCTGCTCAGCGCGTGGTCGATCAGCTCCGTCGTGTTCGGCGTGCTGTACGCGATGAGGCCGTTCCCGAAGTCCATGCACCTGCGGCTGCCCGTGCTGCTGGGAGGGTTCGGCGCGCTGTCGCTGCTGCTGGCCATCCCGACCACGCTGGTCTGGCTGGGTGTGACGATGCTGCTGGTCGGCACCCTGGTCACCCCGCAGGCGACCACCCACTCGGCCGCGATCGAGCAGGTCGCGCCGAAGGGCACGGCCACCGAGGCGTTCGGCTGGGTCATCACCGCCGTGACCGTCGGCCTGGCGATCGGCCAGTCGATCAGCGGCTACCTGGTCGAGCACGCCGGCACGCCGGTCGCGTTCCTCGCGGCAGGCGGCTCGGGACTGCTCATGGCGGCGGTGGTCTGGCTGCTCCGCGGCACCGTCGCGGCGGGCGTGCCCGTCGAGGCCCCCGCGAAGCGCGGCGAGATGGACCTGGCCGCCCGCTAGCGCCCTCCTCGCCGGAAGACTTCAGTCGAGGAACACGTCCAACCGCTCGAACACGCTGCGCGCGGCCCGCACCTCATCGGGTTCCTCGATGAACGTGGCCGCGTGCACGTGTTCGAGGTAGACCACGGACGGCCCCTTTGCCATGTGGAACAGCGTGCACGGGTGGCCGATCCCCGGATACGCGCCCTTCGCGAACGGGATCCGCCGAACCGTGATGCCCGGCTGGTCGCTCGGCATCGCACCTTCGCTGGTGAAGACCGTGCACCGGCTCGGGTCCTTCACGTGCACCGTCGGCACCGCGTGCGGGCTCAGCACGTCCACCCGTTCCGCGGTCTGCCCGAGCAGCGCGAGCACCGACTCGGCCTCCGGACCCCACTCGCACTCCAGGTACAGGTCGCGGGCCCGCACGGCCTCGCCGATCAGCACGTCCCGCAGCCTGCGCTCGATCCGCAGCGCGTGGAAGTAGGCGTGCAGGTCCGGCATCCACACCGGCGTGACGCCGTCCTCCAGCCGCCCCACCCGCGCGGGCACGATGTCCAGCCGCTTGGCCACCGCCTCGACCGTGAACCCGGTCGCCTCGCGCAGGTCGCGGAGTTTCCCCCCGAGCACGCGGCCCCGCAGGGTAGGCATCGGCACCGGTTCGCTCTTCACCTGACACACGCTAGTCGCACCCCCGCTGACCTCGCCTGACCAAGAATTGTCAGACCTCGTCGCTACCTTCACGACATGGACCTCACCGCCACGACAGCAGACCTGGCCAGCGCAGCGGCCGAGGTCGCCCGACTCCTGCCGACCAGGGTGCTGGACCCGGTGCTGGCGGGCTTGGTGCTGCGCACGACGGGCGCGGGCGAGGTGGAGCTGGCGGGCAGCGATCGGGAACGCGCGGTCCGCCTGACCCGCAACGCCACCGTGCACACCGAGGGCACCGTCCTGGTGCCTGCCAGACCGCTGGCGGACACGCTGCGCACCCTCGACGCGCCGCAGGTCAGGCTCGTCGTGGAGGGTTCACGGCTCGCCGTGCGCACCTCCAACGCCCGCTTCGCCCTGCCCCTGCTGGACGTGGGCAACCACCCTGGTGTCCCACCTCAGCCACCAGCGGCGGGCCAGGTGTCCGCGGCCGCGCTGGCCGCGGCGATCGTGCCGGTGGCGGGAGCGGCCTCCCGTGACGACGCGCTCCCGGTCTTCACCGGCATTCGCGTGCACGCCGTGGGCGACCGCTTGGAACTGCTGGCCACCGACCGATACCGCATGGCCTTCGCCACCCTCCCCTGGCACCCGCGGGGCCCACTGGACGTACTGGCCCCGGCGAATCTGCTGGCGGACGTCGTCCGCCAACCGGCGCCGGGCGACCTGGTGACCCTGCACGCGGACATCGACCGCCTCGGCCTTTCCTGGCCGGGCGGCTCCGTCAGCACCGCGCTGCTGGCCGCGCCCTTCCCCGACGATCGAGCACGAAAACTACTGGAGGCGGTCATCGACAGCACGGTCCTCGTGGACGCGGACGCACTGGCAGGCGCGGTCCGCAGAGCCACGCCGTACGCGGGCCCCCACGGCTCGGTGACCATCCAGGTCGACGACAGCGAGCTGCGCGTGAAGGGCAGCGACCCGCAGAACGGCGAGTCTGAGGAGTCGGTCAAGGCCACAGTGGACGGCAACCGCCTGACCAAGACCTTCCAGGCCCGCTACCTGAACGACGCGCTGAAGGCGTTCAGCGGCAGGCGCATCGAACTGCGCATCCAGGACGGCCTCCGCTCCACCGTCCTCACCTCACCGGCGGGTGCCGACGGCGTGGAACTCACCTACCTGGTCGTTCCCCTGCGCACCGTGGTCTGAGATGGGGGCGCTGGGAGCCGGCCCCGGCGCCCTCATGCCTGGATCGACCTACTCGCGCCGATCGGGGTGAGACCCACACCAACAGCAGCCGGCCGCCGGCGTCCGGGCCCAACCTCACCCTTCAGTCCGCAGGTACTCCAACTGCGCCTCCACCGACCACTCGGCAGCAGCCCACAACGACCGATCGACATCGGCGTACACGACCTCCACCACCTGCCGAGCGCTGGGCGCCCCGCCAAGCTGCTCGACGGCGTCCCGGACCTGCCCCAACCGCTGCTCCCGATGTGTCAGGTACCGCCGAGCGGCCTCGGCCGCGTCGGCCAGTTCCGGCCCGTGCCCAGGCAGCCCAACGGTTCCCGGAGGCAGTTCCGCGAGGCGGTGCAGCGAGGCGAGGTAGTCGGCGAGCTTGCCGTCAGGGTGAGCGACCACCGTGGTCCCGCGTCCCAACACCGAGTCACCGGTGAGCACGGCGGAGTTGCCGTCGTGCTCGACCAGCAGGCACAGCGAATCAGCCGTGTGCCCTGGCGTGGCCATCACCTCCAGCCGCAGACCGGCACCGGAGACGACATCGCCCTCTCTCAGCGGGTCACCACCACGGCACAGGGCCGGGTCCGCCGCGCGGGTGGGGGCGCCGACCAGCTCGGCGAACCGCAGGGCGCCGGCGGCGTGGTCGGGATGGCCGTGGGTGATCACCACGGTGGCCACGGGGCCGCAGGCGGCGATCCGGCTCAGGTGGGCCTCGTCGTGCGGGCCGGGGTCGATCACCACGCAGGACACCGAGTCGGGCGACCGCAGCACCCACGTGTTGGTGCCGTCGAGGGTCATCACCGACGGGTTGTCCGCCAACATCACCGAAGCGACGGGCGTGACCTTGCGGAGCACCCCGTAGGCCGGGTGCTGGGCGTGTTCACCGATCGCGGGGAACCGGCTCATCGTCCTACCTCGCTGGGGGTTCCGGCGTTCGGGTACTCCGGGTCACCGGGCAGGACCACGTGCAGTTTCCCGCCGCGCCGCACCACCCTGGGGATGATCTTCTCGACGGTCCGGTCGGCGGCCATCACCGCGGCGGTGCTGTCGAACTCGTCCAACTCGGTCAACGCGACCCACGTGGGCGGCATCAACCCGCGCCTGCCGAGCCGCCAGTCGGCGATCGCGTCGGCGGGCGCCTGCCACGAGGCGTCCGACGCTTCACTGGTCACGTCGTCCGCACGCTGTCCCTCGGGCAGCACGGCCACGAAGAACCGCGTGTCGTACCGGCGGGGCTCCTCGAGGGGCGTCACCCAGTGCGCCCACGGCCGCAGCAGGTCGGCCCGCAGCACCAGGCCAGCTCCGGAAAGGAACTGCGCCAACGACACCCCCCGGTCCTCCAGCGCCTTGCGCGCGTCGGCGTACGGCCGGGTGTCCGCGACGACGCTGGTGGCGTCCGGACCGGCGAGCAGGACACCGGACTCCTCGAACGTCTCCCGCACGGCGGCGCAGACCAACGCGGTGGCGAGCGCCGGATCGCAGGAGAAGCAACGCCCCCACCAGGCCGGTTCCGGTCCGGCCCAGGCGACCGTCGTGTCCGCGTCCCGCTGGTCGACGCCCCCACCGGGGAACACCGTCATCCCTCCCGCGAACGCCATCGCGGTGACCCGGCGCTGGAGGAACACCTCCGGTCGGGTCGCGGTGTCGCGGATCAGCACGACGGTCGCGGCGTCCTTCGGGACGGCCGGGACCGCAGGGGGCTCGTCGGGCACCATTCCGTCGGGTAGCACCATTTCCGCGGGAAGTTCGCGCATGGCGTCGAGCCTACTTCCGGGCACCCGGCAGGATGGGCCGATGGTCTCCGACTCCCGTCCACTGATCACCGGCTGCCTGGTCAAGATCCTGGTGATGATGCTCGGCGCGATCCTCGGCACGGTGCTCACCGTCGTCGCCGGGGTGGTGCTGTTCATCCCCGACCGCACGACCGTGCACTCGAAGCCGCAGTCCGCGCAGGGGCCGGGGGTGTTCGTGAAGAAGGTCGACAGCATCGTGGGCTCGACCGGCTACGAGGTGTGGATCGGGCCGGACGACTCGCGCGGCGCCGTCGTGCCGATCCCCCGCGGCTGGGACAGCGACCCGGACGCCGTCTTCGGTGACGGCGGCACCCGGCTGCGCTTCGACAACGGCGGGGAGATCTTCGTCCCGGAGGCGGCCTACGCGGGCGGGCGGTAGAGGCAGGATGGGTGTGTGGAAGACCAACTGCGCGTAGGACTCATCGGAGCGGGCCCGTGGGCGACCACCGTGCACGCACCCGGCATCGCCGACCACCCCGGCACCCGCCTCGCGTCGGTGTGGGCACGCAGGCCGGAGGCCGCCGTGAAGCTCGCCGCCGGGTACGGCGCGGACGTGGCGTCCACCCCGGACGAACTGCTCGCCGCGGTGGACGCGGTGGCGTTCGCCGTGCCGCCCGAGGTGCAGTCGGAGATCGCGACCAAGGCGGCCGAGGCGGGCAAGCACCTGATCCTGGACAAGCCCATCGCGGCCACCGTGGCCGACGCCGAGCGCCTCGTCGCGGCCGTCGAGCAGGCCGGAGTCGCTTCGCTGGTCCTGCTGACCCGCCGGTACGCCCCGGAGACCAGGGAAATGCTCGCCCAGCTCCACCGCACGGGCGGCTGGACCGGGGCCGACGCTCAGTGGCTGTCCGGTGCTCTGCTGGACGGCCCGTACTCGCACTCGCCGTGGCGGCACGAGCGCGGCGCCCTGCACGACCTCGGCCCGCACGTGTTCGACCTGCTCGACACCGCGTTGGGCCGGATCACCGACGTGACCGCCGCGGGCGTGTCCGACAGCGGCCTGTGGCGGCTGCTCTTCGCCCACGAGGGCGGCGCGACCAGCTCGGTGACCATGTCCATGCACCTGCCCCTGCAACCGTCGGTCGCCGAGCTGACCATCTACGGCGAGCACGGCTACCGCAGGCTGTCCAGCAGCGGCACGTCGGCCCAGGACTGCTACACCCTGCTCCTCGACGACTTCGTCGCCATGGTCCGCAGCAACACCACCGAGCACCCGCTCGACGTCCGGCGCGGCCTCCACCTCCAGCGGATCATCGAACTCGCGGGCGACCGAGCGGGCCGCTGACCGACCACAGGTCCCCTCCAGGCGCTCGTAACCCCTCACCGCTCCACGCCGACTTGGTCGGCTGCTTCTAGGCCTCACCACGAGGTCAGAGCCCTTCCGACGGTGCTCCGCCCCGCCGCCGGACCGAAGCGGCGACCAACCACCTCCCGCAGCGCCGGTACCCCAAGCTCGGGATCAACAAGTGGTCCACACCCCTACCCCCTGAATGCCCCCCACGGTCCTGATCAGCCCATTTTCCACCAGTTTGCTGGAACGAACGTGCCAGGAACCAGATAAACGATCTTGTCGGACCCCACCGCTAAGCTTGAATTCGGGGGACTCCACCACGCGCGCGAGGGATGGGCCCCCGAATTCCACGCTAGCTGGAAGGTCCGACAATTCCGTCGCGGCGAGCGAAGAACTGATCTGCGGTGAAGTTGGAGAGCACTTCAGATCATTCGCTTCGCAACAAATCGATTGATCCTCACATTTATCGCCAGGTTGTCAAGACAACCAATTCCGTCACGAGAAGTAGTCACCCGACCGCTGAGCGAGGCGTGGAAGCAGCGTCGCAGTCCTCCGGAAACCGTGACGGAGAGTGATCTCACTCAGGCGACCCGGCACAGCAACGCGCCCGGCCCCCACGAGGGAACCGGGCGCGCTGTCGGGTGGAGATCAGTCCGAGTAGGGCGGGTGGCCGTTGTTCTGCGGTGTGCCGTGCGTCAGTTCGCCGTTGGCCGGGGCGCCCATCCAGGCGGGCGGCTGGAACGAGCCCTTGGCCGGGTGGTCGACCTGCCACTGGCCGGAGTCGCCCTGGCCGGGTGGGTCCTCGCGCTGCGCCAGTTCCTCGTGGAGTTGTTGCAGCAGCGCGCGTTCGCGGTCGCTCAGCTTCGCGTCCGCCGCAGGCGTGGCTTCCACGGCGACCTGACCCGGGGGCAAGCCGTTCGGGTCGGCCAGCGCCGCCTGGAGCGCGGCCAGGTCGTCCGGGCCGAGTTCCATGGTCACCTCGGCGTTGGTGAACGCCGGAGACGGGGCGAGGGCCGGCGGCAGCGGGGGCTCGTCCGCCGGGTCGACGGTTTCGCGGACGACCCGCTTGACCGGCTTGGGCGGGAACGGCTGGGCGCCCTCGTAGGACTCGATGCGGTTGCGCCTCAGTGAAGGGGGTTCTGAGCCGGTCTCAGGGATTTCCGGCACCGGTGTCGGCTCAACCGCCGGTGCCTCCTGCCGAACGTCTTCGGGACCGTCGAACCAGGCGCCGGACTCGTCGTGGTGGCCGCCGGAGGACGAGGAGCTGAACTTCACCTCGCGGGCCGTGGTGACGGCCGCCGCGTGGTAGTCGCTGAGCTGGGTCGCGGGGCGCAGGACCTCGACCGCGGCGTTGACGCCCGCCCTGCGCAGAGCGCGGTCGATCCGGTACGCCGTCGCGGGCGCGTGGCCCTGCGGGCCGATGTCCACGAGCACCAGGCGCTGGGGCAGCGGGCCCGGTGAAGCGCCCGCCGGTGTGGAGCGCCAGACGCACATGACCGAGCGGATGTCGGGGAGGCTGGTGACGACCTTCGCCAGCGCCGACGCGATGCCCGCGACCGGGTCGGACTCCGCCGAGAAGCGGTGCCGGGGCACCGGCAGCGTGTCGACCACGACGAGCAGGTCCGCGAGCGTGCGCGACGAGTTCAGCTCGTCGAGCAGGTCTGCGACCTGGCGGTGCTCCTGATCCGTGACCGGGATGCGGCCCGCGAGCAGGCAGCCCACGACCAGTTCCACGGCCCGGTCCGGTTCCGCTACCGCGAGCAGCTCCCGTGCCTGGGACAGCGCGTCGTCATCGACGCGACCGGCCAGTGCCAACAGGAGATCGTGCAGCCGGACGGGCAGTTCCACGTCGTTCGCCACGCCTGTTCTCCTTCCGGCCCGCCGATCGACGAGCGCTACACGGGCACCAGGGGCCCATCGACCTCGGCGCCGGTGCAGATCGGCTCCGATGCCGCCAGCGCCGCCTGGTGGTAGGGCGGCAGTTCCATTCCGAGCGGTACGACCTCGACGCACGGGTCGTGTTCACCCAGTGCGCGGAGCACTCGCTGCACCTCGCCCGTCAGACGGGCGTGGCCGGTGGTGGCGGCGATCAGCACGATTCGCCTGGCCACCTGGTCGTCGCCGCCCTGCCGCCAGCTGGTCCGGACTTCCCCGACCCCCTGGCGACCGCGCAGCGTGGCACCGAGCACCGCGGTCGCAGAATCCCCCATCGAAACACGATCGGGTGATTCTGCTGTGAAGGTGTAGCCGGATTCGGAGAGTTCGTCCACCCCTTCGACGGAACTGAGCATCGCCCGATCGGCCCCGTTGGACAACACGGCGTCAGCGAGCAGGTTCATCTCGAGGTCCGTCAGGCCGATCCGGTCGTGCAGCAAAGCGCGCGGTAGAGCGCGTGCGAGAACGACCACGGCGTCGGTCGCGGCCCAGTCGCGGAAGCGCCAGAGGAGGTCGTCCGGCAGCCGTCCCGCCAGCCGGAGCAGCAGTTCGTGGCACGCCCACTCGGTGTCCGACATCTCACATCACGCCTTTCGCGGCTCAGCGGACTTCGACGACCAGCTCTACCTCGACGGGGGCGCCGAGCGGCAGCTCGGCCACGCCAACGGCGGACCTGGCGTGCACACCCGCGTCACCGAAGACCTCGCCGAGCAGCTCGGACGTGCCGTTGACCACCGCGGGCTGGCCGGTGAAGCCCTCGGCGGACGCCACGAAGCCGACGACCTTGACGATCCGCACGACGTTGTCGATTCCGACCAGGGCGTGCACGGCGGCGAGGGCGTTGAGGCCGCTCGTCCTGGCGTGCTGCTTGGCCTCTTCGGGGCTCACGTCGGCGCCGACCTTGCCGGTCGCGGCGAGCACGCCGTCGACGAACGGGAGCTGGCCGGAGGTGTAGACGTACGAGCCGGTGCGCACGGCGGGCACGTAGGCCGCCAGCGGGGCCGCGACGCCGGGCAGTTCGATGCCCAGGTCGGCGAGCTTCTCGGACCAGGTCGTCACGCCTTCGCCCGCTTCAGGTAGGCGACGTGCTGCTCGCCGGTCGGGTTCGGGATCACGGTGACGAGTTCCCAGCCGTCGGCGCCCCACTGGTCCAGGATCGCCTTGGTGGCGTGGATCAGGAGAGGGACGGTGGCGTACTCCCACTTAGTCATGGCCGGGAGCCTAGCTGTCCGGCGGGTGGGTGAAGACCCTGCCCGGAACGGCTACGCGCAGCTACCTTGATCACATGGAAACGTGGCGCGCGGTAGCCACCGGGCTGTTCGTCCTCGGCGGTCTGGTGATGGTGCTCGTCGCCATGGCCCAGGTCCGCGACCGGAAGCGCACGAGCCACGCCGAGGTGGTGCGGGCCGGGGTGATCGGGCTGGCCGTGGTGGCGGTGATCGCGACCATGATCGCGTTCTGGCTGCCCTCGGTCGTGACGTGGGGTGTCGTGGCGGCTACGGCGATGGCGGTGTTCTTCATCACCATGATGGACTGACCAACGCGCCGGACGACGCGCGTTTAGGCTGACCAGGTGGCATCCCCCTCGGCAGGTTGGACCCAGGAGCTGACCCGAGCGCGCCTGCACGTGGTCACCGGGAAGGGCGGCACCGGGAAGACGACGGTGGCCGCGGCGCTCGCCTTGGCGCTGGCGACCGGTGGTCGCCGGGTGCTGCTGGTGGAGGTCGAGGGGCGGCAGGGCATCGCCCAGCTCTTCGACCGGCCCCCGCTGCCGTACTCGGAGGAGCGCATCGTGGCGGCTCCCGGCGGCGGCGAGGTGCGCGCGCTGGCGGTGGACCCCGAGGCCGCGCTGCTGGAGTACCTGGACATGTTCTACAACCTGGGCTTCGCCGGTCGGACGCTGCGCAAGATGGGCGCGATCGAGTTCGCCACGACGCTGGCCCCCGGCCTGCGGGACGTGCTGCTGACCGGCAAGGTCAAGGAGTGCGTGCGGCGCACCGGCCCCTCCGGGCGGCACGAGTACGACGCGGTGGTGCTGGACGCCCCACCGACCGGGCGGGTGGTGCAGTTCCTCGACGTCACGAAGGCGATGGCCGACCTGGCGAAGGTCGGCCCGATAAAGGGGCAGAGCGACGGCGTGGTGAACCTGCTGCACTCCGGTGACACCGCGGTGCACCTGGTCACGCTGCTGGAGGAGATGCCGGTCCGGGAGACGCTGGACGCGGTGGCCGAACTGGACGGCGCCGACCTGCGGCCGGGGATCGTGCTGCTCAACCGCGTGCGGCCGCCCCGGCTGCCCGCGCGGTCCGTGGTCGCCGCCGCGGGTGGCCGGGTGGACGCGAGCCGCGTGCGCGCCGGGCTGGAGGCGGCCGGGCTGGACCTGGACGCCGAGACGATCGACGGGCTGGTCGAGGAGACCGTGGAGCACGCCATCAGGGTCACCATGGAGCAGGGCGCGAAGGAGAAGCTCGCGGAGTCGGACCTGCCGTCGGTGGAACTGCCCGAACTGACCGACGGCGTGGACGTGGCCGCGCTGTACGAACTGGCCGAACTGCTGGTGGAGCGGGGTGTGCGGTGAGGCCACCGCTGTTGGACGTCGACGCGCTGATCGACGACCCGGAGACGCGCGTGCTCGTGTGCTGCGGCTCCGGCGGGGTCGGCAAGACGACGACCGCCGCCGCGATCGCGGTCCGGGCGGCCGAACGCGGGCGGCGCACGGTCGTGCTGACCATCGACCCCGCGCGGCGGCTCGCGCAGTCGCTGGGCCTGCGGGAACTGGACAACAGCCCGCGCGAGGTGAAGACCGAGGGCTTCGAGCCCAAGGGCGAGCTGCACGCGATGATGCTGGACATGCGCCGCACGTTCGACGACATGGTGCTGGCGCACGCTGGCCGGGAGCGGGCCGAGCAGATCCTGGCGAACCCCTTCTACCAGACCATTTCCACGTCGTTCTCCGGCACGCAGGAGTACATGGCGATGGAGAAGCTCGGCCAGCTCGTCGCCGACGGCAGCTGGGACCTGATCGTCGTGGACACGCCGCCGAGCCGGTCGGCGCTGGACTTCCTGGACGCGCCCCAGCGCCTGTCGACCGTGTTGGACGGCAGGCTGATCCGGATGCTGTCCGCGCCCGCCCGTGCGGGCGGGCGGGGCATCCGCAAGATCGTCGGCGCGGGCTTCGGCCTGTTCACCAAAGCCGTGTCGACGATCGTCGGCGGGCAGTTGCTGCACGACGCCTCGACGTTCGTGCAGGCGTTCGACAGCATGTTCGGCGGCTTCCGCCAGCGCGCGCAGAAGACCTACGAGCTGCTCCGCTCGCCGGGCACCGGCTTCCTCGTCATCGCGGCGGCGGAGCCGGACGCGCTGCGGGAGGCCAGCTACTTCGTGGAACGGCTCAGCGAGGAGAACATGCCGCTGATCGGCCTCGTCGCCAACCGGACGCACCCCGTGCTGGCCACGTTGTCCGCCATCAAGGCGGAAGCCGCGGCCGACGGCCTGGAGCGCGCTGGTGAAGCGCCGCTGGCCGCCGCCGTGCTCCGCCTCCACGCGGACCGCGTGGCCGTCGCCGACCGGGAGAAGCGCCTGATCGCCCGGTTCACGAAGGCGCACCCCGGTGTGGCGCTGGTCGGCGTGCCCGCGCTGCCGACCGACGTGCACGACCTGGATGGTCTGCACGAGATCGGGCGCAGGCTCGCCGGCGAGTGACCCGGTGGGCGGTCAGCCCACCCTCACGTCCACGTCCACGTCGATGAAGTGCTCCTGACGCGCCGTGTCCAGCAGTTCGTGCCAGGACGAGACGTCCGGCCTCCGCCGCAACAACGCCCGCCGCTCACGCTCCGTCATGCCACCCCAGACACCGAACTCGATCCGGTTGTCCAGGGCTTCGGCCAGACATTCCGTCCGGACCGGGCACCCGAGGCACACCAATTTCGCCTTGCGCTGCTCCGCACCCCGAACGAAGAGCTGGTCCGGCTCTTCCTCCCGGCACGACGCATTGATTCGCCAATCCCCCTGGTCCATAACCCCCACCTCGTATGAGCTGTCCAAACTCCGAAATCCGCCACACCCCTGCCGCGGATGCCGTAGGGTCACCACGTGAGTGGTCGACCTCGGCTGCCTTACTTGGACGTTGACGAACTCTAGGTGCTCGCGGTTCCACCTCCAAGCCCGGTATGCGCACCTGTTATCTGGGCTGAGTACGTCTACTCATCCTGAGTAATCGGTGTTGCGGGTCACCCTCACCCGTTCAGGTGCCGCGTACGCTGGCCGCCGTGCGAGTCAGGAACGGCCTGCTGAAGCTGCTCGGCCTGTGTCTGCTTGCCGGCGTTCTCCTCGCCGGCACGCTGTTCCCCGCCGTGGGCGCGCTCGGTGTCGTGTCCAACCGAGCCAGCGATACGGTCGACAGCATCTCCGCGGACCTGGTCACCACCGATCCACCTCTGATCACCACGGTGACGGACAAGGACGGTGCGCCCATCGCGTACCTCTACGACCAGTACCGGGTGCTCACGCCACCGGACAAGATCTCGGCGACCATGAAGGCCGCGCTGATCTCCATCGAGGACCGCCGGTTCTACGAGCACCAGGGCGTCGACTGGAAGGGCACGCTGCGCGCGGCCGTGACGAACCAGGTCGGCGGCAGCGTCTCGCAGGGCGCGTCGACCCTGACCCAGCAGTACGTGAAGAACTACCTCGTGCACGTCGTGGCGCGGAACAACAAGGTCGAGCAGCAGAAGGCCCAGGAGCAGACGATCGCGCGCAAGGCGCGCGAGGCGCGGATCTCCATCCAGCTGGAGCGCAAGCTCGGCAAGGACGAGATCCTGGCCCGCTACCTCAACGTGGTGCCGTTCGGCTCGACCATCTACGGCATCGCCGCCGCGTCGCAGGCGTACTTCAACACGACGCCGGACCTGTTGACGGTGCCGCAGGCCGCCGTCCTCGCGGGGATGGTGAACAGCCCGTCCGCCCTCGACCCCGAGGCGTTCCCGGAGAAGGCGCTCGAACGCCGCAACAAGGTCATCGACAAGATGGTCGAGAACGACAAGCTGACCCGCGACGCGGGCGAGGCGTCCAAGAAGGAACCGCTCGGCCTGGCGACCCCGGTCCGCACCCCGCCCAACGGCTGCGTCGGCGCGGGCCCGGAGAACGGCTTCTTCTGCTCGTACGTGATCAACTACCTGCAGAAGAACGGGTTCAGCGAGGAGCAGCTGAAGACCGGCGGCTACACGATCAGGACGACGTTGGACCGGGGCATCACCGAGCAGGCCAAGCAGGCCGCCGAGGCGCAGGTCGCGAAGGACACCGACGGCATCGCGAACGCGATGGCGATCGTGCGGCCGGGCACGGAGAAGCACGAGGTGGTCGCGCTCGTCGCGAACCGCGACTACGGCCTCAAGGCCGAGGAGAACCAGACCCAGTTCGACCTGCCCAGCGGCGTGGAGAACAAGTTCGGCGCGGGGTCGATCTACAAGACCTTCACCGCCGCGGCGGCGCTGGAGAAGGGCATGGGGATCGAGAACACGATCGCCACGCCGGGGTCCCACACGTCGAAGGTGTTCAAGGGCGGCGGCGACAAGTGCCCGCCGACCGGCGAGCCGGACACCCGTTGGTACTGCTTGAAGAACGCGTCCACCACCTACCCCTCCTCGATGTCGCTGCAGACCGCCTTGCAGACGTCGCCGAACACCGGGTTCGTGATCCTTGAGGAGCAGCTCGGCATGGACGCGGTCGTCGACATGGCGTCGCGGCTGGGGATGCGCGAGACGATGGCCACGAACGTCGCAGGCGTCCGACCGGACTCCAAGGCCAAGCAGGCGGAGCTGCGGATCTCACAGACCGAGTTCTACAAGGGCAACGGCGGCAACGCGTCGTTCACGCTCGGCCCGGCGCCGGTCAGCACGCTGGAACTCGCGAACGTCGCCGCCACGATCATCAGCGGCGGCAAGTGGTGCCCGCCGACCCCGCTGCAGGAGGTGCTGGACCGCAACGGGAAGCACGTGCCGGTCAACGAGCAGCCGTGTGAGCAGGTCGTCGCCGAACCGCTGGCGAACACCCTCGCGACCGGCATGAGCAAGGACGACCAGGGCTCGGGCACGGCGGCCGCGGCCGCCAAGCAGTTCAAGTGGACCCGGCCGATGCTCGCCAAGACCGGCACCACCGAGGACTTCAAGTCCGCGGCGTTCGTCGGTGCGACCCCCGACTACGCGGCTTCGGTGCAGACGTTCAACGACGGCATCGAACCGCGCGGCATCTGCGTCAACGGCGCACCCCGGCTCTGCCCGAACGGCAACATCTTCGGCGGCACCGTCCCCGCGCGCACGTTCTTCGACACCATGACGCGCGTCCTCGGCGACTCCCCGGCGAAACCGCTGCCGCCGACGGATCCGCGGTACCTCAAGGGCGGCAGCGAGATCCGCGTCCCCGACGTCGTCGGCCGCAACGTCAACGACGCCACCAGGACCATCGAGAACGCCGGGTACAAGGTCAGCACGCAGGACCGGAACTCCGAGGAGGCCAAGGGCACCGTCGTCAGCCAGTCACCGCGCGGCAGCGCCCTGCGCGGCGCGACGATCACCCTCTTCGTCAGCTCCGGCTACGTGCCGCCGCCGCAGACCAGCGAACAGCCGCCCGCGGGTCAGGACCCAGCACCACCGGGCCAGGGCGAGCCGCCGCCGGGTGGCATCACGATCCCCACTGAACCGGGCGGCTGACCGAACGGCGAATGGCGGCCCCGGCACGTGCCGGGGCCGCCATCGCCGCTGTCAGGGTTCCCGACCGAGGTCTGGCTCTGGGGGAGTGCCTGATCGGAGGTCAGCCCGCGAGCTTCGCCTTCACGGCGCCCGCGACGCGGCCACCTTCGGCGCGGCCCGCGACCTTGGCGTTGACGGCCTTCATGACCTGGCCCATCTGCCGCTGGCCGGGCTGCTCGCCGAGCTGCGCGGTCACCTCGGCGACCGCCGCGTCGACCAGCGCGGCCAGTTCGTCGTCGCCGAGCTGAGCGGGCAGGTAGTGCTCGAGGATCGTGCCCTCGGACTTCTCCAGCTCCGCCTGCTCGGCGCGGCCCGCGCCCGCGAAGGCCTCGGCGGCCTCCTTGCGCTTCTTCACCTCACGGGTGATCACCTTCAGGACCTCGTCGTCGGAGAGCACGCGCGCGCTCTTGCCCGAGACCTCTTCGTTGGTGATCGCGCTCAACGTCATCCGCAGGGCTCCGACCTTGACGGTCTCCCGGCCCTTGATCGCGGCAGTGAGGTCGTTCTGCAACCGTGTCTTCAGCTCCGCCATGAGGCGGAACGGTACCGGGAACAGCCGATTACTCCTCATCGGATAACGCCCGTAGGCTCGTTGGTGTGAACAAGTTCGGCCGCACCCTGCTCGCCACGACCGCCGTTGGCACCGCCACCCTCGCCTACGCGGCGGGCATCGAAAGACGCCACTGGACGTTGCGCCAGGCCACCGTGCCGGTGCTCGCGCCGGGCTCGGCGCCGTTGCGGGTGCTGCACATCTCGGACCTGCACATGCTGCCCGGCCAGAAGTCCAAGCAGCGCTGGGTGGCCGCGCTGGACGAGCTGGACCCCGACCTCGTGGTGAACACCGGCGACAACCTCGCGCACATGCAGGCCGTGCCCGCGGTCGTGCGCGCACTGGGTCCGCTGCTGGCCCGACCGGGTGTGTTCGTGTTCGGCAGCAACGACTACTTCGCGCCGCGACCGAAGAACCCCGTCCGGTACCTGCTGCCGTCGGCGAAGACGAAGCGCGTCCACGGCATCAACCTGCCCTGGCGCGACCTGAGGGCCGCGATGGTCGAGCGGGGGTGGCTGGACCTCACCCACGTGCGCCGCACGTTCCAGGTGGCCGGTCAGACCGTGTTCGCGGCCGGTCTGGACGACCCGCACCTCAAGCGCGACCGCTACGAGGACATCGCTGGCCCCGCCGACCAGAACGCCGCACTCCGGCTGGGCGTCACGCACTCCCCCGAACCCCGCGTCCTCGACCCGTTCGCGGCCGACGGCTACGACTTCGTGATGGCGGGCCACACCCACGGCGGCCAGCTCCGCATCCCCGGCTACGGCGCCCTCGTCACGAACTGCGACCTGGACCGCGCCCGCGCCCGCGGCGTCTCCCGCTGGGGCTCCCACATGTGGCTGAACGTCTCGGCGGGCCTGGGCACCTCCCCGTACGCCCCGGTGCGCTTCGCGTGTCCCCCGGAAGCCAGCCTGCTCACCCTCGTCGCCCGACCCGTCGACGCAGGTCAGAGCACCTCCGACGCCCTTAGGGATACCCGGTTCGGAGTGGGCGGCAACGTCCGGTAGAGTTCACCTCGTTCGAACCGGGGTGTGGCGCAGTTTGGTAGCGTGCTTCGTTCGGGACGAAGAGGTCGCAGGTTCAAATCCTGTCACCCCGACCAGGTCAGAGGCCCTTTCTCCCACACGGGAGAGAGGGCCTCTCCGGTTTCGGGAGAAATCTGGGAGACGATCTTGGTCCGGGAGATTCACCGGGCCATCCCCCGAACCGCCCTCGGCTGCTCGCTCAGCGAGGCCTCGGTGGATCTTCGCGCCCGCGCCCGCAACAGGTCGTCCAGCACGGTGACCGGCGACCGCTCCCGCATCGCCAGCCGCGCGTCGAGCGCTGCCTCCCATTCGGCCGTGAGGCCGTCAAGCAGCCGCTCCCGCATCGGCGCGGTGATGTGGTCGTAGCGCGCCTGCACCGAACCGTCCAGGTGCCCCATCCGGTCGTCCATCAGCTTGGGCGGCGTGCCGAGCTCCCGCATCAGCGTCTTGTGCGAGTGCCGTAGCCCGTGCGGCGTCAGGCCGCGGGCGATCGGCAACCAGCAGGCGTCCGCGCGACCGCCGGCGTTCCGACCGCGCGCGGGCACACCGGGCCACGGGTCGCCGAGGACCGGCACGGGGTGCGCGTCCGTCGGTGCCTTCTTCGGGTACCACCCGGTCACCGCAGGCTGGAACAACCACGTGGCGAACCCGTTGCGACGCCAGTGCGGCGCCGTCTCCCCCTCGCCCGCACCCCGGACGAAACCGAGCTCGGCAATGGCGGCCTGGACCACGACGAGCTTCGCCTCGGCGACCCGCTCCGGGTGGTTGAGCACGTTCGACACGGTGCCTACCGACACCTCGGCGCGACGGGCGACGTCGACCAGCTTCGGCCCGGACCGGCGCGCGGAGCCGTTCGCGAGGCCGAGCCCGCGGAACACGTAGGTGCGGCCGTGGCAGGTGCACGGGAGCTGAGGCGTCCGGGCGATGTGGTCGGAGACCAGCTTGGACAGCCACACCGGGGTGTCAATATCGCGGTAGGAGTCGTCCTTGGGCGGGCAGCGGTGCAGCTCGCCCGTGTCGAGTTCGTAGAGCTGGTGCTCCACGCGGATGGACCGGAGGCGCGCGTACTCGGTCTCCAGGCCGACGATCTCGCCCCACCTCATGCCCGTGTAGGCCTTCAGCACCACGGCCACGAACTCATCATCACGGCCGGACAGCAGCGCTGCCCGCTCGGCGATCAGCAACATGCCCAACGGGTCCGTGATGACTTTCTCCGGCCCGCGGCTGCGCGCGCGTCCGGCGCGCTTGCCTCGGCCGCGGCGCTTAGTCGCGGGGTTGGACGTGATCAGGTCTTCGTCGAGCGCGTCTTCGAGCACCAGGTGCAGGGTGCCGCGCCACGTCTTGATGCTGCTGTCCGCGTAGCCGGCGGCTCGCTCGGCCTTCTCCCAGGTGTCGACGTCCGTGGCGAAGATGTCCCGGAGCGCCTTGTCCTGGAACTCGGGGAGTAGGTGCTCCTCGATGTGCCGCCGGTAGTTCTGCATGGTGGACGCGGCGAGATCCTGTGCGGCGTACCAGCGGGACGCGTAGTCCCCGAACGTGGTCTGTCCGGCCGCCGGGTCGCGCCAGGTGCCCGCGCGCACCTTGGCCTCTTCGTCGTCGGCGGCCTGCACCGCCAGGCGCTTCGTCGAGAACTTGACGGTGGCGCCGTTAGCGTCCGTGACGGTGCCGTACTTGCCGGGCGCGATCTTGTACCGACCGCGGTAGTAGTCGACACGCTTCTCCGCAAAACCCATGCTGCTGCCCTTCCGAGATCACAGGCCGAACTGGTCAGTTCGGTGCGGACTCCGAATCGACGTCCTCGGCTCGAACTCGCCTCACGAGATCGACCAACTGCTGGTACGCGTGCTGGTCGTCAAACCAGACTCGTCGACACTCACGGCCAAATTCGTCATCAGCCTGCATCCGCTTCCACACCCGCACGACGTCGTCGAGCGGCACTCGCATGTCCATCCAGGCCCGAACGATCAGTGGGTCCTCGACGCGTCCCGAGGTCACCAAATAGGTGGCCCCGACCTCCCACCGGGAAGGCACCAACAGCTCGGTCGGCGAGACGTCGAGCACGAAAGCAAGGGCAACGAGCTCGTCCACGCTGACGTTCCGGGCACCGCGGTCACCCCCTGCGCGCCCGCGCTCGATGTTCTCCAAGGCGTTCGCAGTGAGTGACACCGCGCCCGCCTTCGCGCACTCCTCTGCCAGCTGGCGAATCGACCAGCTGCGCTGCTGGCGTAGCTGGCGGACCTGGCTGGCCACCGTCGCACTCGATGCCGTTGGTTCCGTCATAATGCCGGATTCTGCTGGTACTTGACGGAATATGCAATCGCGGCGCAAGATACCGTCCATTCGCCGGAACTTCCGGCGACTGAACGGAAGGGGCGGCTAGGCCGATGAGCGACACAAGGCCGCTGGCCACGATTGACGAAGTAAGCGCCCACCTCCGGGTGTCGATCAGGACCCTCCACGACCAGCGACAGCGACAGGTTGGCGTCGGCGCGCTCGCCATGAAGATCGGCAAGCACCTGCGCTGGCGTTGGGAAGACCTCGACGCCTACCTCGACGCGCTCGCAGCGTCGCCGAGCGGCGGGAATGCGGCGTGACGTCCGAACTTCCCCGCCTGCACACACCTGAGGCCGTGGCCGAGGCCTTGGGCTGCTCGACTTGGTGGCTCAAGGACCAGGCGCGCAAGCGCCGCGTGCCGTTCGTCAAGGTCGCGGGTGCCTACCGATTCACCGGCGATCACCTTGCCGAGATCATCCGGAGCTTCGAGCAGCGCCCGGAGCACACCCAGCAGACCACCACGGGCGGGTCCGTGCGTCGCCGCAGCCAGCCGCCCAGCACGACCCCGGTGACCCAGCTCAGCGCGCGTCGCCCTCGGCGATCCGCCCAAGCCTGAACAGGTCCGACCGAACCCCACCAACGAAGTGGGGCCGCCCCGGATTGCGCCCGGAACGGCCCCGTCTGGATACACAGGAGAACTGCATGTCCGCCGCCCAGAGTACCCAGCCCGTCCGTGAGCACCTGGTGCACGGCGCGTCCGTCGCGCCGATGTCGACCGGACACGAGCGAACGGCCCGGTTCCCGCACCTCCCCGGTTGCACCGAGGGTGATCACCTGGACGACTGCCCCCAGGAGTGCAGGGCGGTCAACGACATCGGCGAGCTCCGTCCCCCGCAGTTCGGGGAGGCGCTGTTCGTGCGCGCCTACTCCTACACGGACGGCGCCGTTCGCTGCGCCGAGATCGGCATTCGCGGCGACGACCCGACCACCGAGCGGTTCATCGACCCGAGCCACGCTCGCGCGTTCGCCGCGGTGCTGCTCCGGGCCGCCGACGTCGCCGAACTCGTGGCCGCAGGGCATGACCCCAGCGAGGCCCGCCAACGAGCCCTGGCCGACATCGCCGCGTTCGATCAGCCCCGCCCACAGCCGGTCGCGCTGCTCACCAGGGACAGCGTGTCCGACCTCGCGCGCTCGCTCGGCTACCCGATGACCACGCCCGACCAGGAGGACCCCAACGGTGGCGACGCCGCCTAACGACGAGCGAGACGGGGCCCGCGCTGCCACCAGCAGCGCGGGCCCCCGCCGTGCCGACCAGTGGCCGCGGGACACCTGGCTCGATGCCCTCTGGGACTGCGAGACGGTCAAGCCGCGGGAACGCCTGGTGGCCTACGTCTACGCCCGGTACGCCGGGAGCAAGAGCACGTCCTGGTGCAGCTGGGACGAACTGATCCGGCGCACCAGCATCCGATCACGCACCACGATCTCCGACGCCATCGCCGGACTGGTCCAGAACGGCTGGCTGGTCGAGGTCGAACACGCCCGACAGCACTACTCCGCTCGGTACAGGCTGACGGTGCCCCAGACCCAGCAGTCCAGAAAACGGACTCCTGGGTCTGGCCAGAAGTCCAAAAAACGGACGGCTGGAACACAGGTGGGCGACTCCTCCAGGAGTCCAGAATTTGACGTCAGCGGTCCAGAATTTGATCTCAGCAGTCCGGAATCTGGACCCGATCTCTCTAACGGATCACTCCAACAGATCGCTCCGACAGTCGGGGGCACGCTGCCCCCGGACCCCCTGCGTACCGAGTCGCCGCAAGCGGCACCTCGGGCCGATCTGGAACCGGCAGCCGATCAATCCAAGACGATCCCTACGGAAGTTGATCAGGAAAGCCCGGTACCCCGCGCGCGCGAGGAACTGCCCGCCAGCTCGTCAGCCCCACAGCCGTCCTATGTCGTCGAGGCAGCCCCACCACCACCGCGCTGCCCGCACAACCTCGTCCGCCGCTACCGGCCCGACGGATCACCCACGTGCGCCTTCTGCCGACGAGACAGCTCGCAAGCGCCCAGCACAACCGAGGAGGTGACCACCGATGCCTGACCGCTACGGCGACGAACCCGACGAGGACCAGGACCACGGCGACACCAGCACTCCCGAACCCCAACGACCTCCGCACGAGTGCCACGGCGGCTGGCTCGACTACGACGCAGCACTCCCCTGCCTCACCTGCCGACCACACCTCACCCCCGAAGCACGCCGCGCCGAACTCGGCCTACCCACCCCCCGACCAGTAGGCGACCACCAAGCAGGCAGCGCAGCCGTCCGAGCCGCCTGGCACCACCCCCGAACAGCCAAAACACCCCCCAACCGCAACCAGGGCGCGACCGGTCGCCCCACCCCCTTGCGCGTACACGCGCGCGGGCACGCGGGAGGCACCCCGTGATCCTCGGCGACCCCGAACTCGCGTGGCAGGAAAAGATCACCACCCTCGCCACCCGACACGGCTGGACGGTCTACGCGCAGCAGCTCGGCAACCAACGCCAGCACGAGCCGAGCCTGGTCCTGATCAAGGGATCACGGGTGGTCGCGGTCTTCCTGCGCACCTCGTTCCGCCGCGACCGCACACCGATGCTGACCCGCTTCGCCAGCGTGCCCGGTGTCGAGACCTACGTGTGGTGCCAGACCGACTGGCCACGAATCACCGCGCTGCTCTCGCTCGGCAACCTGGACCAGGCGCCCGCAGCTGGAGCCGAGGAGGGGTGACCACCTCCGCGACCGGTCACCCAGGTGGTCACCCTCAGCCCCCGCCAGGCGCCCCGGATCGACCACCACCAGCACGCCTGGCGGTCAAGATCGCGCCTGCGGTCGAGCTGTCCGGGCTGCTCCAAGCTGACGGATCGGTCACCGTTCCCGCTGCCATCGCGGGGGACACACTGCGGCGCCTCGTGCGCGACATGGTCACCGAGGCCCGGACGACCGGCGGCCAGCCGTCGCCGGATTCACGACGGCTACTGAACGCGTTGTACGAGGCCGCCCAACAGCACCAGAACGAGCCCGCTCGGCCGGTCGACCTGGCGGCGCCCGCCGAGGGGATCTCGGTTCGTGAGGCTGCCGACCGCATGGGGTGCAGCACTGCCTACGTCCGGCAGCTCCTCGCCGTAGGCAGGCTCCCTGGACACAAGAGCGGCGGCGTGTGGATCGTCCACAAGGGCGGACGGGTTGCGGAATCGCAAGCAGGGCAACGAAGTTCGTGATGCTGACTCCAGTCCCTACCAGGCTGGAGCCAGCACATGACCCTTCCGTCCGAACACCCGTTGGACCGCCTTCCCGAGGAGGCACGCCAGTCCGCGGCTGCCGCCGTCGAATGGGCCGACGCCGAGGACCAGGCGCTCGCCGTCGAGATCCGTGCAGCAGTCGACGCCCTCTCCTCGGTCATCCGCCGAGCGACCACCCGCCACACCGAAGTGAGCGCACGCGCCAGGCTCATCGGGGCCGCTGACGCCGAGCTGAAGAACCTCGGCGTGCTCAACGGCACCCGCGGCTACGGAGCGACCGGGGCGACTGGTGACACGGCCTCGGTGAGCCTGTACGGCCGCACAAACGTCCAGCGGGTCACCGCTCCCTCGGTCAGCCGCATCATCGCGGCTGTGATCGAACTGGCCGCCCAGGACGAGCCGCTCGTCGAGGGCCTGCTGACGCTGCGCGGGTCGGCAAGGCTCGTGCTGCCCGCCATCCCCGCAGTCGCCGAGGACTGGCGACTCACCGACACCGAGTGCACGAACATGACCCGCGACGAGCGCGGCCTAGCCCACCAGCTCGGACGGTCGGCATGAGCAAGCAGTACGTCACGGATGCGCTCGACGTCCTCCGGCAGGCACGTGGCCGGATGGTCCAGGTGCGTTCCGGCTACCGGCAGGCTGCCGAGGCCGTTCGCCGCGAGGTGGCAGAGGACCCGTCGCTCAGCGAGGACGGCCGCCGGACCGCCATGCGCGACCGTCAAGCAGCGTTGAGCCCTCACCACACGACGCGACTCGACTCGATCCGGGCGGATATCGCGAACGCTGAACGCGCGATCGCAGTGGCAATGCTCGCAAGCTGGCCGAAGCCGGCCGCGGGCGTTGAGGCCATGCTGACCCGTCAAGCCACCTGGGCACGCTGTCGGGCGCTGCTGGAATCCAACCCCAGTCAGTCCGTGTTCAAGCGCATCAACAACCTCCTCTCGGCCACCAAAGACACAGAGACCCTGCTGGTGCTGCGCGAGGAACTGCCCACGTGGGCAGTCATCCAAGGTGTTGACGCAAGCAACAGCGCTGCTGTCGAGCTGATCGTGGACAAGCGGACTGCCGCTGTGGTTGACGCCAGCGACGTCCTTGAGGCCGCGCTGGAAAGCCGCGCACTGCTGACCGGGATTCAGCCCATGCTGAACGTGGCTGCCTCGGAGGTGGCAGGCGCAGACGTTGGCGACGCACTGGGCGCGCTCGTGACGTCCTCGCTTGCCGAGCACGAGGTTCGCCGTACTCAGACGCTTGTGGAAGCGACTGAGACGGAATCAGGCCCCAACCGCATTGACCTCGGGTAGGAGGGGCACCAGTGGGTCAGGTCAACACGACGTCGAACTTGTTCGAGCGCATCAAGGGCATCGAACGCCGGGTCAACGAGGTCTACAAGAAGGTCGGCCTCGCCTCGGCGACGATCACCAAGGGCGGCCTGACGCTGCTCCAGGACGCGTTCCTGCGGATGGTCGACGACTCCGGTACCGAGGTCCTGTACTTCGGTCCGGACGGCCTCGGTCGCCAGGTCATGACCATCCGCCGCGAGGGCGGGGCACCGGTGATGTTCACCTACTTCGCCGGTCCCGGCCAGCAGTACTGGGCACTCAACGACGGCGCCCAAAACCAGTTGATCGCCGATGATGCGGTGTCGGGGCAGGGGTTGGCGCGACCGTCGATGGTGTGGCCGGTACGGAACGTGCGGTTCGACACCTTGCCCAGCACCGACTCCGGGTCGTTCGACACCGTGCAGGACACCGGATTCGGCTACAAGCTTCAGCCGAAGGTCACCGCGCAGATCATCCACTGCGCCACCACGTCCGGCACGACCGGCGAGGCGCAACTGTTGCTCGACGGCGTGCCGGTCGGCAGCCCGATCAGCGTGGCGTTCGTGGTCGGGTTCGTGAACGTGGCCGCGTTCGCGGTACCCGGCTCGTTCATGTCGCAGCACCGGTTCGAGCTCCAGTGCCGCCGGACCGGCGGCACTGGTCGCATCGGCGCGTCGGTGATCATCCGAGGGGAGCAGTCGTGACGGAGCTCGCCGACGTCCAGGTGGTCGACGCGTCCTATCCGGTCGCTGAAGCCACCGACACCATGCCCGCTCTGTCGAGCCCCAGAATGCCGCTGCCCGCTTCTCTCCAGTTAGGAGAGCAGCGGGCAGCAGACGGCGGCGTGGAGCCTGTTACGGGCGGATACAGCCCGGTGTCGGGTCCTCCGGTCCCAAGCAGTGTGGGGCGTTCGTCGGGGGCTCCGGAGTCCCCATCGGAGGCTTCGGCGTCTCCGCGGGCAGGGGTGAATCGGTCGGAGAACTGGCGACCTGGCTAGTCGTCGGTACCGGCTCGTCGGCCAGGCCGCCGAGCTGTGGTGCCTGCGTCGTCGCCTCGGCCGCCGTGGTCAGCTCGACAACCACGGCGACCGAGGACGACGCAGCGCCGACAGCAGGCACGGAAGTGGTTGCGGCACTTGAGGTACTGATCTGGAGCTGTCCACCGGGGCTGGTCTCGGCGGGCGCCTGGCCCCCGCTGCCGAACGCCATCGCGGCGCCAGCGGTGATGGTTGCCGCGGCGAGACCGGCAGCGGCTAAGACGATGTGTTGACGCTGGAACACGCTGACCCCCTGGGAGAGCGCCGAACTGGCGCGACTACCCCACCTATCGGCCGAGGGCGGTCTGTCGCAACGGGCACGGCCGGATACCGCCCGTTCAGTGCAGAAATCTCACCCTCTGCGCATTGATCAACACACGCTGAGCGGCTCGCTACCCCGCAGGTCGCGCCTTCCGCTGGCGCAGGTACGGCCGCACCATCGAGATCGGCTCGGTTGGTGTGTCGTCGCCAGCGATGGCGTGCACCGGGGGGCGCGCGGAAAAGGCGCTGGTAGGCCAGTCCTCGCGGGTGGCCTGGGCGAGGATCTCGGCCACGGTCCGGCGTGCGGCGTCGTCACTCACGGCCGCGCCGCCTGGTCGTCGCGGAGCGTCGTGGAGCGCTGCTCGCACAGCTCGGCCAGCTCGCGGCCGAGGGCGGCCAGGCGTTCCAGGCGTTCCAGCGCGGCCTCGTCGGTCGTGTCGCGTCCGAACCAGATGCGACCGAACCCGAGCCGGTCGAGCCGGTCGCGGATGTCGTCGTCGAGGGCCACGCTCACACCTCAGGGGTCTCGGTGCCGTAGTGCTGGGCCAGTAGCCGGCGCACCTCGTCGTGAACGTCCTCGTGCTCGGCCAGGAGGTTCGCGAGGTACTCGGCCGCCTGGTCCTTGTGGCCGTCGTCGATGAGGTCGACGACGTGGAAGACATTCGCCTTCGCGTCGCGGGCCGCGCGCCAGGGCTGGGAGAACTCCACGTCAGCA
>JBDSAJ010000653.1:0-15450 GCA_039922235.1 Umezawaea sp.
CTTTTGAAAATGGTAAGACTGTTAAAAAAACCTCGGCAATTAAGTACGTTCTAGAAAAAATAGAAAATGATTGGCCGGGCGCTCGGCGAGGCGGCGCATGAAGTAGCCGTACCACTCGTCGCCGTACGGCAGGTAGACGCGCATCGTGTTGCCCGCCGCCGCGATCCGCCGCTGCTCCTCCGGCCGGATCCCGTACAGCATCTGGAACTCGTAGCTGTCCAGGGCCCGCGTCCCCGCCAGGTCGGCGGCGATGGCGATCAGCCGCGGGTCGTGCGACGCGACCATGGGGTAGCCGGAGCCGGCCATCAGCACCTTGAGGCAGCGCACGTACGACAGGTCCACGTCGGTCTTGTCCTGAAACGCCACCGACGCGGGCTCCTGGTAGGCGCCCTTGCACAGCCGCACGCGGCTGCCGGCGGTCGCGAGGTCGCGGCAGTCGCCCTCGGTGCGGTGCAGGTACGCCTGCAGGACCGCGCCGACCCACGGGAAGTCCACCCGCAGCTCCCGCAGGACGTCCAGCGTGGAGTCGGTGGTGGTGTGGTCCTCCATGTCCAGCGTCACGGTCGTGCCGACGGCCGCGGCCGCCGCGCAGATCCGCCGCGCGTTCTCCAGCGCGATCTTCTCGCCGTCCACCGCGAGCGACCGGCCGACGGCCGACAGCTTCACCGACACCTCGGCCTGACCGGCGTACCCCGCCCCGTCCAGCCGCGACAGCAGTTCTTCGTACGCCGCAACGGTCGCGTCGGCCTGGTCGGCGTCGAGCGTGTCCTCGCCGAGGTGGTCCAGCGTCACGTACCGGCCGTCGGCCACCAGCGCGCCGGTGGCCCGGATCGCCGAGTCGACGTCCGCGCCCGCGACGAACCGGTCGACGACCGGCCGGGTCAGAGGAGTGCTCTCGACGAGCTTGCGCGCGCCCTTCGACCGGGCGGCGGCGAGGAGTGTGGAGCGGAGCACGGCGGTTCTCCCTCAGCCCTGGTGCGGGTGGCGGAACGAGGTCGGAGCCACGAAGGTCTCCTTGATGGAGCGGGGGCTGACCCAGCGGAGCAGGTTGTGGATCGAGCCCGCCTTGTCGTTGGTGCCCGACGCGCGGCCACCGCCGAACGGCTGCTGGCCGACGACCGCGCCGGTCGGCTTGTCGTTGACGTAGAAGTTGCCTGCGGCGAAGCGGAGTTCCTGCTGGGCGTGGGCGATGGCGGTGCGGTCGCGCGCGATGATCGACCCGGTCAGCGCGTACGGCGACGCGCTCTCCATCTGCCGCAGCACCTGGTCGTAGTCGGCGTCGTCGTAGACGTGCACCGCCAGCACCGGGCCGAAGTACTCGGTGGTGAACACCTCGTGCGTCGGGTCCGTGCCGAGCAGGACGGTCGGCTGGACGAAGAAGCCGACGCCGTCGTCGGCCGTGCCGCCCGCGACGACCTCCAGCGAACGCGTGTCGCGCGCCGCCGTGAGCACGCCCGAGAGCTTGTCGAACGAGCGCCGGTCGATGACCGCGCCCATGAAGTTGTCGAAGTCGGTCACGTCGCCGACGGTCAGCGCGGCCACGTCGGCGAGGAACGCGTCCTTCATCCGCGCCCACACCGAACGCGGCACGTAGGCCCGTGACGCGGCGGAGCACTTCTGGCCCTGGTACTCGAACGCGCCGCGGACCAGCGCGGTGCGCAGGACGTCGACGTCGGCCGATGGGTGCGCGAGAACGAAGTCCTTGCCGCCGGTCTCGCCGACGATCCGCGGGTAGCTCCGGTAGTTGGCGATGTTCGCGCCGACCTGGCCCCACAGGTGCTGGAACGTGCGGGTCGAGCCGGTGAAGTGGATGCCCGCGAGGTCCGGCGACGCCAGTGCCACGTCGGACACGGCGATGCCGTCACCGGGCAGCAGGTTGATGACGCCGGGCGGCATCCCGGCCTCTTCGAGCAGCCGCATGGTGAGCTGCGCGGCGAAGTTCTGCGTGGGGGACGGCTTCCACAGCACCACGTTGCCCATCAGCGCGGGGGCCGTGGGCAGGTTGGCCGCGATGGCGGTGAAGTTGAACGGCGTGATCGCGTAGACGAAGCCCTCGAGCGGCCGGTGGTCCGTCCGGTTCCACACCCCCGCGGAGCTGGAGGGCTGCTCGGCGAGCAGGGTGCGGCCGAAGGCGACGTTGTAGCGCCAGAAGTCGGCCAGCTCGCAGGCGGCGTCGATCTCGGCCTGGATGGCGGTCTTCGACTGGCCGAGCATGGTCGCGGCGTTGATCGTGGAGCGCCACGGACCCACGAGCAGGTCGGCCGCGCGCAGCAGGATCGCGGCGCGGTCGTCGAAGGACAGTGCCTGCCACGCCGGGGCGGCGGCGCGGGCCGCGGCGATCGCGTCCTCGGTGTCCTGGTGGGTGGCGCTGGTGAAGGTGCCGAGCACCGAGCGGTGGTTGTGCGGCTGCACGACGTCGAACTTCGGGCCGCCTCCCGCCCGCTGCTCGCCGCCGATGGTCAGAGTTCCTTCGAGCGGCTCCTTGACCAGCTCGACGAGCTTGGCCTGCAGCTCGGCCCGCTCCGGCGAACCGGGGGCGTACTGCAGGACCGGCTCGTTCACCGGCGACGGAACCCTGGTCACAGCGTCCACGAGCAGCTCCTCCACAACAGCGGATGTCTCCCCCAACGGTAGGTCGCGGGGACCGTCCGACCTTTGTTCGACTGGCTAATATCGGAGTACCCAATTGGCTGAACGGACAAAGATGAGCCTCCAGGACGTGCTGATCGCGCTCGGTGACCCGCTGGTCGAACTGGAGGTCGCGCCGAAGGGGCTCGACGTGGACGTGCTGGACGTCGTGATCGTCGATCCGGACGACGTCCCCGACGTCCGGCCGGGCGACCTGGCGCTGGTCATCGGCGCGCGGGGCCGTGCGGCAGTGCCGATGGTCCGGGCCGCGCGCCGGGCCGCGGCGGTCGCGGTGAAGGCGGACGGGCCCGTGCCGCCGCTGCTCCGGCAGGCCGCGCTGGACGCGGGCGTGGCACTCGTCGCGGTCCGCCCGGAAGTCCGGTGGGAACACCTGGAGTCGCTGGTCAGAGGCGTGCTGATCCAGCCGGCAGCCAACGGCGAGGTGCTCGGCGACCTGTTCGCGCTGGCCCAGACGATCGCCGCGCTGACCGGTGGCATCGTCAGCATCGAGGACACCTCCAGCCGGGTGCTCGCGTACTCGCGGTCCAGCGACGAGGTCGACGAGCTGCGCAGGCTGTCGATCCTCGGCAGGCAGGGCCCGGAGCCGTACCTGAAGATGCTCCGCGACTGGGGCGTCTACCAGCTGCTCCGGTCCGGCGAGGAGGTCGTGCGCATCGACGAGCGCCCGGAACTGGGCATCCGGCGGCGCATCGCGATCGGCATCCACGCCGGTCCCACCCCGCTGGGCACGATCTGGGTCCAGGAAGGTGACGCACCGCTGACCGAGCAGGCCGAACGGGCACTGCTCGGCGCCGCTCGCGTGACCGCGCTGCACCTCGTCCAGCGGCGCAACGAGCCGACGGCGGCGTTCCGGGAGAACCTCCTGGCGTCACTGCTGGACGGCCGGATGGACGCCGAGTCGGTGGCGGGACAGATCGGCGCCGACCCCGGCAAACCCGCAGCCGTGGTCGTTTTCACCTCCCACGACGAGTCCGCCGACCGCACCGAGGCCGAGTTGAAGCGGGCCGAGCTGACCGGCCTGATCTCCGTGCACGCGGCGGCGTACCGGCGCAGCGCGCTGGTGACGCAGGTCGGCGCGCGCACCTACGTGCTGCTGCCCGACCTGCCGCCCGGTGCCCAACTGCTGAGCCTCACCAAGGAGATCGTCGCCACCGCGCGCAAGCACATCGGCCTCGGCGTCCGCGCGGCCGTCGGCTCCACCGTGCCCACCGTGGACGAGGCACGGCGGTCGCGGCAGGAGGCCGACCGGGTGCTCGACGCGATGGGGCGCGGCCTGGACGCCGACGTCGCGACGCTGGACGACGTCCGGTCACGGGTGCTGGTCAGCGAGACCCTCGCCCTGCTCGCCGAGCACCCGCGCATCCGCGACCCCCGCTTGGCGAAGCTGGACGGTGAGCTTGGCCGGTCCGTGCTCGCCTACCTCGACGCGTTCGGCGACGTCCGGTCGGCGGCCCGGCTCCTGCACGTGCACCCGAACACGCTCCGCTACCGGGTGCGCCGGGCGGCGGAGGTGTCCGGCATCGACCTGGACGACCCGCTTCAGCGGCTGTTCGCCCAACTGCAGCTGCGATTGGGGTGAGGTTCTCCTAACCGCCTTACCCAATTCGGACAACACCCCTCTACTCTGCGGATGGGGGCACATCGAAAGGAAACCGGGCTGTTGACCGTCGACGCGGCAGGCAAGCGGGGCAGCGACTTCGCTGAGCTCTCCCGGACCATCAAACAAGCGGGTCTGCTCGACCGCAGGATCGGCTACTACACCTTCCGGCTGGCGGGCAACGCGGTGGCGTTCGCGCTCGCCGCCGCCGCCTTCGTGCTGGTCGGCAACTCGTGGTGGCAACTGGTCGTCGCGGTCGTGATGGGTGTGGTGTTCACCCAGCTGGCCTTCACCGGCCACGACGCGGGCCACCGCCAGATCTTCCAGAGCAAGAAGGCCAACGACCTGGTCGGCCTGGTGCACGGCAACCTGTTCACCGGGGTCAGCTACGGCTGGTGGATCGGCAAGCACAACCGGCACCACGCCAACCCGAACCACATCGACGAGGACCCGGATGTCGACATCTCGGTGCTCGCCTTCACCTCCGAGCAGTCGCTGACGAAGAAGGGGATCTTCCGCTTCATCACGAAGCACCAGGCGTTCTTCTTCTTCCCTCTGCTCCTGCTCGAAGGCTTCAGCCTGCACGTCATCAGCGTGAACGCGGTGTTCCGCGGCCGGGTGAAGGGCTGGGGCCTGGAAGCCGTCCTGCTGATCACGCACCTCGTCGGCTACCTCGCCGCCGTGTTCCTGGTGATGTCGCCGCTCAAGGGCGTGCTCTTCATCCTCGTGCACCAGGCGATCTTCGGCCTCTACATGGGCGTCTCCTTCGCGCCGAACCACAAGGGCATGCCTGTGCTGACCGACGAGCACCAGTTCGACTTCCTGCGCAAGCAGGTCCTCACCTCCCGCAACGTCAACGGGAACTGGTTCACCGACCTGGTGCTCGGCGGCCTCAACTACCAGATCGAGCACCACCTGTTCCCGAGCATGCCGCGCCCGAACCTGCGCCGCGCGCAGGCCCTCGTGCACGACTTCTGCGAGCAGCACTCGATCTCCTACGCCAAGTGCGGCCTCTTCAGGTCGTACGGGTACGTGCTCCAGCACCTGCACGAGGCGGGTGCGCCGCTGCGCGGTGCAGCCAAGCTCGCTCGAGCAGGGTCCAGCTAGTCGTCGTCAGCAGGTAGATCCCGGCGGCCAGCGGCAGGACGGCCGCCGCCAGCACGGTGCCGAACGGCAGGAACCGCAGGACCCGCGTGAGCGGGGTCTGCGGTGTCCCGTTCCGCTCCGCCATCACCGCCTGCCACCGGAAAGAGCCGTAGGCGACCAGCGCGATGGCGGCGAACAGGCCGAGGAACACCGGCGTGTGCTGCTGGCTCGCGAGCCAACCCGTGCCCAGCGGCGCGCCGAACAGCGTGGCGTCGAGCAGCGGGTTGGGCGTGGTGACCAGCCGGTACATGACCATGAAGAACGGGACTTGGGCGAACATCGGCAGGAAACCGGCGAACACCGACGTGCCGGAGTCCTTGTAGAGCTTCATCGTGGCTTCCTGCAGCTTCACGACGTCCTTGCCGTGCTTCTTCTGGAGTTTCCGCACCTCGGGCGCGAGCGCGGTCTTGGCCTTCTCGGCGCGCACGGAGGCGCGGGTGAACGGGTGCATCAGGAGTCGGATGGCGAGGGTGAACAGGACGATGGCGGCAACGGGCGTGACGAGCCCGGCCAGGGTTGAACCCAGCGCGTAGAACAAGGGAGTGCTCCGTCGGAGTCGAGCGGGAAGAACCGGACTTAGGCAGCGAGAACGCTGCGTCCGGGCGCTCGGGGACGGGGACGGCCTGCGGCATCGGGATCACGCAGACGGAGGAATGCCGTGCGCATGGCCTTCTCGCGCAGCGAGAGGGAACGGGTCCACGCGGGCGCGGCCTGCGGGACGACGGGCCCGGCCACCAGCAGCAGCACGACGGCCAGCGCGGTGATCGCGGCCAGCAGCTCGGCGGGCTGGTTGAACAGGGTGACCGCGAACAGGGCCGGGAACAGCATGACGAGCAGCAACTGCAACCGCTGCCGTTTCGTCATGGCGCCACTGTAACCGGATCGGGCCGTTGGCGGAGCCGAGTCCTGGCAGGCTTTCCCTGCGACTCAGATCACCAGCGCGGGCCGGTCCGGGTGGTCGTAGCGGACCAGCACGTCGGTGGCGGGGTCGTAGCCGTCGTACGCGGGCAGCGTCCACCGCTGCTCCTCGGCCGTCTTGCGGTTCAGCGCGCCGGGGGAGAGCCACAGGTGCACGGTCAGCTCGGCGGGCAGGCCGCGGTCGAGCAGCAGCGTGCCGTCCAGCAGCAGGACCCCGCCCTCGCCCAGCGTCACGTAGGACGCGCGGCTGGCCCGGTCCGCCGCCGCGTCCCACAGCGACGGCAGCACCTTGCCGGACCCACCCGGTTCCAGCGGGGCCAGCACCTCGCGCAGCAGCCCGCCCGTGTCGAGCCAGTCGTCGCGGAACGCGTCGGGATCGGTGCGGCCGTGCTCCAGCCGCACGGAGGCGGGCCGCAGGAAGTCAGCGGCCGACACCCGCAGCGCCGGACGGCCGCGAGCCCGCAGCGGGTCGACCAGCGCGTCGGCCAGCGAGCCCGGCGCGGCGGGTGCGGCGCCGTCGACGACCACGCGGACCCAGACGGCGCGGGGGAGGGCGTCGATCCGCTCGACCAGCTCGTCCACGAGCGTCTCGGGTGTCAGGGAACGGACCTTCACGGCAGAGGGTAGTCCTCCCAGCCGTCGGGCAGGGTCGGCACGGGCCAGTCCGGGTCCGGCGCCCAGTCGGCCCACTTCGGGTCCCACCACGTCGTGCCCGCGGTGAGCATCGCCTCGATGTCCTTGCCCTGCCGCCGAACCCGGTCGGCGAGTTCGCCGGAGTACTTCCCCTCCACGACCTGCCGCTCGAAGTCGTCCCGGTCCCGCTCGGTCCACCGGCCGTCGGCGGGCTGCCAGTAGTCCAGCTCGTGGTCCAGCGTGTCGAAGCCCAGCGCCGTCCGCCGGTACGGGTCCTGGAGGTTCAGGTACCAGCCGTTGAACCGGCGCTTGGGACCCTCCCAGTACAGGTCGACCGAGTACGCGTCGTCGGGCCGGTGCATCTGCAGCTTCCCGTGCCCGCGCCAGGTCGTGTTGCCCGCGAGCTGCTTCTCGTGCGGCCACGGGTGCGGCGGGTACCCGAACACCGTCCCCGGCACCAGGAACACGACCAGCAGGCCCGGCTCGTCCACGACCACCCGCGACGGCGTCACCACCCACGGCTCGCCGTGCAGGACCTCGCGGCGCAGAACCGCGTCCCCCGGCTGGAAGTACCCCATGTGACCAGCTTAAGGGGTGCGGATGCACCCATCCGGTCCTGGTGTCACAGGTCTGGACCTATGAGACTCAAAGGTCTAGTCCTCTGTCGAGTGCAAGGCCGCCGACCGAACACTTGTAGGGAGTACCACGTGAAAGCTCGCACATCCGGGTTGGTGGCCTTGTTCGCGTCGATCGCCGTCGCGCTGCCGATGCTCGTGACAGGAGTCGCGCAGGGCCACGGCTCCGCGCAGGGTCCGTTCAGCCGCACGTACAACTGCCGGTGGAACGAGAACCCCGAAGCGCCCACGTCGGGCGGCTGCAAGGCCGCCATCGCCGCGGGCGGCACGCAGGCCATGTACGACTGGCACGAGGTGAACATCGCCAACGCGGCGGGCAACAGCCGGTCGATCATCCCGGACGGCAAGCTGTGCAGCGCGGGCCGCGACAAGTACAAGGGCCTCGACCTGGCGCGCACCGACTGGTCCGCCACGAAGCTGACCAGCGGCGCGAACATCACGTTCACGCTGAAGGCGACCGCACCGCACCGCGGCACGTTCGAGCTGTTCAACACCAGGACCGGCTACAACCCGTCGGCGCCGCTCAAGTGGAGCGACCTCGACCCGTCGTTCGCCAAGGTCACCGAGCCGCCGATCGCCAACGGCGCCTACCAGATCAACGTGAAGCTGCCCGCGGGCAAGACCGGCCGCCACCTGATCTACGTGATCTGGCAGCGCTCGGACAGCCCGGAGGCGTTCTACTCCTGCTCGGACGTCGTCTACTAGGGGCTTGACGGGGAGTCCGCGCCGGGCTCCCCGTCAGCCGTCCACGAGTGCGCGCCGGAGCTGCCCGGCCACGAACTCGTGCCGCACGTCGTCGTGCGGCAGCGCCCGCGCGAGCCTGCGCAGCGCCTCCACGTCGTCGTGCCCGCCGTCGGTGCGGGTGAACTCCCACAGGTGGTCCGCGTCCCCCAGCGCGAGCACGACCCGGCGGACGCCCGCGAGCAGGTCCTCGCGCTCCTCCCGCACGACGGGAGCTTCCGAGCGGGGCAGCAGCGCGCCCCGGTAGCCCGCCGTCGCGGCGTCGACGTCCCCGCACCGCAACGCTTCCCGCACCGCCACGAAGTCGCCCTGCACGTCGGCCCGCAGCCGGTACGGCTTGGTCAGGAGCGTGCCGGTGCCGACCTGCGCGCGCAGCCGGTGCAGCTCGGCGCGCACCGTCGCCGGGTTCCCCCGGTCGCCGTACAGCTTGAGCGCCAACTGCTCCGCCGTCAGCCCGCGCGGGTGCAGCACCAGCGCCGTGAGCAGCTCCGCGTGCCGTGACGTCAAGGGCAGCTCCCGGCCGTTCAGCACCGCCACGGGGTGCTCGACGCCGAGGAACGTCAACGACACCAGCGGTTGCCGCTGCTGCCCCGAGGGTTTCGCGATCCGCAGCAGGTACCCCTCGGCGAGCGGCTCGACCACGCCTTCGCGGCCGTCACCGAGCACGATCCGGCCCGAGGTCACGTCGATCCGCGGTGGCAGCAGGCCGTACGGCTCCTCGACGAGCACCCGGCCCGTGGGGCTGAGCAGCGCTCCCGCTTCGCCGTGCAACCCGATGAGGTACCTCATGTTCCGCGACCGCAGCAGTTCGTCGCGGGCCGCCTGCCGGAGCTTCAGCTCGTTCTCGGCCAGGCGGGCGGCGGCCGTCACCAGCGCGCCGACGGCCGGGTGCATGATGTTGAGCGGCCCGCTGATGTCCACCGCGCCGATCGTGGCCCCGGAGTCCGGGTCGTGCACGGGGCTCGCCGCGCACGTCCACCCGTGGTAGGTCCGCACCAGGTGTTCCGCCGAGTGCACGACGACGGACGTGTCGACCGCGAGGGCGATGCCCATCGCGTTGGTGCCGATGGCGTCCTCGGTCCACCGCGCGCCCTCGGCCAGGTGCACGTCCTCGGCGCTGCGCCGCACCTTCCGCTCGCCCTCGGCCCACAGGACGTGGCCGTCCGCATCGGTGATGATCATGACGTGCATCGCGTCCTCCGCGATGCCCACCAGCGTCTCCCGCAGCACCGGCAGCACGGTCGACAGCGGGTGCCCTGCCCACCGGTCCGCGACCTCGTCCGGACCGAGCACGATCGGCGCCTCGTGCTGGAACGGATCGACCTGGGCGGCCAGTGACCGGCGCCAGGAGTCGGAGATCAGCCTGCGCGGCGCGAACCCGCCGGGTCCGCCGCCCAGCACCGCGTCGTGCACCCGGCTCAACGCGCGCGCTTTCGCCCGCTGTTCGTGCCCCCAGTGCATCCGGTCCTCCCGCTTCCGCCGCCAGGATGACGCGAGCCGGGCCGTCGCGGCAAGCCGCCGCCGTGCAACGCGACTGCAACGTCGCTCCCCCTAGCCTCCGGGCTTTCGGCGGACGCACACCCTGACCTGGAGACCAGACATGGCGAAGTACGCGGCACCCGGCCAACCGGGCGGCGTGGTCGCGTTCCACGACCGGTACGACCACTTCATCGGCGGCGACTACGTGCCACCTTCGCGGGGCTCCTACTTCGACGACCCGGCGCCCAGCACGGGCGAGGTGTTCACCAGGGTCGCCAGGGGCACGGCCGAGGACATCGACCACGCGCTCGACGCCGCTCACGGGGCAGCGCGGGCGTGGGGCCGCACCTCGGTCGCCGACCGCGCCACCGTGCTCAGCGAGATCGCCGACCGGGTCGAGGACAACCTGGAGGCCATCGCGGTCGCCGAGACGTGGGACAGCGGCAAGCCCGTCCGCGAGACCCTGTTCGCCGACCTGCCCGCGGCCGCCGACCACTTCCGCTACTGCGCGGGCGTCATCCGCGCACAGGAGGGCGGCGTCTCCCAGTCCGACGAAGGCCTGGTCGCCCACCACTTCCACGAGCCGCTGGGCGTGGTCGGCATCGTCGTCCCGTGGACCTCCGCGCTGCTGACCACCGCGTGGCACCTCGCGCCCGCGCTCGCGGCGGGCAACACCGTGGTGCTCAAGCCGTCCGAGCACACCCCGGCCTCGATCCACGTGCTCGTCGGCCTGATCAGCGACCTGCTCCCGCCCGGCGTGCTGAACGTCGTCACCGGCTTCGGCGTCGAAGCCACCGCACCGCTGGTCGCCAACCGGCGCGTGGCGAAGGCCGTCGTCGTCCGCGAACCGGCCCACTGGACCCCGACCGTCTACTTCGCGGACCTGACCGAGCACCAGGACACCCGCTACACCGGTGCACTGGACGGCTTCGCCAGGTTCACCCTCAACCAGGCGGCCACCGCGCTGGTGCAGAACAAGGCCTACGACCGCTTCCTCCTGGACGCCACCGCCCGCACCGGATCCGTCCGCCTCGGCGACCCGCTCGACCCCGCTACCACCGCGGGCCCGCAGGTCAGCGCCTCCCACCTGGCCCGCGTGCTGTCCCGCTTCGACCTGTGCGGCCGGGAAGGCGCCCGGCTCGTCACGGGCGGCGAGCCCGTCGACCTCGGCGGCGGCTACTACGTGGCGCCGACGATCTTCGAGGTGGACCAGGGGACCCGCGTCCTGCACGACGACCTCGCGGGCCCCATCACCCTGGTCACCCGGTTCGACGACGTGGACGACGCCGTCAAGGCCGCCAACGAGGTGCCGCGCGCACCGTCGGCCGCGGTGTGGTCGCGCGACGGCGGCGTGGGGTACCGCACGGGCCGGGCGATCAGGGCTGGGAGGGTGTGGGTGAACAGCCTGCCGCGGCACACCGGGTTCCACGAGGAGCGCCGCGGGCTGGTGGAGTCGTACCAGCACACGAAGAACATGGTGGTGGGGCTGTGTTGAATGGTCGCTGCTCCGCAGACTCCGGCTCGGCCGCCATGAGTCGGCAGGTCGAGGCTCAACCTGCCGACGCGGCCTCGCGTGGGGGCCAGAAGGTGGGGATGTTGTCCTGCTGGGCTTTTACTTCATCCAGGGCACTTCAGGTGAGGCGTAGTAGTTGATGCCTGCCGCCTGCCATCGTGGGCCCTGCGCCGCTAGGCGCTTGGCGAATGCGGTCCAGTCGTGTGATGTCTGTGGTGACCAGCCGAGTTCGGCGATGGCGGATAGGCGGGGGAACGCCATCTGTTCGATGTCGGCGGAGTTGGTGATCGTTTCTGTCCACAGTGGAGCCTCGACGCCGCGGACGGCCGATTCTGGCACGTCCTTCAGGTATGAGCCGGGGTTCCAGTTGTAGGCATCTCGCACGTCGGTGTAGCCGGCCCAGTCCAGGCCCAGTTCGGTGTTCTCGTCGTACTTCATGTCGAGGTAGGCCTTGGTGGCGGGGGAAAGCAGGATCTTGTTGCCCCGCGCTGCTGCGGCGGCGACGTCGGCATCCGTGGTTTCGGTGCCCCAGAACTGTGCGACGGCCGATACGGGCGGGCCGGTTTTTACGAACTCGTGCCATCCCAGCGCGGACTTCCCGTGCTTTGCCACGAGCGGCAGGACTTTTTCCATGAACGTCCGGAAGTCCGGCTCTGTTGTCGAGTGTGCCTCGTCTCCGCCGATGTGCAGGAACGGGCCGGGTGTCAGCGCCGCCAGTTCGCGCAGTACGTCGTCGACGAACCGGTAGGTGATCGGCTTGTCGATGCACAGCGAGCTGAACCCCACCTCCGTGCCGGGGTACAGCGGCGGTGCGACCCCGTCGCAGTTCAACTCGGGGTAGGACGCCAGGGCCGCGTTCGTGTGCCCTGGCATGTCGATCTCCGGGATCACCGTGACACCACGGGAACCGGCGTAGCGCACCAGGTCCTGGTACTGCTCCTGCGTGTAGTAGCCGCCCTGGCCACCACCCACCTCGATGCTGCCGCCGTAGGTGGCGAGCCGGGGCCAGCTCTTGATCTCGATCCGCCAACCCTGGTCGTCCGCGAGGTGCAGGTGCAGGTAGTTGACCTTGTACGCCGTGATCTGGTCGACGTACCGCTTCACCTCGGCCACCGAGAAGAAGTGCCGCGCCACGTCGAGCATCGCCCCGCGGTGCCCGAAGCGCGGGTAGTCGAGCACGCTGCCACCGGGCACGGTCCACGGGCCCGACTGCCGAGACCCCGCCTCGATCTTCGCGGGCAGCAGCTGCCGCAGCGTCTGCACCCCGGCGAACAGCCCGGCCGCCGCCTTCGCCCGGATCACGACACCCCATGGCGTCACGTCGAGCTGGTACCCCTCCTCGCCGACCCGCTGGTCGGCACCGACGAGCAGCAGCGTCACGCCCCGAGGCGTCACACCCGAGGACACCGGCAAGCGGTACCCGGTGGCGGGGCGCAGCAGCGAGGCCGCGTACTCGCCGACCTTCCGCGCGTCCGCGGAACCGGGCTGGGTCTGGATCCTCGCGTTCGCGGTCAGCGCGTACGCCATCCCCGGATGCGGGGTGACCTCGACCGGCGCGGGCACGATCTGGTGCAACGACGTCTCCGTGGTCGCTAGAGCCGGGCTCGCCGCGCCGACCGCGACGGCTGTGGTCGCCGCGAGCAGCAAAGCGAAAGCAGCGCCCTGCGACCGCCGCCGTGTTCTTCCACCGATCTCCACGAAATTCCTCCAGGCTGGAACCAACCGTGCGGCGGCGGCCGATTTCACCGTTACAGCCTGTCGAGGAGCTGTCAAGGTCCAGACCAATCAGGAGAGCCCGGGTTTGCCGACCTTCCGCCAGACGGCCGGGAACCGCTCCTCGACCTGCGTGGCGATACCGCTCTCCAGCCCGTGCAGCAGCCCGAAGGTGAACCCGTTCTCGCCGTCCAGCTGCGCCTGCACCGCCAGTTCCCGCAGCGCGGGCCGGGCCACCACGCCGTCCTGGTGCTCGCCCAGCAGCGTCTGCACGCCCTTGACCCGCTTGCGGTACGCCTTGGCGCGCTTCCCGAACGCCCCCTCGGCGGCCTCGGTCGTGTAGCGCAAGCGCTTGGCCGCCTTGCGGGCCTCGTGCAGCGCCACGTCGCGCTTCGGGCCCGCCGGGGCGCCGAGCACTTCCCGTGCCCGGTCGGCCAGCCTGCGGTAGCTCTTGTCCACCAGCCTCGGCAGCGCCTTCTTCGCGGGCTCGGCCGCCGCAGGCGTGAGCGGCGGCGCGGCCAGCAGCCCGTCGATCGAGTCCAGCAGAGCGAAGTAGCGGCCGCTGTTCAGCGCGGCGGTGCCGGTCTGCCGCGCGGCCTGTTCCAGCGGGGCGAAGTGCCTGGTCAGCCGGGCCGCTACCGGGCCGAGCACGAGGTCGGTGTCCAGCCGGTCGACCGCGTCGGTGAACCGCTTCCGCAGCACCTCCAGGTCGCGCGCCTCACCGAGCACACCGGCCAGCCACTTCAGCTCGTTCGCCAGCTCACGGGTGTGCTCGCGGTCGACGATCTTGCCGTAAGCCTGGAGCGCGCTGCGCAGCCGCCGGGTCGACACCCGCATCTGGTGCACGGCGTCGTGCTCGTCCCGGCGCACCGCCGGGTCCTGCTTCTTGAGCGCCGCGGCGTGCTCGTTCAGGTACGCCAGCACCACGTCGCCCGTGGTCGCCTTCCGGCCGGTGCGGGGACCGCGCGGGGCGGGTGCCAGCCGGTCGGACAGCAGCCGGGTCAGCTTCGCGGACGACGTCGACCGCCGGATGCCCGCGGTGTACAGCCGCCGCTCGACCACGTCGAGCAGCTCGCGGTCGCCGCGCTCGCCCAGTTCCACCTCGATCTCGCGCCACGAGTCCGCGGTGGACGGGTCGTCGGCGGCGCCCTCCAGCACCTGCGCCGACACCAGGTCCTCGACCACCTCGACCAGCAGGTCGCCGTGCTCGTCCACCAGCTGCCACCGCTGACGGGCGGTTCGGATGCGCGCGACCGGCTTCAGCTCGGCGCCCCGCGCGTGCACCTGCACCAGGTTCGCCAGTTCCTTCGGAGGTTTCCGCGCCCGGCCCAGCGGCAACCGGACCTCTTCGCGGGTGTCCTCGCCGACCGGCAGCTTCAGGTGCCAGCCCGCATCGTCGCCTCCGGTGCGCCTGCGCAGCGTCACGCCGCCGCGCGCCAGCTGGAGGTCGGCGGTGTCGTAGTACACCGCCTCCAGTTCGATCCGCTCGGGCCCGGCCTCCGCGGCCACACCGGGGAACCCGTCGAGCGGTGGCAGGTCGCTGCCCGCCGGCGCTTCGTACTTGCGTTCGGTCTCGTGCACGGAGGTCGCCATCTCCTAGACATACACCGTGAGGTGTCCGGTTAGACCTGTTCACGGTGTTGTCACCGTGCGTGTCCACCCGTTGACCTGGCCGGGGGTAGTCGTGAGCCCGTCCGCGTGGTTTTGCCGATCAAGGTCTTGGCAAGGGTGGTCGATGCGGTTGGCTGAGAGCTGTGGCGCCCACGGAGAAGGAGCGGCTCGACGTAGTCGAGCCCGCGATCGTCGACCTCAAGAAGGTCACCGAGGTGCTGACCGCCGAACTGGGCAGGGTCAGCGCGCGGCTGCTGGTGCTCGAACGCCGCCTGGCGGGCGCGGGCTCCGGGCCGAACGAGGACCTCGACGCCGTCGACGACGAGATCGTCGACATCGTGGAGGCGCTGCGCAAGGCGTGGGACGCCGAGCAGGAGGTGCTGGCCGACTCGGTGCGCGTGCGGGTCCGCCAGGAGGTCGCCGAGTTCGAGGACCTGAAGACCCGCCGCGAAGCCGGTCGCCGCAGGCTGGAGTCCGGCCGCAAGCCCAAGTTCGAACGCGACAGCATCGGCCACGAGATCCACCAGTTGGACTGGCACATCGGCGCGCGGTCGAGCAGCGCGCAGGAGGCGGCCGACCGCCTGGTGGCCGACGAGCGCGCGACCCAGGAGGCGTGGCGGCTGGAGGCCATCGTCGCGGGGGAGAAGGCCCGCGAGGAGATCTGGGCCGCCGCGCGGACCAGGATCGACCGGGCGCTGGCGGCGGACCTGCGGTTGCCCGTGTGGTTCCGCATCGGCCTCGGCGAGATCATCTGCCCGGATCCGGCACCGTGGCTGCTGGCAGCCACCGGCCTGGTGGCGTACCGCCTGGAGTAC
>JBDSAJ010000654.1:0-10319 GCA_039922235.1 Umezawaea sp.
GGTGGTGGAGTCGCCGGGGTCCGACGGTGCGCTCGCGCAGGCGCCCACGGGCGAGGGCAAGGACGTCCCGAGCAAGTTCTACCTGGGTGCCAAGCCAGTGCGCGTCGCAGAGTCGATCACGGTCGCCGCCGCCGGTGATATCGCCTGCCCACCGGACGTCGAAGGGCTCAGCGACGAGGAGTACGAGCAGCCGCGCCCGTGCCAGCAGCAGATCACCGCTGACCTGGTGACCGCGATGAACGCCGACACGGTACTACCGCTGGGCGACGACCAGTACCCGAACGGCAGCCTCGCACGCTTCCAGGCCGGGTACGACAAGACGTGGGGCAAGTTCAAGGACATCAGCTACCCGGTCGTGGGCAACCACGAATACGGGACGAGCGGAGCCAAGGGGTACTTCGACTACTTCGGCGCAGCGGCGGGCGATCGCGAAGCCGGGTACTACAGCTACGACCTCGGCGGCTGGCACATGATCGCGCTGAACTCCGAGTGCGACCGGATCGGCGGCTGCGGCGGCGGATCACCGCAGGAGCAGTGGCTGCGGACCGACCTCGCCGCGCACCCGGCCCAGTGCACCCTGGCCTACCTGCACCGCCCGAGGTTCTCGTCCGGCGCACACGGCAACGATCCGAGCACCGACGCGCTCTGGCGCGCGCTGCACGACGCGGGTACCGACGTCGTGCTGTCCGGCCACGACCACGACTACGAGCGCACCGCACCGCTCAAGCCCGACGGCACGGTGGACGAGGCGACGGGCATCCGCGAGTTCGTCGTGGGCACCGGCGGCGACAGCCACTACCGGCTGCACGAAACGATCACCGGCAGCGAACGCCGCATCCAAAGCGTGTACGGCGTCCTGCGACTGACCCTGCGCCCCGACGGGTACGACTGGGGTTTCGTTCCGGAGCCCGGCGCACAGGAGAACGACTCCGGCACCGCACGGTGCCACTGATCCCGACATGGAGGTGCCGGAATGACCGAACAAGAACAGGACAGGCGACCTCGCTCGCGCCGCGCGGCAATGGCAGCCTCGGTGGCTCTCCTCGCGCTGTCGGTCGGGATGACCGTGGCGTCGGCGACCACCTCCGCGCCACCGTCAGGCAGCGGTCACAGCCACGCGGGCACGCCCACGCCGCCCGGTGAGGATCCGAACGTCCAGCAGTGGTTCAAGAACCGCGAATCCATGGTGATCGAACTCAACAACGCCCTGCAGGCGGCCCGCGGCCTGACCACCAAGTCGGGTCCGACCACAGCGGCCTGCGTACGGCTGTCCTCCGCGACCTGGCCGTTCCGGTTCAACGCCCGCTCACCGGAGGCCAAGTTGGACGCGTTCGCGAGCGCCGGGCGGACTCAATTCACCGAGGCCGCCGGCGCGTGCCTGGCGGGCGACTTCACCACGATGCGCAGGCTGATCGACGAGGGTGCGGCGCTACGCGCGGACGCCCAGGCCCACCTCGACGAGATGCTGCACGGGGAGGAGTGATGGCCATCAGGAAGCGCAGGGCTGCGGCGTTGTTCGCCGCGGTGTCACTGGTCGGCACGGCGGCTGTCGTGGCGTCCGTGCAACAGGCTTCGGCCGCGACGACTCTCATCGCGGTGGCGGATGCCCAAGTACAGGCGGACCTGCCCACGTCGAACTTCGGCACTGTCACGACACTTCGCGTCGACGGGTCGCCGATCTCCAACGCCTATGTCAAGTTCAACGTCCAAGGCCTCACCACCCCGCCGTCCACTGCCATGCTGCGGGTGTACAACAGCACCGCCGGATCGACCGGCATCAAGCTGTCCTCGGTCGCGGACACCGCGTGGGGTGAGACCACCATCAGGTATGACAACGCGCCGCCGATCGGCACACTGATCTCCACGTCCGGCGCGTTGACCGCGGGTGCCTGGGTGACTTTCGACGTGACGAACCTGGTGCGAGCCAACGGGTTGATCTCCTTCGCCGTGACGACCGACAGCAGCTCGTCACGCACCATCGACAGCCGCGAAGGCACGAACAAACCCCAACTCGTTCTCGACACGACCGCACTCCCGCCTCCTCCCCCGCCGGGAACCTTCACCCCCGTTGCCGACTCGTACGTGCAGGCCGACCTGCCCACATCGAACTTCGGCGGCTCCACCACGGTTCGGGTGGACGGGTCACCGATCTCCAACGCCTACCTCAAGTTCGACGTCCAAGGCCTGTCCGGCGTACCGCGTCAAGCGACACTTCGGCTGTTCAACAGCACGGCCGGATCGACCGGCGTCAAGGCGTCGGCGGTCGCGGACACGACGTGGGGTGAGACCACGATCAGCTATGAGAAAGCGCCGCTGATCGGCACTGTGGTCGCAACGTCGGGCGCGCTCACCGCAGGGGCGTGGGTGTCACTCGACGTGACAAGCCTGGTGCGAGCCAACGGGTTGATCTCCTTCGCCGTGACAACCGACAGCAGCTCATCACGCACCATCGACAGCCGCGAAGGCACGAACAAACCCCAACTCGTGCTCGACACCTCAGCGCCCACGACCACGACCACGACCCCGTCGGGCGCCGACCCGGTCGTTGTGGCGGCAGGTGACGTGGCGTGCGCGCCCAGCGACCTCGACTTCAACGGCGGCCTAGGCACCCCTGGCAAGTGCCACATGAAGGCGACGTCCGACCTGATCCTCGGCATCGCACCCGCCAAGGTGCTGTTGCTCGGCGACGCCCAGTACAACAGCGGCAGCACAGCAGACTTCAACGCCGGCTACGCCCCCTCGTGGGGTCGGGTGAAGTCGATCACCGTGCCGACGGTGGGCAACCACGAATACGGCACCAGCGGGGCAGGTGGCTACTTCTCCTACTTCGGCAACGCGGCCACACCGCTGCAACCGGGGTGCGTGAAGAACTGCGACGGCTGGTACAGCTTCGACATCGGCACGTGGCACGTCGTGGTACTCAACTCCGAGTGCACGCGGATCAGCGGCGGCACTGGCTGCGCCGTCGGTTCGCCGCAGGAGCAGTGGCTGAACGCCGACCTGGCAGCGCATCCGAACACCTGCACGCTGGCCATGCAGCACCGTCCGCGGTGGAGCTCGAACAGCTTCGCCTCCCCGGAGGTGGCTCCGTTGGTGGACGTGCTGCACTCGCGTGGCGTCGATGTGCTGATGACGGGCCACGCGCACAGCTACGAGCGGTTCGCACCACAGAACCCGTCGGGTGACGCGGACCCGGCAGGCATCCAGGAGTTCGTCGTGGGCACCGGCGGCTCGTTCTACTCCGGGTTCGGTGCCATCGAGCCCAACAGCCAGGTGCACAAGCAGAACATCTTCGGCGTGCTGAAGCTGACGCTTCGCCCGACCAGTTACGACTGGACGTTCGTGGCCGACCCGAGCACCCCGTACACCGACTCCGGAAGTGGCTCCTGCCACTGAGGTGAACCCGAGCCGCGCACCACACAAGCGGTGCGCGGCTCATTGCGGCTGCCGCCGCGGGCATCCAGATGGTTCTACAACACCCACCGACCCCACCAAATCATCGCCAAGGCCCGACCACTACACGCACTACCACAACCGGTCACCGACCTCGACATCCGCCGCGACCGCAATGGTTGAGGCATATCCTCACCGAGTACGACCATGCCGTCGGACCTGCCTGGGCGGCGTTTTCGGCAAGCACAGGGCCAGCGGGGCGCTCAAGCGACAAGCCCTCGTGCAGCTCACCGGTCATCAGCTCGCGGCGGACCACAATGATCGGGATTCACGTGGCCTGTCCAACATCACGGTCAAACCACGGTCAGATGATCAAGTTCCTGCGATCGACGCTTCCTCTATCGACACAGCTCACGGCACTGTTAGCAGCTATCGGAGATCATCTTGATGAGCCCACGAGCACTACCCTGCATTCCACAGATGAAGTTGCTGGCTAGTCCGTGGAAATGTGGGTTGAGCTGCGGAAACGCCGGTAGGCCCGGTGACGGGGCGTGTCACTAGGCGATGAGGTCGTCGCTGGTCAGGACGTCGAGGGCATGGCTTCGTGGACGCGTCGGGGCTCGGGCAGGCCCAGCGTCGCGAGGACCTTCTTCTGCGCGGCGGTCAACTCGGTGCGCTGGCGGAAAGCGCCGGCCGGACCGGTGAACGTGCCCAGGTGCAGGCGTTGGAGTTCCTCGCGGATCGTCGACCAGGTGTCACCGGTCGCCGTCTCGACGATGCGGATCAGCAGCAAGGCGAGCCAACACAACAGAACATGGGCGCGGATGCGTTGTTCGTTGCGGTGGTAGACCGGCCTCAGATCGATGATCTGTTTCATGTCTCGCCAACCACGCTCGACTTCCAGCAGTTGCTTGTAGCCCAAGGCGATGTCCTCAGCCGAGAGCGTGGGGTCGGAGGTGCGCAGCAGGAACTTGCCGTCCAGGTTCGCCTCGGCGCTGATCTTCTTCTTGTCCACGCGCAGCAGCCCGCCGGGGGGGTGCGCAGATAGCGTGTGAGGCCGGGCTTGGTGGAGATGACGCCCTCGAGCTTGGCCCGCTCCGTCTTCGACAGCGTGTCGGAGCCGGCGATCATCTCCTCCAGCAGTGCGACCATCCGGGCGCGGATCTTGGCGTCGCGGACGGCCGCGTCGGGGTTGAAGCAGACCACGAACCGGTCGTCGGCCAGATCGGCGTCCAGCCTGACTTCCTTGACCTCCATGTTCCCGGCCACCGTCTTGTACCGTCCCTGCCGGGACAACGCCGCGCGGGCCTCGGGGCTCTCGCCGCGCAGCTTCTCCCCGAGGATGTAGTGCCCGCCACCACGTTGCAGATAGCGGCGATTGGCCGCTGAGGTGAAGCCGCGGTCGGCGACCCACACGACACGCGAGAGCGACCAGTCCCGCATGTCGTCCTTGACTTGGCGGATCAGGGCGGAATCGGCGGTGTTTCCCGGCTAGGACCAACATCTGACGGGGATGCCGTCTCGGGTCACGGCCATCCCGATGACGATCTGCGGCAGGTCGGGGCGGGAGTCCTTGGACTTCCCCCAGGTCCGGAACCCGGTCTCCTTCACCGCCGCATCGTCGGCGGCCGGCATCCCGTGCTCGTCGCGGCCGATCGGCGCGTCGGCGTCCTCGATCTCGAAGTAGGTGGAGGTGGTGTCGAAGAACAGCAGGTCGACTTCCAGGTTCAGCAGGTTCGCGGTGTTGTCGTAGACGATCCGCGACAACTCCGGCTCGACCTTGATCAGCCAGTCCATCGCCCGATAACAGGCCTCGTCGACCACAGGGCACTCCAGCCCGTCGATCACGGTGTCGTGTTCGATCCAGCGTGTCGCGGCGAGCTTCGAGGACGGTGCCAGTGCCCGATTGGCCACCAGCGCGAACAGGATCCGTTCGACGCGTTCGTCCATCCGGGTGCCTGTGGGGTGCCAGAACTCTGCACTGGATCGCTGAGCTGCCGTGATCGTACGTCGTGAGCCACAGGGGCATGATCGTGAGGTGTGGCGCTACGACTGCTGTACCTGATCTTCGTCCGGCTCGTCGGCTGGCTGGTTCTGCTCGGCCGATCATCAGCGGCCAAGAACGTAGAACTGCTGGTGCTGCGGCACGAGGTCACCGTGCTGCGCCGGACCAACCCTCGCCCGCGGTTGGACTGGGCCGATCGTGCGGTGCTCGCCGCGTTGGTGCGACGCCTACCCTTCTGGTTACGGCAACACCGGGTGGTGACACCGGGCACCGTCCTGCGGTGGCATCGGCGCCTGGTCGCGAAGAAATGGACCTACCCGAACCGGATCGGGCGCCCGCCGATCGACGACGCCGTGGTGGCGTTGATCGAGCGGATGGCCCAGGAGAACGCCGGCTGGGGCTACCGCCGGATCCACGGCGAACTGCTCAAGCTCGGTCACCAGGTAGCCGCCTCGACCGTACGCCGCGTGCTCAAGCGCCTGCGAGTACCACCCGCACCCCAGCGTGACACCGACATGTCGTGGCGGCGGTTCCTCCGCGCCCAGGCAGCCAGCCTATTGGCCTGTGACTTCTTCCACGTCGACTGCGCCGTCACCCTCAAGCGCGTCTCCGTGTTCTTCGTGATGGAGGTCGCCACCCGCTACGTGCACATCCTCGGCACCACCACCAACCCCGACGCCCCCTGGACCACCCAACAGGCCCGCAACCTACTCATGGACCTCGGCGACCGAGCCGACAGCTTCCGGTTCCTCATCCGCGACCGAGCCGGCCAGTTCACCGCCTCGTTCGACGCCGTCCTCGCCGGCGCAGGCATCCAGGTCGTGAAGATCCCACCACGGTGTCCACGAGCCAACGCCCACGCCGAACGGTTCGTCGGGACCGTCCGACGCGAAGCCACCGACCGACTGCTCATCATCAACGAACACCACCTGAGAACAGTGCTCGACCGCTACGCGCACCACTACAACCACCGCAGACCACACCAAGCCCTACAACTCGCCCCACCACGACCAGACCACCCGATCGCAGAGCCGGGCTGCACCTCGATACGTCGCCGACCAGTCCTCGGAGGCCTGATCAACGAGTACGAACCCACAGCCGCCTAACCGCAGATCAAACCGTGTAGCCGACTTCTGGCACCCCACAGGGTCGCTCGCGTCCCCGCCGACCACGTCCACATCATCGGGAACCCGTGCGTGGCCGGACCGGTTGACATGGCGGACAGTTCCCGTAGCCGCGCAGGGTGTCCCAAGTGGCCAGACCGTTCGCCCCGGTCCCGAAGATCACGTGTCGTGTGCTGCTCATGCGGACTCCCCCATGGTGGCGGATGCCGAGGCGTGCCGTGGTTCGCGGATGTGCCGGATGGCGATCCAGCCGAGCAACAGGACGAGAATCGCGAGTACCGGTGTGGCGATGCTCCACCAGGTGGCGACCGCCAGCGGCAGCGCACCGACGATCAGAAGTACGGAGGCGGCGGATACCGATCGGAGGGTGGCTGCGATCGCGGCGAGGATGAGCACGCCGCCGCCGAGGCCGAGTATCCGATCCCATCCGTGGGCGGCGACACCGATCCAGAGATAGAACAGCGCGAGGACGGCCACGAGGATCGCCGGCCAGGTCCGGCGCAGGGTGTCGTTCATCGGAACCTCCTAGGCGTGGATGACGTCGGTGGCCGGTCGGCGCGGGCTCAGCGGAGCAGCGGCGGTGGGGTATCCGACCCGGAACGTCATGACCGGATGGGTGCCGGTGGGCAAGAGGGCCGCCATCGCCGTGGTGAAATCGGGCGGCAGGTTCGCTGAGGCCTCTCGGTCGATGCGTTCGGGAATCTGGCACAACGGTTGCATCGCCAGCCCCGCCGCGGTGGCGGTCAGGTGCATCCGCTGCCAGATCCGCCCGACCCGCAGGCGTTGAAGATTGTCGCGTGGATCGGTGACGACGATGGCGCCGAACGCCGCTGCGGTCGGAAGCTGAGTGTCGCGGGTGCCCGTGAGCCAGCCGTCGTTGGCCTGTTTCTGCGTGGTCGGCAGGAGCTTGGAGACGGCGCGGATCAGCGGGGATTGACCCGATGGGTCGATGGTGATGCCATCCTTGTCCGACTGGATGTCATGCCAGTCGGAGCGGTACCAGCGGAAATCGTCGGCGGCCTGCTGCGGATCGGCGATGATCGCCTTCGTGGCGCGGATCGTCAGATCACCGAACGCCCGTTTCTCGGTGGCGGTGGAGAACCACACCAACTGCGTGCCGGGTACGTCCACCAAAGCACTGAGCGTGTCGCGTTGTGCCGCGCTCACCGGTCGACTGGTGTCGTAGACGCTGCGGTTGGTATGCCGGTCGGCGATCACGTCGAACAATGTCGATCGTGTCGCCGGTACCGGGGTCAGTGCGATCGTGGCGATATGGGTGGCGTCCGCCGGGTCCGACAACAGGGTCACGGCGGTGGCGATGCCGTTCGAGGGCCCCGCCAGGGTCAGATTTTCCACGGCGCAGCCGAGCGAGATGTGCATCTCGCGCAGCAGCGGATCCATAGCACCGGTGGTCCGGGACATATCCGCGTGCAGCTCGATGCGGTCGTCCGTGACGGTGAACAACCACGGCTGGGTGTTGTGGGCGTTCGCGGCCAGGATCGCCGCGCGGATGAGATTCACCGGGTCACCGTTTGGGGATGCGTCGCTCCAGGCGGCATAGGCGGCTCCGGTTCCGGTCGAGAACACACCGCCGGTGCTCGCAAGCCAGGTCAGACCGCCGGATCCGGCGACCGCGACGGCTCCGGCACTCAGGCCGAGGAACTGCAGAGCGGCGCGACGGCTGGTCAGTCGGTCGGCGCCCTGCCGGTCGATGGATGGGTCCAGATCGGTGTGCATGGACGAAGCCCCTTGGTGCGTCACGCGCCGCGAAGGGGGCGTGACGCTGGTGGACGTGGGCCACCGGGGTCCTGAGCGACGCCTGCACCATACGCTCCGCCGCCCGGCGATGAGATGAACGCCTGTGGTCTATGACGCGTAGCGTGTCAGGAAAGTACCGGCGGACCACAGGGACGAAAGACTCGGCGACGCGGGTCCTATGGCGTGACCGTCACTACCGAGCGTCCGACGGCTCCGTTCAGATCGCACGCGATCTTGCCGGGGTCGTGGATCTCGGTCGGCCGCCGCCACCGATCCAACGCCGTGGACAGCACTCGGTCCAGGCCGGTCTTGCACATGGTCTCGATCAGCAATGCCGCGCCTGCCTGCGACACCACTGCTGTTCCAGTGCCCACCGCGGTGCCGCTGTCGCGGCCGGTGATCCGTCGACCCCGACCACGATCGGTTTGATGTCGGAATCAGTCATGACGTCACTTCCCTTGTCGGTCGATGGGCGCGCAGGCCACGGAGGAACGGGTCGACCGGGTCGACGGGTATCACCCGCACTCGCGCGTCGACGACGAGGCACCGCTGGTCGGAGACGATCACCGGGTTCAGGTCGAGCTCGGCCACCTCGGGCAGCAGTTCGGCCAGCCGCGCCGCCCGCAGCAGCAGGTCCCGCAGCGGTCGTTCATCGACGTCCGCGAACACCTCGGCGGCTCCGGTGAACCCGTGCAGCAGATCATCGGCGTCCATTGTGGACAGCGGTGCCAGTGCGCACGCCCGGCGGTCGACCAGGTCGGTGTCCACGCCGCCGAGCCCGGTCACCACGAGCGGGCCGAAGCGCGGATCGTTGACCACTCCGACCAGCAGTTCACGGCCGCCCGTGGTCATGGGCTGCACGAAGACACCGCGCAGTCCCGCGCCGAACCGGTCGCGGAACCGCTCGAACGCGGCGGTGACCGCGTCCCCGTCGACCAACCAGAGGGAGACGCCGTGGCCTTTGGACTTGTGGAGCAGTCCGGTGACGACCGCTTTCAGCGCCACGGGGGAGTCGTAGGAGCGTTGAGCGGACACCGCGCCTTGGGGCGTGGTCGCGAGCACACCACCCAGCATCGGCAGCCCGAATGCCCGCAGCAGGACGATGGTCTGGTCCGGATCAAGCCACCCGCCTGCGGGATCGGCGGCCAAGTGGTCGGCCACAACGGTGCGAGCCCCCGCGAGATCCACTCCGCCGAGGTCTGCCTGGTCCGGCTCCGGTCGGGCCAGCCATTCCGACCTTTCCACCAGCCGGGCCAGCACGAACGCCGCCCACAGCGGGTCGGCGTAGCAGGACACGCCGCTCGGGGTGGTCTCCACGGACATCGCCTGCCCGGCCCGAACGACCAGCAGCGGCTTCCCGACCGTCAGCCGGTGGATCGCGGTCGCCGGGTCCCCGAGCGCGGTGGGGACGGTGACGGCGATGACGGCGTCCACGGCTGGATCCGCCGCGATCAGGTCCAAACAGCGGGCGAAGGTGTCCTCGTCCACGACCGCGCCGGTGTCCACGGGGTTGTGCGGGCTCGCCGTGGTCGGCATCGCCTCCCGAAGTGCGTGGGTCGTCTCGTCCGAGAGTTCGGCCATCGTGAGACCGTGGGTCACGCAGGCGTCCGCGGCGAGCACGCCCAATCCGCCCGCGTTGCTCAGCACGGCTACCGACCTGCCCGCGGGCAGCGGCTGGGAGTCCAGGGCGGCGAGGACGTTCACGAGTTCGGTGACGCCGTCGACGGCGATGATCCCGGCTTGCCGGAACAGGGCGTCGCGCGTCGCCGCCGGAGTCGCTGTCGAGGCCGTGTGCGACGCTGCGGCCCGCTGTCCCTGTTCGGTGGTCGCGGACCGGATGGCCAGCACCGGCTTGCGACGCGCGACGCGGCGTGCCAGTCGGGCGAACTTGCGGGGGTTGCCGAAGGACTCGAGGTACAGCACAACCGCGTGGGTGCGGTCGTCGTGTTCCCACCACAGCAGCATGTCGTTGCCGCTCACGTCGTACTTGTCGCCGGTGGACACGAGGTTGGAGGTGCCCCGGCCGATCCGGTGCAGCT
>JBDSAJ010000655.1:0-3834 GCA_039922235.1 Umezawaea sp.
AGGGCTGAGCGGAGCGCGGGTCCGGTGGTCATCACCGGACCCGCGGCACCGCCGTGCTCCGCCGCACCACCAGCTTGGTCGGCAGCTCGCACCGGTCCAGGTCCAACGCGCGACCCGCGGCCAGGTCCAGCACGATCTCCGCGGCCTTCGCACCCATGCCCTTCAACGGTTGCCGCACCGTCGTGAGCGGCGGCTCGGACCACTGGGTGAACGCGAGGTCGTCGAAGCCGACGACGCTCAGGTCGTCCGGCACCCGCAGCCCCTCCGTGCGCGCCGCGTCGTACGTCCCCAGCGCCTGCAGGTCGTTGGCGGCGAAGATCGCCGTCGGCGGGTCGGCGAGGCGCAGCAGGTCCCGCGCCGCGTCCCGGCCGCCCTCGAAGTAGAACGAGGCCGTGCGCAGCAGTCCGGGGTCGAACGGGACGCCCGCGGTGTCAAGCGCCGCCCGGTAGCCGTCCAACCTGGCGCGGCAGCACAGGAACTCGTCCGGGCCGTTGATCATCGCGATGCGGCGGTGCCCCAGTTCCAGCAGGTGCCGTGCGGCGACCAGGCCGCCGTTCCAGTTCGTCGCGCCCACCGACGGGATCGGGTGCAGCGGTTCCCCGGTCGGGTCCAGCGCGACGAGCGGGATGCCCCGGCTCGACAGCTGGGCGAGCTGCTCCTCGCTGAGCACGGCGGAGACGGCGATGACACCGACCGGCCTGCGGGCCAGCATCTGGCGCGCCCACAGGCTTTCCGGGGTGTGCTCGCCGCGCATCTCGGTCAGCGTCACGGCCAGCCCGTGCGGCCGGACGACCTCCTCGACACCGCGGATGATCTCCAGCGCCCACAGGCTGTCCAGCGACTGGAAGACGACCTCCACGATGGGGACGGCCTCGGTCTTCTCCTGCCGCTGGTACCCCTGCTCGCGGATGATCCGCTCGACCCTCTCCCGCGTGCCCGTCGACACCCCGGTGCGGCCGTGGATCACCTTCGACACGGTCGACGCGGTCACCCCGGCCAGCTCGGCGATGCGCGACACGCTGATGTCCCCGCGCCGTTCCCCGGCATCACCGACGACTGTCATCGGCCAACCCTATGTCCCGGCACGGTGGTCACCTCGGCACCGCACCGGTCGAGCCGCGCACCACGAGTTCCGGCTGGAACACGAACTCCGCGTGCGGCGTCGGCGTGCCGCCGATCTCCTCCACCAGCGCGCGCACGGTCGCCTGCCCCATCGCCTCGACGGGCTGGCGCAGCGTGGTCAGCGGCGGGTCGGTGAACACCATCAGCGGTGAGTCGTCGAACCCGACCACGGACACGTCGCGCGGGACGTGCAGGCCGCGGTGCCGGGCCGCCCGGATCGCACCGAACGCCATCAGGTCGCTGCCGCACACGACGGCCGTGCACCCCTTGCGCAGCAACGCCGTGCCCGCTGCCTGGCCGCCCTCGACGGTGTACAGCGAGTGCTCCACGAGCACCTCGGCGTCGCCTCGGGCCGCCGTGTAGCCCTCGAGCATCCGCTGCGTCGGCACGTAGCGGGGCGGGCCGACCGCGAGGCCGATCCGCTCGTGGCCGAGTTCCGCCAGGTGGGACACGGCGAGGCGGGCCGCGGCGCGGTAGTCGACGGAGACGAACGGCGCGGACACCTTGTCGGTGTAGCCGTTGACCATCACGAACGGCACCCGGCGGCCCGCGAGCTTCACGTACCGGTCCATGTCCGCCGTCGTGTCGGCGTGCAGACCCGCGACGAAGACGATGCCGGTGACGCCGTGGTCGACGAGCAGTTCGGTCAACTGGTCCTCGGACGATCCGCCCGGCGTCTGGGTGCACAGGACGGGCGTGTAGCCGTCCCTGGTCAGCACCTGCTCGATGACCTGGGCGAACACCGGGAAGATCGGGTTGGTCAGCTCGGGGATGATCAGGCCGATCAGTCCCTGGCTGCGTACGCGCAGCTTGGACGGGCGTTCGAACCCGAGTACGTCCATCGCGGCGACGACGGCCTGCCGGGTCGACGACGAGACGCCCGCCTTGCCGTTGATCACCCGGCTGACGGTCGCCTCGCTGACGCCTGCCTGGGTCGCGATGTCACTGAGCCGAGCTGTCACACCGGGTGACTCTACGGGCGGGTGAGCCGCTCGGTCATGATCGGCGGCGCGGGGAGCCGCGGGTCGCCGAGCGCGTGCCTCGCACACCGCTTGCGGGTACGGGATGATCGACTCCCACACGCACTGGGAGAGGGAAGCGACATGGCCGAGGTCCTGCTGTTCCACCACGCTCACGGGCTGACGTCCGGCGTGCACGACTTCGCCAGGGAGCTGTCGCGGGCGGGGTGCGCAACTGCTGGGTGGGTCGTGAGCGAATACCTGCACCCGTGAGCGTCCGCGCGTGGTGGCGGGAACTGGTGTCGGGAACTGGTGTCGGAGTCGTGCACTATCGTGACGGCGTCATGGTCATGGTGATCCAGGCGTATCGGTACGCGCTCGATCCGACCGCGGGGCAGGAAGTCGCGCTGCGGTCGCATTGTGGTGGGCAGCGGTTCGCGTTCAACTGGGGCTTGGCGGTGGTGACGGCCAACCTCGGGCAGCGGGAGGCGGAGCGCTCTTACGGGTTGTCCGGTGATCAGCTCACCCCGGCGGTGTCCTGGTCGGCGTTCTCGCTGCGCAAGCGGTGGAACCAGGACAAGGACGACCTCGCGTAGTGGTGGCCGGAGAACTCGAAAGTGGCCTACTCCAGCGGTCTGGCGAACCTCGCGACCGCACTGGGTAACTGGAAGGCGTCCAAGGCTGGCACCCGTGCGGGGCCGACGATCCGGTTTCCACGGTTCAAGGGCAAGCGGCGGGCGATGGCGTGTCGGTTCACCACCGGCAGTTTCGGTCTGGTCGATGGTGACCGGCGGCAGGTGCGGCTGCCCCGGATCGGTGTGGTCCGCACGCACGAGTCGACCCGGAAGCTGGCCCGGCACGTCGAACGCGGCACCGCTCGCATCCGGTCGGCCACGGTCATCCACCAGGGCGGGCGGTGGTTCTGTTCATTGTCCGTCGAGATCGACCGACAGGACCCGGCACCGACCCGACCGGCCTCGGTGGTCGGGGGTCGACCTGGGCATCATGTCCCTCGCGGTGCTCTCGACCGGTGAGGTCGTCGCCAATCCCCGTCATCTTGAGGTGGCGCAACGGGAGTTGCGGCGCCTGCAACGTCAGGCCGCGCGCCGCGTTGGCCCGGATCGCCGGACCAGGCGGCAACCCTCGCGGCGGTGGCACCGCACCCAGGCCCGCATCGCGCGCCTGCACACCGCCGCCGCGAACGCCCGCCGCGACGGCCTGCACCAACTCTCCACCCGCCTGGTCCGCACTCACGGCACGATCGTGGTCGAGAACCTCCACGTCGCCGGGATGCTGCGCAACCGTCGTCTCGCCCGGCATGTCGCCGGGGTCGGCATGGGCGAGTTGCGCCGTCAGATCGAGTACAAGTCCGGTTGGGTCGGGGGTGCCGTGCATGTCGCGGACCGCTGGTATCCGTCGTCGAAAACCTGTTCGGGTTGTGGTGTGGTGAAAGCCAAGCTGGGCCTGTCCGAACGGGTGTTCCGCTGCGCCGAGTGCCCGTTGGCGCTCGATCGTGATCTCAACGCCGCCCGCAACCTCGCTCACCTGGTGGACGAGGTTGCGGGCGGCAGGTCCTCCCCGAGTTGCGGGGCGACCCGAAACGAGCCCGAGGGAAACCCACGTCAGACCCGCACCGTGCGGGCAGCGGGTACCGCCACGGGAAGACCCGGACCCCGTCCGGGCCAACGCCGCCACCGCAAGGTGACGACTGCCTGAACAGAGCGGACTCACATCCGCTCACACTTCAGGCAAC
>JBDSAJ010000656.1:0-17681 GCA_039922235.1 Umezawaea sp.
GATCCGCGCAACGCCAGCACGTCCGCCAGCACCAGCGCCATCAGCAGCACGTTGACCTGACCCAGACCGACCGTCCGCCAGACCGGTTCCAGGCACAGCAGGACCGGCAGCACCCACGGTGTTCCGCCGACGAGCCGCACCGAGGTCCGCAACGCCAGCACCGTCCCGGCCGCGAGCACACCCCACGCCAGTTGCAGGGACAGGGCCGCGAGGGGCAGGAACACCACCGCGGCGATCGGCGGGTAGGCGAACGGCAGGTTGGGCGACCAGTCCGGGAGCGCCGTCAGCGGGGCGTAGAGCGACTGCCCGCGCAGCAGGGCCAGCGCGCCCGCCCGGTACACGGCGCTGTCCACGCCCTGAGGTGAGCCCAAGATCCACCACATGGCTACCACGACGGCCGAAGCCGCAGCCAGGAACGCCGTGGAACGGAGCAGCGGGGCTGATTTGATCACCCGACCGACGCTAATAACGGCGGCCTCGGAAGGCGTCCCGCCGAGGTGGTGTCCTGACGTGCCCCGCCGGTACCGGTCGTGGCCTGCCCATACCGCGGTACTACTCGGCGGGCACGACCAGACCGCACTCGTAGGCCAGCACCACGGCCTGCGCGCGGTCGCGGAGGCCGAGCTTGGTGAGCACCCGGCTCACGTGGCTCTTGGCGGTCTGCTCGGCGATGGTCAGCACGCCGGCAATCTCGGCGTTGGACAGTCCTCGCGCGATCAGGCGCAGCACCTCCACCTCGCGCGGGGTGAGGTGCCGCAACGCCGCGTCGCCCGGCTTCACCGGCGCGCGGGCGGCGTACGCCGCCACCAGCCGCCGGGTGATCGACGGGGCGAACAGGGCGTGTCCTGCGGCGACCACCCGCACGGCGTTGATGAGATCCGACAGCGGGGAGTCCTTGAGCATGAACCCGCTGGCGCCGGCCCGCAGCGCCCCGTACACGTGCTCGTCCAGGTCGAACGTCGTCAGGACCAGCACCTTCGGCGGCGCGTCACCGGAGCCGACGATGAGGCGGGTCGCTTCCAGACCGTCCATCACGGGCATCCGCACGTCCATCAGCACCACGTCGGGTGCGAGGTCGCGGGCCAGCGCCACCGCCTCGGCCCCGGTGCCCGCCTCGCCTGCGACGTCCAGGTCGGGCTGGCTGTCCAGTGCGACGCGGAAGCTCTCCCGGATCATCGCCTGGTCGTCGACCACCAGCACCCTGATCGTCACGCGGTGTCCTCTCCGTGCAGTGGCAGGTCCGCGACGACCGCGAAGCCGCCGACGGGCGTGGGTCCTGCGGTGAGTTCGCCGCCCAGCACGCGCACCCGCTCGGCCATGCCTGCCAGGCCGTGCCGGAGGCGGGCCGGGTCGTCGTCGAGCGCGGGCCTGGTCGCGGCGGCGTTGCGCACCTCGACCCACAGCACGTCGCCGCGAGTGGTGATCTCGACGGAGACCGCGCCGCCGGGCGCGTGCCTCCCGCTGTTGCTCAACGCCTCCTGGACGATCCGGTACGCCGAGAGCCCGACACCGGCCGGTACCGAGCCGACGTCGACCTGGAGGGAGATCTCCGCGCCGGTCACGCGGAACCGGGCCACCATACCCTCCACATCGGACAGACCGGGCTGCGGCGCGGCACCGTCGCCGTCGTCGGCGCGCAGCACCACCAGCATCCGCCGCATCTCGGTGAGCCCGTCGCGAGCCATCCGCTGGATCACGTCCAGCTCGTCGAGCACCGCAGGCGCCAGACCCGGCAGCCGGTACGACACGGCGTTGGTGCGCAGGACCAGCGCGGACATGTGGTGGCTGACGACGTCGTGCAGCTCCCGCGCGATGCTGGTGCGCTCCTCCAACGCGGCCAGGCGGGTCTGCTCGGCACGGCGCACGCGGTCCGCCTCCCGGCGCCGCCGCAGCACGGTGCCCAGCACGACGGCGCCGAGCGCGAGGACGGCGGGAAGCGGCGCGTCGCCCCAGTCCGCGAGCCGCGGCCGGGTCGCCACGATGGTGACCGCCAGGACCACCGCCACCACGACGGCGTTGTGGCGCAACGCGATCCGGTACAGCAGGAACCCGACCGCCACCATGAGGCCGATCGTCCACGGCAAGCCCCACACCGACTCGGGGCCGGTGTGCGCGCCGTACGCGTACGGCAGGAAGAGCACCAGCGGCACGGAGAAGCACCAGGAGACCAGGAGGTGCCGCACCGCGACGAGCACGAGCAGGGCCGTCTCCACTCCGCAGACGAAGACCACCAGGTACGGGCCGTCGGGGCGGTAGAAGCTCGTCGGGACGACCGCGAGGAGGAAGCACAGGAGCGCCATCAGGTGCGTCGCCGTGGTCCGGCGGGCCACCGCGGACCTGATGCCGCGCAGCCGCTCCACCCATCCACAGTATCGGGTCCGGCCACGGACCTGTCACCGACGCAGCACGAGGTGGTCTGATCACCGTGACACATCAGGAAGACGCACGAAGGACTTGACGGTCCGATCGTCCTTAGCGACGCGGCCTTGGGGCAAGGCCCCCGACAGGTACGTCCGTACCGTGTTTCACCATCCGTGGGTGAGTACGTCGTCGAGGGCGTCGACGAAGGCGTCGGCGCTCGTCGTGGTCAGGCACAGCGGCGGCTTGATCTTCAGGACGCACATCCGGTCCGAGGTCGGCTGCATCAGCACGCCCAGTTCTCGCAGCCGTTCGCAGATGGCGGTCGTCTCCTCGGTCGCAGGCTCCCGTGTCTCGTGGTCCCTGACGAACTCGACGCCCAGGTACAGGCCACTGCCGTGGACGGCGCCGATCAGCGGGTGCTTGTCGGCGAGTCGCAGCAGCCGCGTTCGCAGGTGTGCGCCGACCGTGCGGGCGTTGTCCTGGAGACCCTCGTCGCGGAGCACGTCGAGCACGGTCAGCCCGACCACCGAGCTGACGGGGCTGCCGCCTGCCGATGAGAAGAAGTAGCCCTGCGAACGGTAGGCGTCGGCGATCTCGCGTCGGGTGATCACTGCCCCCAGGGGGTGGCCGTTGCCCATGGCCTTGGCGACGGCGACGATGTCCGGTTGGACGTCCTGCTGCTCGAAACCCCAGAAGTGGGTGCCCAGCCGCCCATAGCCGACCTGCACCTCGTCGGCGATGCAGAGACCGCCGGATTCACGGGTGGCGGCGTAGACCTGTTCGAGGTAGCCGTCGGGCAGAGCCATTCCGCCTGCGTTGCCGTAGTAGGGCTCGCAAACGAACGCCGCTGGAGGGCGTCCGGACCGGACCAGCTCGGCGATCACGGCTGAGGCCTCGGGGCCGTAGAGGTGCGCCTCATGGCCGCGGTGCGGGCCGCGGTAGCTGTTCGGCGTGGGGACCGTGTGCACCCACGCGGGGCGGGTGGCCAAGGCGTTCGGGTTGTCGGCCGTCGAGGTGGAGATGGCGTCACCGGCGTAGGTCCAGCCGTGGTACGCCTCCTCCACCGCGACGACATCGCGCCTCCCGGTAGCGGCCCAGGCCAGCCGTAGTGCCAGGTCCACTGCCTCGGATCCGCTGTTGACCAGGAAGACGGTGTCGAGCCCGGCAGGCAGCAGCGCGCTCAGCCGCTCCGACAGCTCCACCACCGAGGCGTAGTGGAAACGGGAGTTGGTGTTGAGCCGCTGCCACTGCCGGTGCACTGCTTCAGCCAGTCGCGGGTGACCGTGGCCCAGGACGGTCACGTTGTTGAGCATGTCCAGGTAACCGCGGCCGCGGGTGTCCACCAGGTAGTGCTGCCAGCCTCGCTCGATCTGCGGGGGCGTTTCGAAGTAGTGCTCCTGCACGGTGGCGAAAGACTTCACTCGGCGCTCCATAAGGATGTTCGCCTGCTCCGTGGGCGTGTCCGCCGCGGGGTGGTCCGCGCTGGGGAGGATCAGGCCGGTGGGATCAGGGCACATCGCCAGCCAGCCCGCGCCCAGCGCCGGCGGGGTGAAGCGTGGTGCGATTCCCGTGCCCAGTCGGGACAGCTGCACATCCAGCCGATAGCGGCCGCCCGGTGCGGCGACGGTGCCCAACTGCTGACCGGATGCGGCCTCTCCCGCGTCGATGACCGCGACGGCCGGATCGATGCCGTCGAGCACCAGGTGCAGCCCTCCGGCGGTCAGGGTCACTCCGTGCTCGGCGTGCCGGGTGACCGTGCCAACCCACGGCGCGTGGACCGCCAGCGGGCCGTCGAGGTGCACCTCCACGCCGAGCGCGAGCGTGGCGCTCGGCTCTGCGTCGTCGACCCGTGTGCGGGTGAGACGGCACTCGCCGTGCCGGGTCAGCACTGCCGAGCCGCCCGAGTCGAGTGCCCGTGCGACCACAGCGGACTCCGCGTCGGGATCGAGCCAGCGGCCGCCGTGCAGCGCGTCGCTGGTAGCGGACAGGTCAAGCACCGTTGCTCCGGAGTGAAGTCCGGGGAGAAGAAAATGGCCTGAGGGCGACGGATCGCTGTGCAGAGCGGGTTCGCCGATCACCTGCCGGAAGTGGGCGGCCATCACCTCGGCCGGAACCGAAGTACCGGCCTCGAACATCGCCCACTCACGGTCGAGGGCGGCCATGGCATAGCCGTTGCCGGAGTCCTGCAGCGCGGCGTGCTGCCCGCACACCACCATCACGCAGCCACGCAGCACGACAAGGGGCCACAGCACGTCCAGCTCGTCGACGGCGAGCGGCCGTACGGCGTGGAACGCGCGGACCGCGGGCAGCACCGAATCCGGTGTGGCCCCGTGATGGTGCAGGACCGATGTGCAGGCGACCGCCAGCTCGGCCACGGCCCAGCTGTGCATGAGATCCCCGAAGTCGATCAGCCCGACCGGCATGGGGCGGCCGTCCAGGTCCGTCCGGCACACCACGTTGTTGTCGGCCACATCGCCGTGGATGACCTGTGTGGGCAGCCACGCGGAGCGCTGCTGCACCTGTTGTTGTGCCGCGTGGGCGGCCCGCAGCACACGCTGGGCTCGCCGCTGGTCGACCATGTGCGGGGCCAGTGCCTCGACGACTTCGAGCGCGTTGCGCAGGTCCCACAGCATCGGCCGGTCCGGAATCGGCACGTCGAGACCGTCCAGGGCCGCGGTGATGCGTCCGGCCAGCTCTCCCAGCCGCGCCACCACCCGCGGGGCCAGATAGCGGCTGTCCATGATGGGTTCACCGGGAACGTAGTCGAGCAACTGGCAGTCGTGGTCCTGGCCGTCCACGGAGATGGTCTGGATGTACTTCCCATCGACTCCGGCCCGTGCCCGCGGTAGCCGCAACTCCGGCAGTGCACGGGCGAGGCGCTCGGTGGCCTCGGACTGCGCCCTCAGCACCGCGCGGTCAGTGACCGGGTTGAAGACCTTGAAGACGTACCCGTGTTCATCCAGACCGGTGCGCACCCGGAAGTTGCGGTCGTGGTTGCTGCCCAGTTCCTCGAGTGTTCCATCGACCCCGAATCGCTCCACGAGGAGGGCTGCGGCCTGCTCCTGCTGGACTGCAACCATCGGCGCCACCAGCCACTCGGCAGGTGAGATGGCCATCGGATCCTCCCTTCACCAGTTGCTTGACCCGCGACGGCCGGTCATCAGGGCACTGCTCAGCCGACGTTCCAGAAGAACCGGTGCGTGTGAATCCCGAAGTAGGGGAAGTTCTCCACCGTCGTCACGCCCTCGATGGGACGCACGACGTCGTTGATGAAGTCCAGCAGGTCACGCGGGTGCCGGCAGACGACCTCAGCGAACAAGTCGAAGGTGCCGGCGGTCAAGACGGCGTAGACGACGTCGTCGTGGCCTGAGAGCTCGTCGGCCACCGCCCGCGGATCGCCGTCGACGCGGAGCCCGAGCAGGGCCATGGCCTGCCCACCCATGGCCATCGGGTCGGTGACGCCGACGATCTGCACCGCCTTGGTGTCGATCAGCCGCTGCAGCCGTTGCCGAGCGGCCGACGCCGACAGTCCGACCTTCGGGCCGAGATCGGCGTAGGGAATGCGACCGTCGGTCTGCAGCTCGCGCAGGATTGCTCGATCGATATCGTCCATCAGCCCACCTCCCAGGTGCGCGAACAGCTAAGCATGCGAGCGATTCACGCGCAATATGTGCGGACCACCACTGATTTCATCGTCGAGACACTTGAATCAATCGCGCGGGGTTCGCGGGGCCGCGTGGCACCGGACATGGAACCTGCCTCGACCGCCGGCGTGACGGTGAGCTTCACGCCTCAACTCGTACAGGTCGATTTCGTTCCGCCCGACCCCGGTCGACAGCACAGTCGGAAGAAGAGGGCAGCGAAGTGTCATCTGGTGACCACCAGGTGACCGGTGCTCGCAGGGCGATTTGTCGAATCCCGGGAAATGATGGGAGAGCGTCACCGTGAGCAACCAGCCGCCGACACGCAGCGCGAACACCTGAACCACGCCGGAGGGACACGTCATGACCGCCACCGCGCCCAAGGCCCCGACTGCACCAGGGGTGCGGTCCTGGTGGGGCGTCCCGTTCGCCACCGCCGGGCGATACCGCCGCCCCGTGGTCGCGGACTTCGACCCAGGCCGCCCCTACGACCGCCTCACCGTCCCGGTCGCGAAGGTCTACCACGGCCTGGAACAAGTCCGAGACGCCCAGGCCGACCTCGAATCCGGCACCACACCGGGCAAGCACGTCGTCGTCCTGGACGACTGAAAGAAACACATCCCCTGGTTCGCCAATAGGCACCGGCTGCGGCATGCACAAAAAAGGGAGGACGCCGTGGGCGTCAACAAGGAAGAAGTCAGCAAGACCATCATCGAGCTGGAGAAGTCGTACAACGAACGCTTCAGCGTCGGCGACCCGTGCGGCTACCTGGACGGCTTCGCGGACGAGGTGAGCTACTTCGACCCGATCCTCGAGAACATCGTCGTCGGCAAGGAGAAGACCGTCGCGTGGCTGTCGTCCATCTACTCCAACCCGCACATCGTGCGCAGTGAGTACCTCAACCCGACGGTCCACGTCGGCGACAGCGGCGACTTCGCCGTCCTGGCTTACAACCTGAAGACCTACGTGCTCGACGAGGACGGCAACGAGAAGCAGCGGCGCGCCTGGAACGCCACGCACGGCTACCGGCTCGTCGACGGACAGTGGCTCATCGTGCACTCCAACTGGGCGTTCTCCCAGACCGTGGCCGAAAGGATCGCCTCCTGACCGCGGCGGAGCCTGTGGGGCCCCAGCCTGACCGGGTTTCTCCGGCATGGCGAGCGGGAGCCCCACTTGTGCCGCCGGCATCCGGCCAGTGGTCGTCCCAGCCGCACCGATCAGCTCCGAGACACCAGCGCACCCGAATGACCGAGTGTCGAACAGCTCTTCCCGGTCCTCCAGGAGCTCGGCATCGGCTTCGTCCCCTATTCGCCCCTCGGCCGCGGCTTCATCACCGGTACCGCGAAGCCCGCGGGACAGTACGACGCCACCGACATGCGCACCACCAACCCGCGCTGGCAGCCTGGCAACTTCGAGAAGAACGTCGAAGCCGTGGACCGACTTGGCCGGCTGGCCACCGCCAAGAGCATCACCGTCTCCCAGCTCGCCCTGGCCTGGCTGCTCGCCCAGGGCGAGCACATCGTCCCGATCCCCGGCACCCGCAGCGCAGCCGCGTGGAGGAAAACGCCCACGCGGCCGACGTCGCCCTCACCGAGGCCGATCTCGCCGCGATCCACGAGATCCTCCCGACCGGCGGATTCGGCGCCCGCTATGCCGACGAGCATGTCCCGACTGGGTCTGACCCCACGCCAAGTGGACCTCCGAATCGGTCGAGCCTCCCGCGGCGGGAACGCCCGGAGGTCAGGGGCCGTGCTCCTCTCACGGTTGGGTCGTGGCTTCGCGGGCCGCGAAGGCGGCTGGGGTGAGACCGGTGCGGTCGCGGAAGAAGCGGCCGAAGTTCGCGGGATCGGTGAAGCCGAGTTCGACGGCCACAGCCCTGGCGTCCCACCGGGCGCCTCCCAGCAGGCGTCGGGCTTCCAGGAGTCGCCGCTCGTCGATGAGTTCGCGTACCCCCTTGCCGGTGGCGTCCTGGGCGGCGCGGCTGAGGGTGCGGACCGAGCAGCCGAGCAGCTCGGCGTAGTCCGAGGCTTGGTGCAGTTCGCGGAAGTGCAGCTCCAAGGCGTCCAGGAAGCGCCCGTACCTGTCGGCGCGACCGGCGCCGGCCGTGGCCGTGCTGATGGGGGCGATGCCGGGGGAGTTGGCCAGGCGCAGCAGCAGGGATTCGAGCAGGCTGAGCCGCAGGGCGTGGTGGAGGTCGAGGGGGCGGCGCCCCAGTGCGCGGTGTTCGTCCAGGAGTTGGAGTGCCGTCTGCTGGAGCCAGGCGGTGTCGTCGGGGTGCGGGCTGAGCACGGCAGGGGCCTCGTGCGCGGTGAGCGGGGCCAGGAGACGGGCGAGGTCGGGCCGCAGCACGTCCGGTTCGAACAGGATGAACGGGCCGCGGGCCGCGCCGGGCGGATGCCAGCACTGCGCGTGCCCGGGACGCACCCACAGCCACTGACCTGGGGCGACGGTCTGAGTGACGTAGTCTACGTCGTGCCGCAGCTCACCCTCGGTGATCGCGATGAGGTAGTGGAAGGTGGCACGGCCCGGACGGGGCGGGTTCCACGGCCAGTCGCCGTGCTGGGCGAAGAAGTCCTCGATGGTACTGACCTCGAGGCCGTAGGGAGTACCGACCGGGGGCTGGAAACCGTACAGCCGAACCGCGGCCGGTCCAGCCTGATCGCGCGCGCGGGTGTGTCGCTTGTGGACCATCACGTGTCCGCAGCTTACTGCCCGTTTCTGCAATTTCAGGGAAAGGATGGGGTGTGCCACCGCGACCGCGCGGGGCGCCCTTCGATGCCACAACCCGTCACCACCCGAGGAGGCAACGCCCGTGAACGGATCGATCCTGCAGAAAACCGCCGCTGACTGCGCCGAGGAACTTCCCGGAGCCCGCCTGGAGCATCCCTTCGGCCCCGACTGGGAGGTCTTCAAGGTGCGCGGCAAGGTGTTCATGCTGATGACCGAAGTCCCGGGACGACCTGTCGTGATCCTCAAGGCGGACCCCGGCGAGGCCCTCGCCCTGCGGGAGCGGAACAGCCACATCACCCCCGGCTACCACATGAACAAGAAGCACTGGATCACGCTGGAGGGCGGGAAAGGCGTCGACGAGACGCTGGTCGAGGAACTCGTCACCGACTCCTACTTGCTCGTGGTCTCCCACCTGCCCAAGGCCGAGCAGCCCGTCGACCCGCACACCTACGGCAGCGGCACGCGGGCGGCCCGGTGAGCGCGGCCGGCGACCGGCTCCAGGACGTCGCGCGCGCCACGGCCCTCGCGCTGCCCGGAACGGACCACGGTTACCCGTTCACCGAGCACCTGGACGTGTACAAGGTGGCGGGCAAGGTGTTCCTGATCATCACCGACGACCCGGACGACCAGATCATCACGGTCAAGTGCGAACCCGAACGCGCCCGCGCGCAAGAACGCGACTACGCCTCGATCACACCGGGCCGCTACCTCGACAAACGTCACTGGATCTCGCTGGGGCCGGGCCCCGGCATCACCAAGCGACTGGTCACCGACGCGGTCGAGGATTCCTACGACCTGGTCGCCGAGCGGCTGCCGCGACGCGACCGCCCCGGCGCTCGATGAGCGCCGTGAGCTTCCCCGCCGGCAGCTGAGCCCTCGCTCGTCAGCGTCCCGTGCAACGCTCACCACGCCCGCACACCTCCCGCCTCCGACCCGAGAGTCCGATGGAACCGACCGAACCAACCCTGCCGCTCTTCGACGAGGAGCCCGCCCGGCCACTCGCCGACCGCCTGCGCCCCACACGGCTGGACGATGTCGTCGGGCAGGACCACCTCCTGGCCCCGGACGCCCCGCTGGGCCGCATGGTCGCTCAGCAGCGACTCGGCTCCGCCATCCTGTGGGGGCCGCCCGGCGTCGGGAAGACGACCATCGCCCGGCTCCTCGCGGACGGCAGCAACCTGGCCTTCGAATCGGTGTCGGCCACCTTCTCCGGTGTAGCCGATCTGCGGAAGGTCTTCGCCGACGCACGAAACCGGCGCCGTGTCGGCCAGGGCACCCTGCTGTTCGTCGACGAGATCCACCGCTTCAACCGCGCCCAGCAGGACAGCTTCCTTCCCTACGTCGAGGACGGCACGATCACCCTGATCGGCGCCACCACGGAGAACCCGAGCTTCGAACTCAACGGCGCCCTCCTCTCCCGCACCCAGGTCCTCGTGCTCAAACGCCTCGACGAAGCCGCGCTGTCCACGCTGCTCAACCGCGCCGAGCGGCTCACCGGCCACCGGCTGCCACTGGACGACGACGCCCGCGGCGCCCTGATCGCCATGGCCGACGGCGACGGCCGCTACCTCCTCAACACGGCCGAACAGCTCCAGGCCCTCCCGGACGTCGAGACACCCCTGGACACCGCCGCGCTCGCCCACCACATCCAGCAGCGCGCCCCGCTGTACGACAAGGCGCAGGAGAGCCACTACAACCTGATCTCCGCGCTGCACAAGTCGATGCGCGGCTCCGACCCGGACGCGGCCCTGTACTGGCTCGCCCGCATGCTCGACGGCGGCGAGGACCCCCTGTACGTGGCCCGCCGCCTGGTCCGCTTCGCAGGCGAGGACATCGGCATGGCCGACCCGCACGCGGTCCAGCAGGCGCTCGCAGCCTGGGACGTCTACGAGCGACTCGGCTCCCCCGAGGGCGAGTTGGCGATCGCCCAGGCAGTCGTCTACCTCGCCACCGCCCCGAAGTCCATCGCCGTCTACCGCGGCTTCGACGCGGCACATCGCGCCGCCCGACGCACCGGCTCGCTCATGCCGCCCGCCCACATCCTCAACGCCCCGACCCGGCTGATGAAGGACCTCGGCTACGGCAAGGACTACCAGTACGACCCCGATACCGCCGACGGTTTCTCCGGCGCCGACTACTTCCCCGGCGGCATGGACCGCGAGACGTACTACCAGCCCACCCAGAACGGCTACGAGGCCCAGATCACCGAGCACCTGCGCCACTGGGCTGCCTCGCGTGCTCGCCGACAACGCGAATGACCGGTCCAACAACCCGATGACTCCGGTCGCGGCCTCGGTGTCAGGTGGCACTATCTGACCCATGACTCAACGTGTCGCGGTGACCGGTGGCAGCGGCAAGCTCGGGCGCGCCGTCGTAGCCGACCTGCTGGAGCACGGCTGGGAGGTCCACAACCTCGACGCGGCCGCTCCTCCTGCAGACCAGGGGTGCGAGTTCACGCGCATCGACCTGACCGACTACGGCCAGGTCGTGGAGGCCCTCAGCGGGATCGACGACCGGTACGACGGGCTCGACGCCGTGGTGCACCTGGCGGCGATCCCCGGCCCTGGTGTCGCGCCGAACGCCAAGACGTTCCACAACAACGTCACGAGCACCTACAACGTGTTCGCCGCCGCCCGGCTGGCCGGGGTGCGCAACGTGGTGTGGGCGTCCAGCGAGACGGTGCTGGGGCTGCCGTTCGACACTCCCCCGCCGTACATCCCGATCGACGAGGAGTACGCGGGGCGGCCGGAGACGTCGTACTCGCTGGGCAAGCTGGTGGACGAGACGCTGGCCCAGCAGTTCTGCCGGTGGGAACCCGAGATGAAGATCGTCGGGCTGCGGTTCTCGAACGTCATGGAACCGCACGACTACGAGCGCTTCCCGTTCGACGCCGACCCGTTGTCCCGCAAGTGGAACCTCTGGTCGTACATCGACGCCCGCGACGGTGCCCAGGCCGTGCGCAAGGCGCTCGGCCACGACGCGACCGGGTTCGACGTGTTCATCATCGCGAACGCCGACACGTGCATGACGACACCGAACGACGAGCTGATCGCGAAGGTCTACCCCGGCGTGCCGCTCAAGAGGGAATTCGGTCCGCACGAGACTCTGCTGTCGATCGAGAAGGCGCGGCGGGTGCTGGGTTTCGAGCCCGTGCACACCTGGCGGTCGTGACCTCCCTGGCGAGCCCCATCCCACGGCGACCCAGCACCGCATCCGAGACCAGTCGCTTCACGAGGGGAACAACTACCTGCTGATCGACAGCGCTGCGGAATCGTGAGACGACTGGACGACCGTCGCCCTACTCCGCGCCGTACTGATGCGTCCTTGGGCCTCTCAACCGGCAGGTCCTCGACCAGTCTGAGAACGCTCAAGCACTGATCAAGCGCATGCGGAACTCGCCAGGGGTGGTACCGGTGTGGCGAACGAAGAACTTGCCGAAGTTGGTGGGTTCGGAGAACCCGAGCCGACGGGAGATGATCGCGACCGGTTCGTCGGTGTGGGCCAGCAGGCGTTGCGCTTCCAGGGCGACACGGCCGTTGATGACGCGCTTGACGGGCTGGCCGACAGCGGCGAGGCAGGCACGGCTGAGGGTTTTGACGGAGTACCCGAGCCGGGCGGCGTAGTCCTCGGCGCGGCGCGTGCTCGGGTAGGACAGCTCCAGTTCAGCGCGGAACCGTGCGTACACCTCGCTGTCGTGCTCGCGTTCGTCGTAGGGCGAGAGGCGGCTTATCTGGAGCATGATCGCGGCCAGCAGGAACTGCTGGATCTGTTGTGTCACCACGGCTGCGGCGGCAGACGGCACGACCGGACCGCGATGGGACTCCGCGCTCAGTTGGGCCAACAGCGAGGCCACCGAGGCGTACTCGCGGCTCGTGCCCAACTGCCAGCAGGTAGGGCCGAGCCAGTGGGTGACCAGCCGGTCGGAGCCGGTGAAGTCGAGCGGGAAGGTCGACGTGAACAGCAGGTGTGGGCCGTTCAGCCCGCTCCCTGGGGCGAACCGCTGCACCTGGCCTGGACGTACCCACAACAGGGTTCCAGGACGGCAGGGAAAAGTGGCGAAATCGACCATTCGCTCACCGGTGCCCTGCGTCACGAGGGTGATCGTGTGAAAGTCCAGTCGGTGCACCCGTTGGGGGTGTCCTTCCGGTGTACGGCTGCGCAGTTCGGCCAGGTCCATCACCTCAAGCTCCACCCCGGTACCAGGGGGCGAGAAGGCGAAGCTGGGGATCGGATCTGTCACGACTAGCCCTCGGAGTCCGGGAATGACCATCAGGAGTCCGCAGCCTACCTCGTCCGGAACGTGCCCTGCGGACACTCTGGAACGCACGGCAAGACATCCGCCACGACCACGAGGAGCAAGCGTCATGCGGGGCACGATCACGGTCATCGACAAGAGTCCGGTGCGGATTCACAGCTACCAGGCACCGGACGACGGCCTGGCCGTCACCACCCAGCTGATCGAGACCCCGAGCCGGATCATCGCGGTCGACGGCCAGTTCGCCCTCGCCTACGCCGACGAGGTCGTGGACTACGCCGCAGGACTGGGCAAGCCGATCGACCGGCTGATCATCAGCCACGCCCACCCGGACCACTACCAGGGCGCCGCCCGCTTCGGCGCCCCCGTGCACGCCCTTCCCGAGACGATCGCAGGCATCATCGCCCAAGGCGACAAAACCGATCCCTCCGGCACGCCCGTCCCGGTCGCCGACATCACCCCGACCATCGAGATCAGCCCCGGTACCGAGGTCATCGACGGCATCCCGTTCGTCTTCGAACACGTCACCGGCGGAGAAATCCACGACACGATCGTCGTCAAACTCCCGCAGCAGGGTGTGCTGGTCGCTCAGGACGTCGTGTACAACCACACCCACTTGTGGTTCCTGGACAAGGACTTCGACGGCTGGCAGGCCAATGTGGACCGTTGTGCGGCACAGGAGGAGTACGACACCATCCTCGCCGGGCACGGGGCGCCCACCGACGCCGGCATCTGGGCGGAACTCGGCTCGTACATCGACGCCGGTCGCGAACTGCTCGGCGACGACGGCGAGGCCTACAAGGAAGCGATCACCAAGCGCTTCCCCACCTACCGAGGCACACTGCTCATCGACATCGCCAACGGCTACCTGTTCGGCCGGCAGGGCTGACCACCTCCTCCTGCCCGTTGACGTCACCTCAATCCTCCTCACCTGGGACCGGAGATCCGAACACCATGGCCGTTGTCGCACCTACCCGCAGGACCATCGCCGCGGCGCTCGTCGCCGCAGCCCTCACCGCCACCGCGCCCGCCGCGGCTGCCACCGGCTACGGCGACAGCCGCGGCTACCAGAAGTCCGTAGTCGTCCACGTCCTCAAGGGCGTGTTCGAGCGGGGCGACACCAGGGTCGTCGACCGGTTCGTCCGGCCGGACTACATCCAGCACAACCCGCTGGCCCCCGACGGCGCAGACGCCCTCAAGAACCTCGGCAGCGCCCTGCACCAGCAGTTCCCGGACGCCAAGTACAACGTCAAGCGGATCATCGCCGAGGGCGACCTGGTGCTGGCGCACTCCAACGTCGTCATCGCGCCGGGCACGCTCGGCAGCGCCGTCGTCGACATCTTCCGCTTCCAGGACGGGAAGATCGCCGAGCACTGGGACACGGGCCAGGGTGTGCCGCCGACCACGGTCAACGGCAACGACATGTTCTCCACGGTCAGTCGGCCGCAGACGGAGGAGCCGGGGCCGGGGTGGCTCACCGCCCGCAACAAGAAGCTAGTCACCGACTACGTCGACCGACTCCTGGGCAGGAAGGACCTGTCCGCCATCGACAAGTACCTGGGAACCGAGTACCACCAGCACAACCCGAACATCCCGGACGGCGTCGCCGGCGCGAAGGCCGGGCTGGGCGGGTATTTCGCGCAGTTCCCCCAGCTCGTCGTGACGACGAAGCGGGTCGTCGCCGAGGGGGATCTGGTGGCGGTCCACAGCCACTACGTCAACGCGCCGGGTGAGCGCGGACAGGCGATCGTCGACCTCTTCCGCGTGCGGAACGGGAAGATCGTCGAACACTGGGACGTGATCCAGGACGTGCCGGCGACGTCAGCGAACGACAACACGATGTTCTAGCCCGGATTTCGACCTGCGCGGCGTGAGGACGCCAAGCGGGGCAGGGAGGGCACGGTGTGCCCTCCCTGGTTCTGGTCAGTGCCGAGCGGCGCGGTACACCTGTCACGCCCACTCCACATCCACGGTCGGAACGACGAATCCTCCTCGCGCCGCGCCTGGATCAGAAGTTCGTCGGCGCGGGCGGCCTCCCCACCCACGGACCACCACGATCGTGAACGCCCCTGAGGCCCGGTTGACAGAGCCGGAGATGCTGAACTTGGGGCCGGACAACGGCCATCTCCGCCACGCCGCGGGCGAACTCGAGTTCACCCGCGCCGACGGTGAGCCGAGAACACGCGCTTCGCGATCATCCGCGCCCGGCGACCCCGAAACTCGGGCGGGACTAGAAGCGTTGTGGCCACGTGAGATGGATGACTCGCCGGAAGATGCGCCAGCCGTCATCGGTGCGTCGCAGGTCGTCGGCGTAGACGACGCTGGCGACACCGCCGCCCTCCAACAGGCTCAGACCTTCGGATCGGGCCCGCACCTCGTCGCCTGGGCCTTCCGACACGACGATGTTCGTCGTGTGGTGGGCTTTCGCGTGTCCGGGGACGTTCAGGACGGTCGCGATCGCGTCCAGCCCGACGACCGGGTCGAAGCCGAAGACGCTGCCGTCCCACACCGCGTCTTCGGCTCTCCATGGCGTCTCGATGCCGGGGTGCTCGGTGGCGATCTGGTCGAGCAGGTCCTTGCGGCGGCCTGCGACGATCACCTTGTTGCTTGCCTCGTGCAGGCGCGGGGCAAGTCCGAGCCCGATGCCGGAGGTGCCGCCGGTGATCAGGATGGTGTTTCCGGTGCTCTTCACGGGGTGTGCTCTCCTTCGCTGCGGCAGGGGCCGGGGCGGCCCGGCAGCCCTGACTATGCGGGCGCCTCGGCGGCGGGAGAGGACCGCTTGTCCGTGGATCGGGACTCCTCCCAACGGCAGGCCCTCGCCCGCGCGTTGCGCTGTGCCGCGTCCGATCGCGAATACCCACACGACCACGTATCGCCCCGAGCCGGATGACCGTCGTCCCTGTGGTCCCACACCCCCATCAGGATGCGACTACCAGGTGTCGACCTCGTCGTGCTGGCCCGCGACGCGGGAAACCTGTCCCAGGTCTTGCCCTGGAGGCGTCATGCGGGGCCTGGGCCGTCGCTCTCGGTCCGGGTCGTCATCCAGCCTGACCGCATCAAGGCGTGCAGCGCCCGAGGTGACGACTCGTCGGCCAGGGCAGCGCTGCGCACCCAGGCCGTCGCCAGCACGTTGAGGAACAGGTCACGTCCACGCACCCAGGGCTGGGCGCCCCCATCGCGCTGGGCGGCGTGGAGGAACTGGTCGGTGGTCGTGATGAACCCCTGGCAGGTGATCGCCAAGGGGGAGGTCTCCTCTGACAGCGCGGCCCGCAGGGGTTCCGGGAGACCGTCGAAGGCCGTCAACCACTCACCCAGCGCCTCGAGCCATCGGGCGAGCGCGATGCCGGAGTCGGCTTCTTCGCGCCGGATGGCGTCGCGGCGGGACACCAGTTCCTCATCGCGCGCCTGCAGGAGGGCGGCGAGCAAGGCCTCCCGGTTCGGGAAGTGTCGATAGAGCGTGCCTGGACCGACGCCTGCCCGCTTGGCGATGGCATCCAGGGAGCCGGTGATGCCCCGCTCGCTGAAGAACTGCTCCGCGACTTCGAGGATGTGCGTGCGGTTCCGCAGTTTGTCCGTCCGTGGTCTGCGCGCGCCTGCGCCTGCCGCAGGAGCAGACATGCCCACCCTCGGGATCATCGGAAGCGGAAACATCGGCACAGCCGTGGCGCGCCTCGCGGTAGCGGCCGGCATTCCCGTCGTGGTGTCGAACTCCCGTGACGCGGAGAGCCTCGCCGGCCTCATCGCCGAGCTGGGCCCGCTGGCCACGGCAGGCACCGTCGAGCAGGCGGCCCAGGCCGGTGACCTCGTCGTGCTGTCCGTACCGCTCACCGCGCGCACCGCTGTCCCAGCAGCCCCTCTCGCGGGCAAGACCGTGCTGGACACCAGCAACTACTACCCGTTCCGTGACGGCCGGATCGCCGAACTGGACGAAGACGAGCTCACCACCAGCGAGCTGGTTCACCGGCACTTCGACACAGCGCGGCTGGTCAAAGCGTTCAACAACATCCTGGCCCACCACATCCCCCAGTTGGCCCGCCCCTCAGGCGCGGCCGACCGCACCGCACTGCCGATCGCCGGTGACCACGCTGAAGCCAACGCCGACGCGGCAACGCTGATCGACCGGCTCGGCTTCGACACCGTCGACACCGGCCCGCTGGCGCAGAGCTGGCGCTTCGAACCGGAAGCCGCGGCGTGCACCCGCCTCTACCTCGCCGACCCGTCCACGCCCGATGAACGGATGCTCCAGGCGCCTGGTCGGCCCGTGCCCGCCACCGAACTGCGACGCGCTCTCCAAGCAGCCCAGCGGGTATCGGTTGCCGACCGCACCTTCTGACAGACGGCACGGGGCTGCGTTCCTGGAGTTCGGCGAGGAGCCGGGCGGCTCGGGGAGTGTCACTGCCAGCCGTCAGCGCGGCCCGCAAGCGTGCCGCCTGCGCGCCCCCTCGACCAGCCCGCCCCCGCGACGTCGCGGGGGCGCGGCGCAGGAACTCCGCCAGTTCCTTCTTGTCCATCCCCATCCTCGTCTCGTCCCGCCCGACTGGCCAGAGACCGCCGATCCATGGCTGAGCCCTCCTCCCCCACCCCCACGAAGCCGCCCGCACGGCCGACGCCGGGGGCGCTCACAGCGAGACGACGTCAGACGGGCGCTCGCGTGCCCCTCGCCACTCAGGACGGAATCGGTCGTCTCCCGTCCG